>JAWWPY010000422.1:0-84420 GCA_033854735.1 Streptosporangiaceae bacterium | reverse complement strand
TGGTGACCCTGGCCGTCAGCCAGGCCGATGCCGAGCGGCTCATCCAGGTGAGCGTGACCGGGCTGCCGTACCTGGCGCTGCTCAGTACCGCCTCCCGGACCAACGCGGATATCGGGCGCCTGCTGGCCAGCGTCCCCGGCCCGTCCCCGACGCCCACCCCCACGCCGAGCCCGTCCCCGACCCCCACGCCGAGCCCGACCCCCACCCCGGCTCCCACGAAGCCCAGTCTGCCGCCCAAGCCCACCACCACGAAGACCAACGGATCCATCAAGGTCGCCGCCTCTCTTCCCGGCCCGGGTGTGCGGACATAATGCCCATCCTCTGCGAACCGGCTGCGAGCGCCGAAGGACTGATCCAGAGCGTCGGTGGTGAAGTGCGCGCCGCGGACAGCCTGGAAGAGGCGGCCAACATGCTGGACGGCGATCCCGCCGAGACCCTGGTGGTGGTCGGGCCGCAGACCGCGACCGACGAGGCGCTGGCGTTCGCGTCGGCACTGCGGATGGTCCGGCCGGCGGTGGGTGTGATTCTGGTGCGCGACCACGTGGACGTGGCCGTGCTGAGCAAGGCGCTGCAGGCGGGGGTGCGCGAGGTGGTTGCCACCGACGATACCGCCGCGCTGGCCACCGCCTGCCGCCGTTCCCGCGACGTGTCGTGGCGCATGCTCGCGGCGACCACCGTCGAGCACAGCGCGCCGAAGACGGAGGGGCAGATCGTGACCGTGTTCACGGCCAAGGGCGGCGTCGGAAAGACGATGCTCGCCGTCAACCTCGGCGTGGTCCTCGCCCAGGGCGGCAGCAACCGGGTGTGCGTGGTTGACCTTGATCTGGCGTCCGGCGACGTGGCGATCAGCGTGCTGCTCGACCCGGTGCGGAGCATGGCCGACGCGGTGTCCATGGCCGGGCGCGTGGACGCCACCGGGGCCGCTTCGCTGCTGACCCCCTACCGGCCAGGACTGGAGATGCTGCTGGCGCCGGCTACCCCCGGTGACGCGGACAAGATCACGGCGACGCTGGTGGGTGAGCTGCTCGCGGTGCTGCGCCGCATGTTCGACTACGTCGTGGTGGACACCCCGCCGCAGATCAATGAGCACGTGCTCACCGCGCTGGACGCGTCCGCCCACCACATGCTGCTCACCACCCCCGACGTGCCAGCGCTGAAGAACCTCCGCGTCGTGCTTGATGTGCTGGACATGCTCTCCTATCCGGCGGAGATCCGGTCCCTGGTGCTCAACCGCGCGGACGCCAAGCTGCTCAGCCTGGAGGACGTGGAGCGGGTGCTGGGCTCGCCGATCACCGCGGAGATCCCCGCCAGCCGGGCCGTTCCGATCTCGGTCAACAACGGGATACCGATCACTGTGGCCAGCCCCGGGCACGCGGTGAGCCAGGCCATCACCAAGCTGGCGCGGGAACGTCTGCTGCCCGCACCCGTCCCCCGCGGCGGTCGGCTGCGCCTGGGCAAATGGCGGTCGGCATGAGCCTGTCCGACCGGCTCGCGCAGCGGAAGCCGCCTGGAGCCGCCAATGTTCAGCATGGTGTACCGCGCCGCACCGCCCGTGAGGCCGACCCGTTCGCCGAGGTAAGGCGCAGCGTTCACGACTCGTTGCTTGAGACGCTCGGGCCGAGGCTCTACGACGCGCATCTCAGCCAGAGTGAGCTGGAACTGCGGGTCACAGACGCCCTCCAGACGGTGCTGGACCGCGACCAGACCCCGATGACCGCGGCCGACCGGATGCGGGTCGCGCAGGATCTCGCGGACGAGATCCTCGGCCACGGGCCGCTCGAGCCGTACCTGCGTGACCCGGAGGTGTCCGAGATCATGGTCAACGGCTACGACCAGGTCTATGTCGAGCGCTCGGGCCGGCTGTACCCGGTGGAAGCGGCCTTCGCGGACGAGAGCCATCTGCGCCGCACCATTGACAAGATCGTGGCCCGGGTGGGCCGCCGGGTGGACGAGGCCAGCCCCATGGTGGACGCGAGGCTGCCCGACGGCAGCCGGGTCAACGCGGTGGTCCCGCCGCTGGCGGTGGACGGCTCACTACTGACGATCCGGAAGTTCTCCACCGATCCGTTCGGGGTGGAGGATCTCATCAGGTTCGGCACCCTGACCGCTCCCACGGCTGAACTGCTGCGAGCCTGCGTGCGCGGCCATCTGAACATCTTGATCAGCGGCGGCACCGGCTCCGGCAAGACCAGCACCTTGAACGTGCTGTCCTCCTTCGTGCCCGCCGACGAGCGGATCATCACCGTCGAGGACGCGGCGGAACTGCAACTGCGCCAGCAGCACGTGCTCCGGCTGGAAGCACGCCCGGCCAACATCGAGGGCAGGGGCGCGGTCTCCATCCGTGACCTGATACGCAACACGCTGCGGATGCGGCCGGACCGGATCATCATCGGCGAGGTCCGGGACGGCGCAGCGCTGGACGTGCTGCAGGCCATGAACACCGGCCACGACGGTTCGATTACCACCGTGCACTCGAACGGGCCGCGCGACTCGATAGCGCGCATGGAAACGATGGTGCTGATGGCCGGGGTCGACCTGCCTCAGCGCGCCATCCGCGAGCAATTGGCCTCGGCCATCAACCTGATCGTGCACCAGTCACGGCTGAAGGACGGCACCCGGCGTATCACGCACATTACGGAGGTCACCGGCATGGAAGGTGAAATCATCACCCTGCAGGACATTTTCCTGTTCGACTTCCGCGCCGGGATGGATGAGCACGGCGCCTACCGGGGTGAACTCAAGAGCACCGGCCTGCGCCCCCACTTCCTTGAGGCGCTGGCTGACCGGGGAGTCATCCTTTCACCGCAGGCCATGGGCTTGCAGGAGTTCGAACGATGATCAGGAGCCCGGTGCGGCGCGCCGCCTGGTTCGCGCTGGCCGTCACCGGCGGTGGCCCATGTCGCTGACCGCGGTGCTGGCCGTCATTTTCGTGGGCCTGTTCGTGCTGGGGCTGCTCCTGATCGGGGCGGTACGCCCCGATCACCGGGTCAGGCGCGCCGCACAGCAGATCGAGCGTTACGGGACACGGCACGCGCCCGCCTCCACCGATGGGGCCATGGCCCGCTTCGCCAGTCACTGGGTGGCGCCGGTGCTGAAGTTCCGCGACGTCGAGCCGCACCTGACCGAGCGGCTTGACCTGGCTGGAAGCAGGCGTAAACCCGCCGAGTGGGTGCTGATCGGCGTGTGCGTGAGCGCGGCGCTCGCGGTCGCGCTGACCGTGGTCTTCGGCAGCGCCCTCATCGCCATCGTGGCCGGTAGCCTGCTCGGCTGGCTGGGCATGCGGTTCGCCCTGAACTTCCGGGTCAAGAAGCGCCGCGCTGGCTTCGGCACTCAACTGCCCGACGTGCTGCAATTCATCGCTGGCTCGCTGCGCTCCGGGTTCTCGCTGGCGCAGGGACTGGACGCCGTAGTGCGGGAGAACACCCAGCCGGCCGCGGCTGAATTCTCGCGCGCGCTGGCCGCGTCCCGCGTTGGGGTCGGCCTGGAGGACGCGCTGGACGCGATCGCGGACCGGATGGACTCGGCCGACCTGCGGTGGACGGTCATCGCGATCCGCATCCAGAGCGAAGTCGGCGGCAACCTGGCCGAGGTGCTCGGCAGCACCGTGGAAACGATGCGCGACCGCGCCAGTCTCCGCCGGCACGTGAGGGCGCTCAGCGCCGAGGGGCGGCTGTCCGCCTACGTCCTGGTGGCGCTGCCGCTGGGGGTCGGCGGCTGGCTGTTCCTCACCTCGCGGTCCTACGTGCGCCCGCTCTACACCACCGCGATAGGGATCGGCATGCTCGTGGGCTTCTTCGTGTTTATCGCGGTCGGCATCCTGTGGATGCGCAAGCTGGTCAACGTGGAGGTGTAAAAGGTGTCCTCTAGTGTCCTCCTGGCCGGCGCGCTCGGCGCGCTCGCGCTGGCGATCGTGATGGTGGTGGTGGTGGCGGTGCCCGCCAAGTCGGGGCCAGGCGGGATCGCGCGTGCGGTGGCCGCGATCGAGCACCATTACGCCAAGCGCACTGAGGCGGCCGGCCAGGACGCCGCCGATCAGATCTCCGCCCCGCCGGGCTGGCTCAAGGCGATAGCGTTGCGGCTTTCGCCTTCCGGAGCCGTCCCGGCCCTGGAGCGCAAGCTCGACATGGCCGGCAACCCGAAGCGCTGGAACGCGGACCGCATCCTCGCGGCGAAGGCACTCGGTCTCCTCGTGGTCGCCGGGCTCGGCGGGCTGGCCGAGGTGCACAAGCCCGCCCTGGCGGCGCTGGCCGTCGTTATCGGCGGGGCGGTCGGGTTCTATGTGCCCAGCCTGCTGCTGACCAACGTGGGCATGAAACGGCAGGCGCGGCTTCAGATGAGCCTGCCCGACGCCATGGACATGCTCACGGTGTGCGTCGAGGCCGGCCTCGGATTCGACGCCGCGCTGGCCAAGGTGGCGTACAACACCAAGGGACCGCTGGCCGACGAGTTGGCCCGGACCCTGCAGGAAATGCAGATCGGCAAGTCCCGCACTCAGTCGCTCCGGGCGATGGCTGACCGGACGACCGTCGCCGAGTTGCGTGGGTTCGTGTCAGCCCTCGTCCAAGCGGGTGAACTGGGCATTCCCATCGCGAACGTGCTGCGCGAGCAGTCCAAGGAGATGCGGCTGCAGCGCCGCCAGCGGGCCGAGGAAAAGGCGCAGAAGGTACCCGTGAAGATCCTCATTCCGCTCATCGGCTGCCTGTTCCCGGCGCTGTTCATCGTCGTCATAGGGCCCGGTGCGATCTTGATCATGCACTCGGGCTTCTGACCGGGCCCTGATGACCTCCATGGCGGGCCGGATCTGGCTCGACTCGGGCAGGCTGATCATGGTTCCGTCATCGGCGGTGTTCTTGCTGTTCGACGGGTCCGCGCTCGTCCGTGGCGACGGCAGCAGGGGCGGCGGGGGAGCGCTGCAGTGGCTCACCACGGCCCTCGTATGTGCCTTCTACGCGCTGATCATCTGGGGTTACCTGCGGCGCGGCCCGGCCATGGCCACCGGCCGGTCGGTCACGGCCCATGCCGCAGCGGTGATCGCCATGCTGACGCCGTTCGCGTTCCCGCTGTTGCGTGCGACGCCGCCCGGCGCCGTCCAGCAGTGGGCCGGAGACATACTGCTGGCGGCCGGCACCGGGTGGGCGGTGTGGTCGCTGCGATCCCTGGGCCGGAATCTGTCCGTGATCGCGCAGGCCAGAAAGCTCGTCGTCGGTGGCCCGTACCGGTGGGTGCGGCACCCGCTGTATACCGGCGAGATCGTGTCCTCGCTGGGGCTCGCCCTTACTGCCGGGAGTCTCACGGCGTTCGCCGTCTGGCTCGGATTCTGTGTCCTGCAGGGGTACCGGGCGCTGCGGGAGGAGCAGTTGCTGCTACGGGCGTTGCCGGGATATCGCGGCTACCGGGCCCACACCGCGGCGCTGCTGCCCGGCCTTTTCTAGGCTGGTCACGGGAAGTGAGAACCGGCCTGGCCGCCGCTGGCCAGGATCGCGAGCAGGGCACCGCCGAGTAGGAACGGGCCGAAGCTGATCGCGCTGCGCATGGTGACCCGCCGGGCGGCCAGCAGCGCCAGGCTGGCCACCGCGGACAGCACGAAACCGAGGATGGCCCCGCTGAGGAGGGCCGGCCATCCCAGCCACCCCAGCACCAGCCCGACCAGGCCCGCGAGCTTGATGTCACCGCCGCCGAGCTGCCCCGGGCGCGCTAGCCCGAGCAGCAGGTAACCGGCGCCCAGGGCCAGGCCACCGAGCAGCGCCCGCATCAGCGCGGTCATGTCATGCCCGGTCAGCGCGGCCACGGCGAGCAGCATGATCAATACCGGATAGGCGGGCAGGGTGAGCCGGTCGGGCAGCCGCTGGACCCCGATGTCGATCGCGGCCAGCGCCACCCCGAGTGCGCCCAGGAAACCGAACGCCAGCGTGACCGGCTGCCCGCCGAACCGGCCGAAAAGCAGCGCGAGCACCGCGGCGGTGGCCAGTTCGAGCGCCACCGGGGTGCCCAGAGTCTGCCCGCAATGCCCGCACCGGCTGGCGGGCCAGGGGCGCAGCGGCGCAGCACAGCGCGGGCAGTCGGCCCGGTCCGGGGCGCCGCCCGGCACCGACAGCCGGAAGACCGCGCCGTGCAGCGTGGCGCCGACCCCCCAGCCCGCGACCGCACCGCTGGCCGCCCACGCCAGGTTCACATCGCCCCCCCGGGCCACATCGCCCCCGGGGCCACATCGCCCCGGGCCCGTATCGCCGCGCCCCGCTACTCCCGTATCGCCGCGCCCGCCACTGAAGATCAACAATAGTCACTTACCCGGGTGACGGGCCGCTCACCATGTCGAGCAGCCGGCCGAGACGCTCCCGCAGCCCGGCCCGGCGCGAGTCGCCCGCCGCCCCCGCCGCCGAGCTGACCAGGTGCTGGGCCGCGTCGAAGGACACCGGTGCGGTTCCCGGGCGCACCGTGAGCACCTCGTGGGCCAACTGCTCCAGCTCTGGGTCACCCTGGTCCAGGGCGAGGATGGTGGCGACCTTGCGAATGCTGTGCACCCGTTCCAGCAGAGCCTCGGGAGCGGCCTGCGCGCCGACCACGAACAGCGTCTCGCCGGCCCGGACCTCGTCCAGCCGGGTCAGGTCGACCCGCAGGTGAGGCGGCGCATCCGGGGGCGGACTCCAGCGCAGGAGCGTGGGTGCCAGCTCCGGTGCCCCGCTCATCCGGCTCTCCTCGTCCAGGTGCGCGGTCAGGTGCCAGGGTTCCGCGTCGGGTGTCCCGACGACGAGCAACCCGCCGGGGGTCCGGGACGAGCGGCGCAGGGCCCGGGCGAACTCCGCGGTCCGCTCCAGCCAGCCGCTGCTGGCCAGCAGCGTGCGCAGCGCCGCCACCTGCCCCCCGTCCATGGGGTCCATCGTGCCACCGCCGGGACAGGTTCTGGCAGGATCGGGGAATGGCCGCAGAGCAGGGATCACCCGTTATCACCAAGGACGTCGCACATCTGGTGATCGCGGTCCTGGGCGGCACCGGTGAGCAGGGCCGTGGCCTCGCGCACCGGTTCGCGTTCGCGGGCAACCCAGTGATCATCGGGTCACGCAGCGCCGAGCGGGCGGTGGCCGCGGCCGAGGCGCTCGGCCCGGACCGGAGGATCCGCGGCATGGCCAACGCTGACGCGGCCCGTGAGGCGGATGTGGTGATCGTGGCCGTGCCCTGGGACGGGCACCGGGAACTGCTCGCCTCGCTCGCGGACATTCTCAGCGGAAAGATCGTGATCGACTGCGTGAACCCGCTGGGGTTCGACGGGCGCGGTGCCTACCCGCTGCCGGTCGAGGAGGGCAGCGCCGCACAGCAGGCGGCCGCGGTGCTGCCCGGCAGCTGGGTCGTCGGCGCGTTCCACCACGTGTCAGCGGTATTGCTGCTTGACCCCGAGATCATCGCGATTGACCTGGACGTCATGGTCCTCGGGGACGACCGGGCCGCCACCGACCTCGTGCAGGAACTCGCCAGCCGGCTCCCTGGTGTCCGCGGTGTCTACGCGGGCCGCCTGCGCAACTGCGGGCAGGTCGAGGCGCTCACGGCCAACCTGGTGTCGGTGAACCGCCGTTACAAGGCCCACGCCGGCCTGCGGTTCACTGACATCTAACGACAGCGCCGGGAACTCAGCGGTAGGAGTGCTCCGGCCCGGGGAACTCTCCGGCCACCACGTCCCGGGCGAACGACTGGGCGGCCTGCCCGAGGACCCCGGCCATGTCCGCGTACTTCTTGACGAACTTCGCCGTCCGCGGCGTCAGCCCGGCCATGTCCTGCCAGACGAGTACCTGCGCGTCGCAGTCAGGCCCGGCGCCGATCCCGATGGTCGGGATGGAGACCGCGGCCGTGACTCGCGCGGCCAGCTCGGCCGGGACGCACTCCAGGACCACCGCGAACGCGCCCGCTGCCTCCATCGACTTCGCGTCGTGCAGCAGCTGCTCGCCCTCCTCGCCCCGGCCCTGGACCCGGTAGCCGCCGAACGCGTTGACCGACTGGGGGGTCAGGCCGAGATGCGCCATGACCGGGATGCCGGCCGCGACGAGTTCCTCGGCCTGCCGCAGCACCCGGCGGCCGCCCTCGAGCTTGACGGCGTGCGCCCCGGTTTCCTTGAGGAACCGGATCGCTGTGGTCAGCGCGGTCTCCGGCGACACCTGGTACGAGCCGAACGGCAGGTCGGCCACGACCAGGGCCCGGCGGGTGCCGCGGACCACAGCGGCGGTGAGCGGGATCAGGTCATCCACCGTCACCGGGATGGTGGTGTCGTGCCCGTACACCACCATGGCTGCGGAATCCCCGACCAGGAGCACCGGGATGCCCGCGTCGTCGAAGACGCGGGCGGTCAGGGCGTCGTAGGCGGTGAGCATGGGCCATTTCTCGCCGCGCGCCTTGGCGGCCGCGAGATCTCGCACGGTGACCCGCCGCCCGGCCGTCCCGCCGTAGAGCGCCGCGGTGCGGTCCGCTGGTTCCTGCGCTGCAGTGCGGTCCGCTGGTTCCTGCGCTGCGGTCCGCGGGCTGGTCGCGGCCGAGCCGGAGCCTACTTCGGTGTAAGCATGCATCTGGAATCCTCCACGCCTCGTGGCGCCGTTACGGCGTCCCCGGACATTCAGATAATGACACGTCCCGCGCGCCTGAGATACCCCCCCGGGTTTCGTGATCTACGAAGGGCTGACGCCGAATGGCGCGCCGTGCACCGCGCGGCCCGGGGCGGCGATCCGGCGGCCGCGGGTCAGCGCGGTAAGTTGTGCGCCCTATCTGCGCATTTCCTACCGCGCAGATCGGCCAGGACCCCCGGCACCCGCGTAAATCCCGGGCGGGCTTCCGGCGCGGCGCGGGAATCTTTTCCGATACGGCCGTGTTCCGTATCGATAGCTTCCCTGTGTGGCATGAGGCCGCGCAGGACCAGTGGGGGTAACGGGGCGCACAGGCTGCCGCTTCCCCCGGACCATGAAGGGCACCATGGCTTCGCAGATTTCACTTCCTGGGCGGACCCAGGACGTGGCCGACAAGATTCACCGGCGCCGATGGCTCATCCTCGGCGTCGTGGTGATCAGCCTGATCGCCATCGTCCTGGACAACACAGTGCTGAACGTGGCGCTGAAGATCATCGCCGAGCCGAAGGTCGGCCTGGGCGCCAGCCAGAGCCAGCTGGAGTGGGGGATCAACTCCTACACCCTGGTGTTCGCTGGGCTGCTGTTCACCTTCGGTGTCATCGGCGACCGGATCGGCCGTAAGCGCATGCTGACGTTCGGCATGGCGATGTTCGGCATCTTCTCGCTGCTCACCGCGTATTCGCACAGCCCCGATCAGCTGATCTGGGCGCGCGCGGCGATGGGCCTCGGCGCCGCCGCCGTGATGCCCCAGACGCTGTCGATCATCTCCAACGTCTTCGACCCGCGTGAGCGGGCCCGGGCCATCGGCATCTGGGCCATCGCCGTCGGCATCGGCATCGCCATCGGCCCGGTCGTCGGCGGCCTGCTGCTGGCCCACTTCTGGTGGGGATCGGTCTTCCTGATCAACGTCCCGATCACCGCGCTGGGCGTGCTGGCCATCCTGCTCCTCGTTCCCGAGTCCCGGAACCCCAACCCGGGCCGGATCGACTATGTGGGCGTCGCGGCGTCCATCGCCGGCCTTGTGCTCCTGGTCTACGGGATCATCCAGGGCGGCGAGAAGGGCTCATGGATCCACTGGGACGTGCTGGGGACCAGCGTGGCCGGCCTGGCCGTGCTCGTCGCCTTCGGCTGGTACGAGACCCGGCTCAGCCACCCGTCGCTGGATGTGCGGCTGTTCCGCGACCCGCGGCTGTCGTCCGCCATCGCCGCGCTGGCGCTGGTCTTCTTCGGCATGATGGGCGCGTTCTTCTTCCTCAGCTTCTACCTGCAGGGCGTCCGCGGTTACACGCCGCTGGCGGCCGGGCTGCTGACGCTCCCGTTCGCGGCGGGCCAGATGCTGATGGCGCCGCGCAGCGCCAAGCTGGTCGGGCGCTACGGAGCGAAGGCGGTGGGCGCGTCCGGGCTGCTGCTCGTGGCGATCGCACTGGTCGGGTACCAGACCCTCGGCACGACCACGCCGATCTGGGTGCTCGGTGCCATCTTCTTCGTCCAGGGCGCCGGCATGGGCGCGGTGATGCCGTCGGCCACCGAGGCGGTCATGTCCGTCGTGCCCAGGGAGCGGGCAGGCTCCGGGTCGGCGCTGACCAACACCGCCCGCCAGGTCGCCGGGGCGCTCGGCGTGGCGGTGCTGGGCTCGATCCTCGCCCAGACCTACCGCAGCCAGCTCAGCCCGCACCTGTCCGCGCTGTCGCCGGCCGCCAGGAACGCGGCGTCCGGGTCGATCACCGCGACCCAGACCGTGGCGTCCAAGCTCGGCAGCAGCGGGGTGCGCCTCGACGGGTTCGCGGACTCGGCGTTCGTGCACGCCATGCACGTGACCACCGTGGTCTCCGCGGTCATCACGCTCGTCGGTGCCCTCGTGGTGCTCGTCTGGATGCCCGGCCGCCCCGCGGCGGAAGAGGCACCCGTGACCATCGGCGCGCAGCCGCAGGCTGAGTCGGCTGTTCCCGCGGAGGTCGGCTCGGCCGTTTCCGCGGCGGTGGAAGGATAAGTTCATGCGAGCCGACGTCAACACCGCCGTTGACACAGTTGCCACCACGGGTGCCACCACAGTTGCCACCACGGGCGTTGCCACCGCGGGCACCGGGTCCAGCCAGGACCCGGTGCCCGCGCCGCGCCGCCCGGGCCGGCCCCGGAGCGAGCGCGCCGAGCAGGCCATTATCGAGGCGGCGCTCGCCCTGTTCGCCGAGTCCGGGGTCGAGGGCCTATGCATCGAGCAGGTCGCGGCCCGGGCCGGTGTCGGCAAGGCCACCATCTACCGCCGCTGGCCGGGCAAGGAAGATCTCCTCCTCGACGCTCTGGCCTCGCTGAAGACGCCGCTGCCCGAACCCCGTGGGCTCTCGGTCCGCGAGGACCTGATCGCCCTGCTCGAAGCCATGTCCACCGACACCGCGGACCCCCGGCGTACCAGGGAATTCGCCCTGCTGCTCGGCGAGGGGCAGAAGTACCCGCGGCTGCTGGCGCGCTATCAGCAGACCGCGGTCGAGCCGCGCCGCGAGGTGTTCCGGCAGGTGCTGCGCCGCGGCGCGGCGAACGGCGAGCTGCGTGCCGACATCGACGTCGACGCGGCGCTGTTCATGCTGGTCGGCGCCGTGATGGTGCGCGGCAAGTACGAGCCCGAGGTCATCTCCCCGGAGTACGCGACGCGCGTGGTGGACGAACTGCTGCGCGGCCTCAGCCCCCGCTGACCGGCCCCGTGCTGACCGGGCCCCGGCTGGGCCCCCCGGCCAGGAAGGTGCGGGTGCACCTGGTCACGTAGGGCAGGACGATCTCCGCCCGGCCAGCGAGGGCGGGATGGGTGTCCAGCAGGTGCCGGACCCGGGCCAGGGCGGCCGCCCGCTCATCGGCGGGCATGGTGATGATGTAGCTCCGCGACGCCGCCAGGTCGATGACGGTTTCCGGGGCGAGATGGCTGCGCCACTCAACGTCGAGCCGCTGCATCGGCCCGAACGGCGGCCCGACCGGGGGAGCGGAGCTGGCCATGCCCTGGGCGTGGTCACCGTGGATGATCCGGCCCAGCTGGGCCACCCAGTCCTCCCGCTCGTCGCGGATATTCCAGAGCAGGCCGAGCTGGCCGCCCCCGGTCAGAACCCGCGCCACCTCGGGGACGGCCCGGTGCGGGTCGACCCAATGCCAGGCCTGCGCGACGAGCACCACATCCACGCTGCCGTCGCCCAGCGGGATGTGCTCCGCCGACCCCGGAAAAACCCGAACATCCGCAACGGACCGGGACAGCTGCTCCCGCATGCCGCCCGACGGCTCGACCGCGACCACGTCGAGGCCCCGGTCGCGCAACTGCCGGGTGAGCTTCCCGGTGCCCGCGCCGAGATCGAGAACCCGCCGCGCACCCGGTGGGAGCAGCCATTCGATCGCCTCTGCCGGGTAGGACGGCCGGCCCCGCTCGTATACGGCGGCGGCGCCGCCGAATGACGCGGCCTGAGCGGCCCAGCGGTCATTTCCGGCCATAGGGGGTTCACTTGCGGCCATGACGAAAGTCTGGCATGGCACCGTGGCAGACTCGGCTAACGTGCAGCGTTCCTTCTATGAGATCGATGTCTTCACGACCACGCCCTACTTCGGTAACGCGCTGGCGGTCGTGCTGGACGGAGCTGGCCTGACCGGCAGCGAGATGCAGCGGTTCGCCCGGTGGACGAACCTCTCCGAGACCACCTTCGTGCTACCGCCGTCCAGCGCCGGCGCGGACTACCAGGTGCGGATCTTCACCCCGACCACGGAACTGCCCTTCGCGGGCCATCCGACGCTGGGCACCTGCCATGCCTGGCTGTCGTCCGGGGGCAGGCCCGCGGACCCCGAGGTCATCGTGCAGGAGTGCGGCGCGGGCCTGATCAGGGTCCGCCGGACCGCGGACGGGCTGGCCTTCGCCGCGCCCCCGCTGCTGCGCTCCGGGCCGGTGGATGAGCCGCTCGCGGAGCACATCGCGGCGCTGCTCGGCATCAAGCGGGCTGAGATCGTGGACCTGGAATGGGCCGACAACGGGCCCGGCTGGGTCGCCGTGCTGCTGGCCAGCGCGGACGCGGTCCTCGCGGTGCGCCCGGGAGTGGTCGATCTCGACGTGGGGGTGGCCGGTCCCTACCCGGCGGGCTCACCGGAAGCGTTCGAGGTCCGGGCGTTCTTCCCGAAGGACGGTGCCACCACCGAGGACCCGGTGACGGGGAGCCTGAACGCCTCCCTGGCCCAGTGGCTGCTGCGCACCGGGCGGGCCACCGCGCCCTACGTGGCCAGCCAGGGAACGGCGCTCGGCCGGGCCGGCCGGGTGCACATTTCCCGCGACCGGGACGGCACCATCTGGGTCGGCGGCGGAACGATCACGTGCGTGACAGGCCACGCCGAGCTTTAGCCTGCCAGGAGGCCCGGTAGCAGGCTGGCGGCTCGGCCGGAAAATGGTGATGGCGATCTCGAACGGGCAAGGTCAGAAACCAAAAATGTAGTGCCAGTAGCGACCGTTCCAAACGTACTCAGATTCCCCCCCGCTGGGGAAACTAACTGACATCTGGGTGTAATACTTCACACCATCACGGGTGCTGACGCCACCACCGGTTGCTCCGTAACCGAATGAGAAGCTGATGTTGGAGTAAGTGTGAACACCGGCAGTTGTTGACACTATCCTGCCGGTGGCATAGAGGAATCCTTCCCGGTCACGGTGCCCCCAGTGAATATTAGTGATGGCTTTAGCGGATGAGGGGTCAAGGCGCAACCATTGAGGCAGAGTGCCATTCGAGTACCATCCATCATAACCGTTATACACAACGGGTGGCCTGGTGGACGCACTAGCAGTTCCGGCGATCTCTGCGATGAGACCGAGGCTGGCGAGGATTGCGATGGCGATTCTGCGTGTCATGGCGGCTTCCTATTTAATTCAACTACCGGATTCTCATCAATTTGGGCTGACGAACGGGCAGGCATCCTCGGCAACGGCCCGCACCGCCGGGCGGCGGAATTCTCTGGGTGGTCATGACATTCCAGCCTCGATGTTCAGTTCGTCACGTATTACTTACTCTGCGTGACTTTCAGGTGGCTTCCCAGAGGCAGATTCCCCATGTCGGGCAGGACATTGTCCCCGTCCATCCGGCCCAGTCCGTTCGGCTCGGGCCTTCCGGCCCACCGGGGTGAAGTCAGGGGATCTGTGCTTGGCCGTTCACAGCTCGGACCCGACTTGACGGTTCCCTGTGTCCTCGGTGCGCACCCTGTGGTGCCAGCACGGTGGTGCCAGCACGGTGGTGACCTGCGTAAACAGCGGTGACCTGGGTAAGAGGCCACGCGGAGCTTTAGGCGTACGAGACCCTCACACCGGGAATCCATCCATGGTGCATGCCGAAACCGCAGGCCGGAGGGTGGTAAACGTGGACCTATCGCAGGAGTGGGGCAAACTGCTCCGCGGCGAGGCCGCGGGGTACGCCAGCGCGGCGCTGGCCAGCATCAGGCACGAGTTCCCCGCCGCGGTGCACCATACGATGACCAAGCCCGGCGACTTCCCGTACCGGCCGAGGGCGCGTACGCCGGTGTTCTACGGCAGCTTCGACTGGCACTCATCCGTGGAGATGCACTGGGCGCTGGTGCGGCTGCTCCGGACCGCGGCGGACGCGGTCCCCGCAGCCGACATCCGGGCCGCGCTCGGCGCCCAGTTCACCCCGGTCGGGCTGGCGGCCGAGGCGGACTTTGTCGCCGGCCCGGGCGGGCAGGCCGAGCGGCCGCACGGCTGGGCCTGGGCGCTCGCGCTGATTCACGAGACGGCGACCTGGGACGACCCGGACGCCCGGAAGTGGGCCGCCGCCATGGCGCCGCTGGCCGACGCGCTCACCGGCTGTTTCCTCGACTGGCTGGGCAGGCAGGCGTACCCGGTGCGGCACGGGACCGACGGCAACAGTGCCTTCGGGCTGTCCCGGGTGCTGCCTTTCGCCGACTGGCAGGCCAGCTCGGGGAAGCCGGCGCTGCTGAAGGCGATCACGGCGAAGGCGGACGCGTGGTTCGCCAACGACTCCCTCTATCCGGCCGACTGGGAGCCCTCCGGGGATGATTGCCTGTCCCCGGCGCTCACCCAGGCCGAGCTGATGAGCCGGGTCCTGCCACCGGACGAGTTCGCCGGGTGGCTGGCGATGTTCCTGCCCGGTATCGAGTGGGGGCGGCCGGGTGCACTGTTCACCCCCGCCGTGCCGCCGGACGCTGACAGCCAGGCCGCGCACCTGCATGGCCTGAATGCGAGCCGGGCCTGGTGCTGGCGGCGCATCGCGGGCGCCCTGCCGCCCGGCGACGCCCGGGTGGAGGGGGCACTGGCGGCCGCGCGGCAGCATGCCACGGCCGTGCTGCCGCACGTGCTGGACAGCGACTACGCGGTGGCGCACTGGCTGGCCAGCTACGCGGTGCTCATGCTGAGCTGAACCGGCCCGCGGCGGCCTCAGCTGGCCCGGCGCTGACCTGAAGCTGGCCCACTACGGGTGTGGCTCACGCCAGCCGTTGGTGATCGGAAGGCGGCGGTCACGGCCGAAGTTCCGCGCCGAGATCTTCGGGCCGGGCGGGTACTGGCGCCGCTTGTACTCGGCCCGGTCCACCAGCTGGATCACCCGGTCCACCAGGGCCGGGTCGTGGCCGGCGGCGACCAGCGCAGCGGCGCCCATGTCCTTTTCCACATAGTCGTCGAGCATCGCGTCGAGCACCGCGTAGTCGGGCAGCGAGTCGCTGTCGAGCTGCCCGGGGGCCAGCTCCGCGCTCGGCGGCTTGGTGATCGAGTTCTCCGGGATGGGCGGGGTTTCGCCACGGGTGATCGCGTGCTCGTTGCGCCACCGGGCCAGCTCCCAGACCACCGTCTTGAGCACGTCCTTGATGGGCGCGAAGCCGCCCGCCGAATCGCCGTACAGGGTCGAGTAGCCCGTCGCGAGCTCGCTCTTGTTCCCGGTGGTCAGCACCAGGTGGCCCTCGGAGTTGCTGAGCGCCATCAGGATCATCCCGCGGATCCGCGCCTGCAGGTTCTCCGCGGCGAGCCCGTGGATGTCCAGTTCGGCCTCGTAGGCGCCGACCACGCGGCTGATGGGCACGGTCCGCGCGTGCAGGCCCTGCCGCTTGACGAGATCCTCGGCGTCCGCCACCGAGTGCCCCGAGGAGTGAGGGCTGGGCATCAGGACCACGTGGACACGGTCCGGCCCGATCGCATCGGCCGCGATCGTGGCGGTCAGCGCCGAGTCGATGCCGCCGGACAGCCCGAGAATGACCGAGCCGAACCCGTTCTTACGCACATAGTCCCGGACACCGGTGACCAGGGCCGCGTAAATCTCCGCGATGTCGGACAGCCGGGGCCAGATCGTTCCGGCGGCGGCGCCGGAGACGGCTGGTGGTGGCGACGGCAGGGCGGGCAGGGTGACCCGGTGGATCGTGATCGTCGTGCCGTCATGGGCGTCGGCTGGCGTCTCCCCGGGCGGCACCGCCGGGTCGGCCGGGGGCAGTTCGAGGTCGGCGATCAGCAGCGTCTCCTCGAACTGCGGGCCGCGGGCGAGCAACTGGCCCGCCGCGTCCACGATGATCGAGTCGCCATCGAAGACCAGCTCGTCCTGGCCGCCCATCATGTTCACGTAGGCCAAGGTGGCGCCGGCCTCGCGGGCCCGCCGCGCGCACAGTTCGAGCCGCGCCTCGTCCTTGCCGCGCTCGAAGGGGGACGCGTTGGGCACCACGAGCAGGCCGGCCCCGGCCTGTCTGGTCACCGCGACGGGGCCGCCATCCTGCCAGAGGTCCTCACAGATGGCGATGGCCACATCCACCGCGTCGTCCGGTGACGCAGCGTCTCCCGGTGACGCAGCGTCTCCCGGTGACCGGGGCGTGGCACACGGGAGCCGGAACACCGGCAGGCGGTTGCCCGGCACGAAGTACCGGTATTCGTCGAACACGCCATAGTTCGGCAGGTGGTGCTTGGCCGTGGTGACCACGACCCGGCCGCCGTGCAGCAGCGCCGCCGCGTCGAGCGGCGCGCCGGCCGGCAGGCCGACCCGCGGCGCGACCCCGGTGCGCCGGCCAAGGTACCCGGTGACCACGGCGATGCCGCCCAGCCCGTCGGCGTCAAGCCGCTGCGCGGCGTCGGACAGGGCCGCGATGGACGCGCCGGTGAACGAGGCACGCAGCGCCAGGTCTTCGACGGGGTAGCCGGTCAGCATCATCTCGGGGAACACGACCAGGGCGGCCCCCTGCTCCGCGGCCCGGAGCGTCCACTCGGCTATCCGGGCGGCATTGCCGTCCAGGTCGCCCACGGTGGAATTCGTCTGGGCAAGGGCGATCCGGAGCCTTGGCACCAGACCAGCCTATGCGCAGCGGGCCCAGCGCCTCGCCGGGGGCGGACCGGCCGGACCACGGCCGCCTGCAGGTAGCGTCAGGAGGCACAGGGGTTCGTAACGCGTAGGTAACACGGCCGCGAGACACTGTCGGCCAGGGCACCCTGGCCGGACGATGCGCCGTGCTGCCCGAATCCCGGCACACTCACGTTGCTGACCAGCGAGGATGGGCAGTCATGGACCGGCAGGAAGAATTCGTGCTCCGCACACTGGAGGAACGGGACATCCGTTTTGTCCGGCTGTGGTTCACGGATGTGCTTGGCACCCTGAAGTCGGTCGCGGTGGCGCCGGCTGAACTGGAGGGCGCATTCGCCGAGGGCATCGGCTTCGACGGGTCCGCCATCGAGGGCTTCGCCCGCGTCTACGAGGCTGACATGCTGGCCAAACCCGACGCGTCCACGTTCCAGTTGCTGTCCTGGCGCGGTGAGGCTTCCGGGGTCGGGCGGATGTTCTGCGACATCAAGATGCCGGACGGCTCGCCGTCCTACGCCGATCCCCGGTTCGTGCTCAAGCGGGCGCTCGGCCGCGCGGCCGACCTCGGTTTCACCTTCTACACCCACCCTGAAGTTGAATTCTTCCTGCTCAAGGAGAAGCCAGCGCCCGGGGTGAAGCCGCAGCCCATTGACTCGGGCGGTTACTTCGACCACACGCCGCACAGCATCGCGCACGACTTCCGGCACGTTTCCATCCAGATGCTGGAGAGCATGGGCATCTCGGTGGAGTTCAGTCATCACGAGGGCGCGCCTGGCCAGCAGGAGATCGACCTGCGCTACGCCGACGCCCTGACGACGGCCGACAACATCATGTCGTTCCGCCTGATCATGAAGGAGGTGGCCCTCCAGCAGGGGGTGTACGCCTCGTTCATGCCCAAGCCGTTCACCGATTTCCCCGGCTCCGGCATGCACACCCACATGTCGCTGTTCGAGGGCGACCGCAACGTGTTCTACGAGCCGGGCGCCGAGTTCCAGCTGTCCAAGCTCGGCCGTGCCTTTATCGCCGGGCTGCTCAAGCACGCGGCCGAGATCACCGCGGTCTGCAACCAGTGGGTCAACTCTTACAAGCGCCTGTGGGGCGGGACTGAGAGCACCGCCGGGGCTGGGGGAGAGGCGCCCTCCTACATCTGCTGGGGGCACAACAACCGCTCCGCGCTGGTCCGGGTGCCGATGTACAAGCCGCACAAGGGAAACGCCACCCGGGTGGAGTTCCGGTCGGTCGACTCGGCGTGCAATCCTTACCTGGCGTTCGCGCTGATCCTGGCGGCCGGGCTGAAGGGCATCGAGGCGGACTACGAATTGCCGCCCGGGGCCGAGGACGACGTATGGGCGCTCACCTCGGCCGAGCGCCGGGCGCTGGGCATCGCCCCGCTGCCGCAGAGCCTGGATGAGGCGATTAACGTGATGCAGGACAGTGAACTGGTGGCAGAGACTCTTGGTGAGCACGTCTTCGACTTCTTCCTGCGGAACAAGCGCAACGAGTGGCGGGACTACCGGCACCAGGTGACTGAGTTCGAACTCGACCGCTACCTGCCTATGCTGTAACTCCGCAGCCGGGCTGGGGTGCCGGGGCCGCGGCCGGATGCGGACACGGAATCGGGGTGAGGGCACTGTGTTCAGGGTGGGAGTACTCGGGCCATTACTAGTCCGGTCAGAGGCTGCGACGGTGCAGGTTCCAGCGCCCAAGCAGCGGGTGATCCTGGCCGCGCTGGCGCTGCGCGCTGGGCAGGTCCTGTCGTATGACGAACTGGCCGAGATCGTGTGGGACGGGGCGCCGCCGGCCGCGGCCCGGGTGGCCATCCGCAACTATGTCAAGCGGCTACGGCACGTCCTCGGACCGGTGGCCGGCCGGCGGATCCTGACGCGCGATCCCGGCTACGTGCTCGATGCCGCGCCCGACGAGGTGGATGCCCTGCGGTTCACCGAGCTGTGCATGAAGGCAGGCGAGGCTGTCCGGAACGGCCATCAGGCGGCGGGTACCTCGGAGATCTGGGATGTACTCGGCGAAGCGCTGGGCCTGTGGCGCGGGGATCCGCTGGCTGATGTTCCGTCGCACCTGCTCATGGCGGCCGAGGTACCGCGCCTCGACGCGCTGAGGATGCAGGCGCTCGAGTGGCGGATGGACGCCGGACTCGCCCAGGGCCGGCACGCGGAGCTGGCCGGGGTGCTGACCCAGCTCACCACGGATCACCCGTTGCGGGAGCGGTTCCATGCTCAGCTGATACTCGCGCTGTACCGGTGCGGGCGCCAGGCCGAGGCGCTCGCGACCTATCAGCGGACACGGCGCATGCTGGTGGACGAGCTCGGCGTGGAGCCCGGCCGCGAGCTGCGGGATCTGCAGCGCGGGATTCTCGCCGGGGATCCCCGCCTGGCTGCCCCCGGCTCGGCCCTGACCAGCCTCGTACCGGCCGGTGTGGTCCCCAGGCAGCTACCCGCCGGGGTGGCGCATTTCACCGGGCGCACAGCCGAACTGGCTGCGCTGCGGACCTGGCTGCGGGAGGCGTCCGGCGCTGATGACGCGGTCAAGGTCACGGTGATCGGAGGCACCGCCGGGGCGGGCAAGACGGCCCTCGCCGTGCACTGGGCTCATCAGGTCGCCGGGAACTTCCCCGACGGCCAGCTGTACGTGAACTTGCGCGGCTTCGATCCTTCGGGCAGCCCGGTGGCGCCAACGGATGCACTGCGGTGGTTCCTCGGCGCGTTCGGGGTAACCGAGGAGCGCATGCCGGACAGTGCCGATGAGCAGGCCGGCATGTACCGCAGCCTGCTGGCCGGCAAGCGGGTCCTGGTCATCCTGGACAACGCGCGCGATGCCGCTCAAGTGCGCCCGCTGCTGCCGGGCAGCCCATCGTGCCTGGCCGTGGTGACGAGCCGGGCGCGGCTGCCCGGGCTGGCCGCCATCGAGGGCGCCCGGCTGGTTCCGCTGGACGTGCTGAGCGCCGTGGACGCGCGCGAGCTACTGGCCAGCCGGCTGGGCAAGCGGGCCCGCGGCGAGGCCGCGGCGGCCCGCCAGCTGACCGAGCTGTGCTCCCGGCTGCCGCTGGCGCTGAGCATCGTCGCCGCCCGCGCGGCGGCCAGGCCGTGCCTGTCGCTGGCTGAGCTGGCCCGTGAGCTGGCCGACGCGCGGGGGCGGCTGGACGCGCTGGACGCCGGAGATCCCGCGGCGAGTGTCCGCGGCGTGTTCTCGTGGTCCTGCCAGCAGCTGTCCGAGCCGGCCGCCCGGCTGTTCCGGCTGCTGGGCATGCACACTGGCCCGGACATCACCGTCCCCGCGGCCGCGAGCCTGGCCGGGCTCGCGCCGTCGCGGGCCGGGGCGCTGATCGCTGAGCTGGCGGACGCGCACCTGATCGGTGAGCATGCTCCAGGCCGGTACGCCTTCCACGACCTGCTGCGGGCCTACGCCGTGGATCTGGCTGCCGCGAGCGAGACCGACGCGGAACGCCGCGAGGCCGTACACCGTGTTCTCGATCATTACCTGCACACCGCGCATTCCGGTACCCGGGTCCTCAACCCGGCCCGGCCGCGCGTTCTGCTGGAACCACCGCGGCCCGGCGTCGCCCCCGAGGTCATCAGCTGTCCCAGTGACGCCCTGGCCTGGTTCGCGGCCGAGCGCCAGGTCCTGCTCGCCGCGGCCAACCAGGCCAGCGACATGGGCTTCGACACTCATGCGTGGCAGCTCCCGTGGGCGCTGACGCTGTTCCTCGACCGTCAGGGCTACTGGCACGACCTGGTCGCCAGCCAGCACACCGCGATCGCGGCGGCCAAGCGTCTCGGTGACCTGGCTGGCCAGGCTCACGCCTGCCGTGACCTCGGCTGGGCCAAGTACCACCTGGGCGCCTTCACGGAAGCTCTCGGCTACTTCTGTCAGGCTCTCGATCTGCACACGCAGCATGCCGACCGGCCCGGCCAAGCGCGGGCGCATTACGACATAGCCGCGGCGGCCGAGCAGCTGGGTAACCTCGGCGAGGCACTCGGGCATGCCCAGCGGTCCCTGGCCCTGATCCAGGTCGACGGCGACCAGGCCGCGGTTTCGAGAGCACTCAACGCAGTGGGCTGGCTGCATGGCCAGCTGGGAAACCACGAGCAGGCGCTGCGCAGCTGTGAGCAGGCCCTGGACCTGATCCGCGGGTGCGGCGACCCGCTCAACGAGGCAGCCACCATGGACAGCGTCGGGTACGCGCTCTATCACCTGGGCCGGCACACCGATGCGATCAATTGTCTGCGCCCCGCCGTGGCCATGCTCGAAGGGATGGGCGCCCACTACCTCCAGGCCCTCGTGCTGATCCACCTCGGCGACGCCTGCGAGGCCACCGGGAACCGGGACGAGGCCCGGCGGGCCTGGCGGCAAGCCCTGGCCATGCTCGACGACCTGCAGCACCCGGAGGCCGAGCGGGCCCGGGCCAGGCTCAGTGGCTTCGTTCCGGCCGGCGGCAGCCACCCCACCGCGACCGCCAGCCCGGCGGCCGACCGGATCCGCGCGGATGACCCGGTGGGAGCCTGATCACTCAGTGGAGCCTGATGATTCGGTGGAGCCTGATGATTCAGGGGAGCCTGATGATTCGGTGGAGCCTGATGACTCGGTGGGAGCCTGATGATGCAGGGGAACTTGATGATTCGGGGGAGCCTGACATTCCGTGCATTGCGGCGCTACCGGGACGTTACCGGCGTAACGCAGAATAGCTACGTGCACTCACCCCCCCCGAGTGCAATCCCCTCACCGGGGCCGTCCACGGGCGGCCCCGGTGCAGGAACCGGTGCCGCCGCGGGGGTTCTGGCCGCCTAGGCTCCCGCGGACGGCCCTTCCCCCTGGATTGGCTTTCCCGCCTCAGCTGGCCTGCCCGCGAAACCGGTCCCCGCCGCCCAGCGAATCACCGCTGCTGGGCGAGTTCAGAGATCCAGTCGACCAGAGCGTGATAGCCCTGCAGCGAGATACGGAGCTCCTCGGTGTCGGCATTGGTGTCCTGCCAGGTGGACCGCAGGTTCCGCTCCCGCTCCTGCAGCATGTTGTTCAGATCGCGAAGTGCGTCGCCGGCCAGCTCGGCGGCCCGCTCGACCGAGCCGCGCGGATCATCGACGAACATCACCTGGATCTCCCGCCAGCGGTAGTCCGGGTTCGTGGGCGGGATGTCGGCGGCGAACGCATCGTCCGGAGGTGGGCCCGGCGGCTCGACCAGCGCGCCCGGCGGCTCCGACATGGCGTCTGGCGGCTCGGCCAGCGCGCCCGGCGGCTCCGACAACAACATGTCTGGCGGCTCGGCCAGCGCGCCCGGCGGCTCCGACAACAACATGTCCGGCGGCTCGGCCAGCGCACCCGGCGGCTCCGACATCGTGTCCGGCGTGGCGAGCGCACCTGGCGGCTCGGCGATGGTGTCCGGCTCGGCTGTCGTGCTCGTCGGCTGGGCCGTCGCTGGTTCGAATATCGTGCTCGTCGGCCGGGCGGGTGCCGGTTCGGATATCGCGTCCGCCGGCCCGGCGACGGGGTCGGGAACGGTGTCGGCAGCCGATCCGGCGACGGGGTCGGGAACTGTCTCCGCCGCCGGCTCGGGAGCGTCCTCGGACGTGTACTGATCCGGTTCCAGGATCAGCACATCCGGGTCGTCCCCCGCAGCCTGGTCGGCGGCGGTACCCGGACCTGAGGTCGGGGTTTCCCGGACGGCGTCATCCTCGTGGACGACGCGGTGCTCAGGCATGCTGTGCGAGCTGGTCATCAGGTCACGTCCTCGGGGTCTGCTGGTGGATGTCTTCGCGCTCATCCATGACGGTCCCGTCGTGGCCTGGATCCGGCTCCAGGACGGTCCGGCCGTGGCCTGGATCCGGCGTTTCCTGGTCGGCCGCGGGCTCGCCCAGCAGGTCCCGGAACAGCACGCGATAGTGGATCATCGCCTGCCGGAGGTCCTCGGTCGTCGCGGCGCCCGACGAGGCCTGACCGCTGATGGTCGACGCCGCCCGATAGTGATCAAGCGTCTGGGCGTGCTCGACAGAAAGATCCGCGAGGATCTGGCCGCCATCGTCGGTGGGGTAGCCACGCTGGGTCATGACCTTGACCACCGCGAGGTGCGCATCGCCGACGGCTTCCTTCGGCCTGTCCACGAATCGTTCCTGGATGCCTGTCCACTGATCAACGTACTTCGCGCGAGTGGCCGAATCCAACGGGCGAATATCAAGGCCCTTGACCCGCCGTTCCCGTTGGATGAGCTCGGACTCGGCCTTCCGGCGGCTGGCGTTGTCCTCGACCGCGCGGTCATATTCCGGGCCGAAACGCTCACGGAGCCGCCGTCGGCGGGCTTGCATAACGAGCGCTGCCGCCACTATCGCCACGACAACGATGACGATGACAACGGCCACGATGGTCCCATTCGACATGGTTACCTCCGGGTTCTGATTGACCGCCCTTGCTGCTGCCCCTCACGAATTGCCTCAAACCGCCGGCTTGTGAAGGGCACCGGTATCGCCTGCGCCTGGGCGGTCGCGGCCGTCCCGGCTACGGTGCAGGGGTGAGCATGCTGCGCAGAACCACCCCCACCGGCCGGCTGGCCCGGATGGGTTTCGCGGACGCCCGCCGCGCACAGCGGCTGGTGACCGAGGATCTCGGGCTCGATCCCGATGGCGCCGACGCTGGCCTGCTCGAGGCGCTCGCCGCTGCCGCCGACCCGGATCTCGCCCTGGCCGCCCTGGCCCGGATGGCCCTCGGTGCTGACCTGCGCGGCGCGCTGCGGGCCGATGCCGGGCTGCGCACCAGGCTGACCGCGGTCCTGGGGGCCAGCGCCGCCCTGGGCGACCATCTGGCCAGGCACCCGGATGACTGGCGGGTGCTGTGTGGCGACGATGCGTTGTGCGGCCCTTCGGCGGCGCAGCTCCGCGCCACCTTGCTGGAGGCCACGGGGGCCCGTCCGGCTGACCCGGAGCCGGTGGCCCGGCCGGGGGAAGCCGTCGGCGGTGACCCGGCCACTGCGCTGCGCGCTGCTTACCGTCGCCGGCTCGTGCACCTGGCGGCCAGGGACCTCACCGGGCTCATCACGCTGGACAAGGTTGCGGCGGAACTGGCCGACCTGGCCGCCGCGGCGCTGGAGGCTGCGCTGGCCATCGCCCGATCCCAGCTCCCCGCTGGGTCGGCTCCCGGCCGGCTGGCCGTGATCGCCATGGGTAAATGCGGTGGATACGAACTGAACTACGCCAGCGACGTGGACGTAATCTTCGTGGCCGCGCCGCCAGAATCCGGGGAGACGGCCGGCGCTGGGGAGACGGCCGGTGCTGGGGAGGCAGTCGGTTCCGGGGAGGCAGCCGGTGCTGGGGAGACGGCCAGTGCTGGGGAGACGGCCGGTTCCGGGGAGGCAGTCGGTTCCGGGCAGGCCGCCGCCGAGGCCGCCGCCCTGGTCACGGCCACCCGGCTGGCGTCGGGCTTGATCCGGGTCTGCTCGCAGAGCAGCGCAGAGGGGTCGTTGTTCCCGGTAGATCCGAACCTGCGCCCAGAAGGCCGCAGCGGCCCGCTCGTCCGGACCCTCGCCAGCCACGTCGCCTACTACGAACGCTGGGCCAAGACGTGGGAGTTCCAGGCCCTGCTCAAGGCCCGGCCGGTGGCCGGTGACCTGGCCCTCGGCCGCGCCTATGTCGACGCGCTCAGCCCGATGATCTGGCGGGCGTCGCAGCGCGAGCATTTCGTCACCGAAGTCCAGGCCATGCGCCGCCGGGTCATTGGCACCCTGCCGGCCGCCGAGGCCGGCCGCCAGCTCAAGCTGGGTCCCGGCGGGCTGCGTGACATCGAGTTCGCGGTTCAGCTGCTGCAACTGGTGCACGGCCGGACCGACGAGACACTCCGCGAGCAGGCCACCCTGCCCGCGCTGGCCGCACTGGCCCGTGGCGGCTATGTGGGCCGGGAGGACGCGGCCACGATGGCCTCCGCCTACCGGTTCCTGCGGCGGGTCGAGCACCTGCTCCAGCTGCGCCAGCTGCGCCGGACGCACACCCTCCCGGATGATCCCGAGGTGCTGCGCAGGCTCGGCCGGGCGATGCGGCGGCAGATCACGCGCTGCGGCGCCGTTCCGCCAGGGCCGCCGTCGCGCGCCGACCCGGCGGCGGAACTCACCGCGCGCTGGCGGGAGCACGCCCGCGAAGCGCGCCGGCTGCACGAGAAACTGTTCTACCGGCCGCTGCTCGAAGCCGTCGCCCGGCTCCCCGGCGAGGCGGTCAGGCTCACCCCCGAGGCGGCGCGGGCCCGGCTCGAGGCGCTCGGGTACGCCGACCCGGCGGGTGCGCTGCGGCACATTGAGGCGCTGACCTCCGGGGTGTCACGCCGGGCGGCGATCCAGCGCACGTTGCTGCCGGTGATGCTCGAATGGTTCGCGGACGCGGCCCAGCCGGACGCGGGGCTCCTGGCGTTCCGCCAGGTCAGCGATGCTCTCGGAAACACTCCGTGGTACTTGCGGCTGCTCCGCGACGACACCAAGGTCGCACAGCGCATGGCCAGGCTGCTCGCCTCCAGTCGTTACGCGACTGACCTGCTGCTGCAAGCGCCCGAGGTGGTGGCGATCCTGGGCGAGGACGCCCAGCTCGTGCCGCGGCCCGCCGCGGCGCTGCACGGTGAGGCCACCGCTGTGGTCGGCAGGCACGCCACCGCGGAGGGGGCGGTCACCGCGGTCCGCGCGCTGCGCCGCCGCGAACTGCTCCGCACCGCAACCGCCGACGTGCTGGGAATGGCCAGCGTGGAAGAAACCGGCGAGGCGCTGACGGTTATCGCCGTGGTGACCATCGGCGCCGCGCTCGACGCCGCGATCCAGAAGGCCGAGAGCGAGGACGGCCCGCTGCCCACCCGCATGTCCGTGATCGCCATGGGCAGGTTCGGCGGCCGCGAGACCAGCTACGGGAGCGACGCCGACGTGATGTTCGTGCACGAACCGCTGCCCGGCACGGACGAGGAGACGGCGACCAGGGCGGCGCACGCGATCGCCGAGGAATTGCGCGGGCTGCTGGCCCGGCCCGCGCCGGACCCGCCGCTGGTCATCGACCCCGGCCTCCGCCCGGAAGGGCGGCAGGGCCCGCTGGTGCGGACCCTGGCCTCCTACCGGGCCTACTACGAGCGCTGGTCGCTGCCCTGGGAGGCGCAGGCGCTGCTGCGCGCCGCGCCGGTCGCCGGAGACCGTGAGCTTGGGGCCCGGTTCACCGCACTGGCCGATGAGTTCCGGTACCCGGCCGGCGGAATCAGCGAATCTTCCGTGCGGGAGATAAGGCGTATTAAAGCGCGCATGGAATCCGAACGGATGCCCAGAGGAGTCGATCCGGCGCTACACGTGAAGCTTGGACCCGGGGGGCTCACGGACGTGGAGTGGGTGGTTCAGCTACTGCAATTGACGCATGCCCATGAGATCGACGGGCTGCGAACCACCCGGACCCTTACCGCGCTGGCGGCTGCCCGAAAGGCGGCCCTGGTGTCGGAGGATGACGCGGCGGCGCTGACAACGGCGTGGCGGTTGGCGACCCGGATCCGCGACGCAGTGATGCAGGTGCGCGGCCGGGCGTCCGACGTGATCCCGGCCAAGCAGGCTGAACTGGCGGCGGTGGCGCGGCTCATGGGGTACCCGCCCGACACCCCCCAGGATCTGGTGGAGCACTACCGGCGTGCGGCGCGACGAGCCCGTGCCGTCATGGAGCGCCTCTTCTACGGCTGACCGGGTCCACCAGGCGTCGAGCCGGATCAGGTTGATCGCGCCAGCGGGGCGGCGGCACGGGCGTCGTGAACGAAACGGACACGCGCATGGCAGACTCGTCTCGTGCTGGTGGACTGGTCGCCCGGCTATCGGGAGTATGCGCCTCCTGCCGTGCTGCGCGCCGGGGTGTCCTGCCTGTGGGTCCGGGTGATCCCGGCCGGGGAAGCCGGGCAGGCCCCGGTGCTGCCCGACGGCTGCGCGGACCTGATCTGGCAGCGCGGGCGGGGAGTGTTCGTCGCCGGGCCCGACACCGGGCCGGTGCCGTCGGCCTTCGAGCCGGCCACACTGTTCGCCGGGATACGGCTGCGGCCCGGTGCGGGCGGCCCGGCCCTCCGCATGCCGCTCCATGCGCTGCTCGACCAGCGCGTCGACGCCGCTGATCTGGCCCGCGAGGCTCCCGACGGCCCCGCCCTCGACCTGGCCCGGCTGCTGCCCGGCTGGGTCACGCCTGATGCGGCGATGTGTGCCCTGGCCGGGATCGCCGGCCGCATGGTGGCGGCCGGGCCGCCCGACCCGCTGGTGGTGGAGACGGCGCGCCGCCTCGGCTCGCCCCGGGCCCGGGTGGCCGACGTGGCCGCTGATCTCGGCGTCAGCGAGCGCCACCTGCACCGGCGCTGCCGTGCCGCGGTTGGCTACGGGCCGGCCACCCTGCGGCGGGTGCTGCGGTTCCGCCGTTTCGTATCCGGCATCGACCAGATGACAGTGCCGCCTGACCTGGCCCGGCTGGCCACCGAGACCGGTTATGCCGATCAGGCCCACCTCACCAGGGAGAGCGCCCGCCTGGCCGGCCTGCCCCCGGCGGCCCTGGCCCGGGCCAGGCGTCATGGCCGTATGCAGATGACCAGGTCGAGTGACGAGGAGACACTATGGAAGTGAAGGGCGCGGCGTCCCGGGCGAGCACGCGTGGGCCAGCGGACTGGTTCACGGGGCAGGTGTGGGTGGACGAGATCGCCGTCCTGCCCGAGCCGGGCCTGGTGCGATCGCTCCGGGTGCACTTCTCGCCCGGCGCCCGGACGGCCTGGCACACTCACCCGCTCGGCCAGGTCCTGCACGTCCTCGACGGTGTCGGCCGGGTCCAGGCCGAGGGCGGCCCGGTCGTGGAGGTCCGCCCCGGCGACACGGTGGTGGCCGGGCCAGGGGAGATGCACTGGCACGGGGCCGCGCCAGACCGGCTGATGAGCCACATCGCCATCCAGGAGCGCGACCCGGCCACCGGTGAGACCACGATCTGGTCCGGGCACGTCGCCGACGAGGACTACCTGGCCGCTCCCGAAGCGCACTGACCGCCGGTGACGGTCGGCCCGGCCTGTCAGTGACGCCGGCGGCGCAGCGATGGATCGGTCAGTGCTGGCGGCTCGTACCCGCGATCAGGCGGGTTGAGATTGGTGCCCGGCGGGACGATCTCGTCGATCTGGTCGAGGATGTCGGACGTCAGGACGATGTCGGCGGCGCCGAGCTGGCTTTCCAACTGCTCCATGGTCCGCGGCCCGATGATGGCCGAGGTGACGGCTGGGTGACTCGTCACGAAGGCCAGCGCCAGGTGGATCAGGGACAGGCCGGTCTCATCAGCTAGGCCGGCCAGTTTCTCAGCCGCTTCCAGCTTCGCCTGATTGCCGGGCAGGCTCATGTCGTACCGCTGCGGTATCCGCGCGGCCCTGCGGCTGGCGGGCAGGTCGCCGTCCTTGCGGTAGCGGCCGGACAGCCAGCCACCGGCCAGCGGACTCCACGGGATAACGCCCATCCCGTAGCGCTGGCAGGCCGGCAGGACCTCGGCCTCGACACCGCGCACCAGGATCGAATACGGCGGCTGCTCGCAGACGAACCGTTCCCGGCCGCGCCGCTGGGCGGTCCACTGAGCCTCGACGATCTGCGACGACAGGAACGTCGAGCTGCCCGCATAACAGATCTTGCCTGCCCTGATCAGGTCGGTAAGAGCGCCCAGCGTCTCATCGATGTCCGCGGCCGGGTCGGGCCGGTGGATCTGGTACAGGTCGATGTAGTCGGTGCCGAGGCGACGCAGGCTGTTCTCGCACTCCCGGATGATCCAGCGCCGGGAGTTTCCCTGCTCGTTCACGTCGTCGCCCATCCGGCCATGAGCCTTGGTCGCGAGCACGACGCGGTCCCGCCGGCCGGCGGCCAGCGCCTTGCCGACGATCTCCTCCGACTCGCCCGCCGAATACACGTCCGCAGTGTCGATGAAGTTGATCCCTGCATCGAGCGCCCGGTCGATGATCCGGATCGACTCGTCATGATCGGGATTGCCCCAGGACCCGAACATCATCGCGCCCAGACAAAGCGGGCTGACCCGCATACCGGTTGTGCCAAGCACGCGCATCTCCATAGCTCCCCACCCTAACGGCCTCTTCGGCTCGCCTTACGGCGCCCGTGTCCGGCCGACCGCTGCAGCGTCGGCGCGGCGCCCGAGCAAGGCCGCGAGCCCGACCATTTCCTGCGGCAATCGGTCTTCCCCGGGAAGAGCCTTGAGCCGGTCACGTGCTGCTTGTCTGTAGCCCGGAGAGCACCTTGAGGGTGCGCGCTTGTGTCTCCTGGTCGCCATGCAGGCTGACGACCAGCTCGGTCGCGCCTGCATCGGCGTAGCTCCGGAGGGCCCGCGCGATGACGGTCTCGTCTCCGGCGACGAGCGTCTCGTGCACGCCCGACTTGCCCTGACGCTCGAGAAGCGAGCGGTAGCTGGGTAGCTGACCGGCCGCCCCGAGCATCGCCGCCAGCCGGTCGCGGGCGCCGTCGGGATCCGCCGTGACGCTGACCCTGACGCACGCCACGACGCGAGGGACGGCCCGGCCCGCACGGGACGCGGCACGAGTGATCCGCGGTGCGATGTAGTCGCCGATGGCCTCGGGGCCGGTCCATACAGTGACGGTGCCATCGGCCAGCTCGCCGGCAATGTCCAGCATGACCGGTCCGAGCGCGGCGAGGAGCACCGACGGCGCCCTGGCCCCGGGCAGTGCGACCTTGCCGACCGCGGTGAGGGTTTCTCCGTGGTAGTCGGCGTGCTCACCGTGCAGGAGCGGCCCGAGGGCGGACAGGTACTCGCGGACATGGCGGGCAGGGCGGTCGTAGGAATAGCCGAACTGGCCCTCGATGATCGGCGGGTGGCTGGGACCGAGTCCGAGGGTGAAGCGGTTCCCGCTCACGGCCTGGGCGGTCAGCGCCTGGCTGGCCAGCGCGAGCGGGTGGCGGGGATAGGTCTGGGTAACCGCCGTGCCGACATCGATTCCGGGCACTGTCCGGGCGCAGATGGCAGCCAGATCGATGGCGTCCCAGGAGTTCAGCTGGCTGAAGTAGGTGCTGTCGAGCCCGGCGGCGGCCACCGCGCCCACCCGCTCGAGGATCGTGTCGAGCCCTGCACCGTCAGTGTCGATCCGGACACCTAGTCGCACCGCCTGCCTCCAATGGGAATCTGCTTGCTGGCCCCGGTGCCGGGACCACCGGGCTTGAGGACCGGCTCAAGCGGGCCATCGCCCGAGAATAGTTCGACTATCCCGAACTATCAAACGATTCAGATATAATCACGAACTGTGCGGTCCCTGCCCCACCCGGCACTCCCGGATCTCCAGTTGCCGATCGTTCTGCACGCCTTGGGCGACCCGGTCCGCCTCGAACTGGTTCGCCGCCTGTCCGCCGGGACCGAGATCACCTGCGCACCCGCCGGTCTCGACGTCCCCAAGTCCACGCTGTCGAACCATTGGCGGATCCTGCGCGAGGCTGGCCTGACGGCGACGGTCATCGACGGGCGCACCCATCGCATGCGCCTGCGCGCCGCCGACCTGGGAAAACGATTCCCCGGCCTGCTCGACGCCATCCTCGGTGCAGCCGTCCATGCGGGCAGCCCGCAGACCCCGCCGCCCCACAGACCAGACGCCACGAGCTCCAGCTCATAGCGACGCACTCACCCCGGCAGGTCCAGACGACGTCGGGGCATCGGCGGGTGATCGCTGGGCGTCATATCCGCCCGATCTGCGCACCCTGGCTCCAAGCAAGGCAGCGCCTACGTCATCGCCATGCGTAATAGCAAGAACCCTGAAGGGCCCGCGCTGATCTTCACCCCGTACGAGTGGACCGCATTCACCGCCGGCGTGCTGGACGGCGAGTTCGACCTGGCCTGAGAGCGCCCTGTCTCGTACGACGGCTTACGCCTGACCGCGGGTGTCCGCGCCACGCTTTCTGAGTTGCTGCACGCGCTGGTGGGACAGGTGCATGAGCTGGGCCGCCTCGCGCGTCGATACGTTGGCTGCATCCAGGGCCTTGGCGGCTCGTTCGGCTTCCTCAAGGTAGCGGCGTTCCGCCGCCTCGTGCTCTACTCGCGAACGCAGAAAGTCCTTCAGGGCCGCGGCGGCCTCGGCGGGCAGGTCATAGTCCCAGACCAGGTCGAAATCGGGGGTGTCGAGGTCGCGCATGACCACGATGAGATCGCGAACCATGTCCTCTAGTTCGGCGACCTTCTTGGCCTCCGTCGCGCCGACACCATCGACAGCGGCAACCCACCATGGCTCCTCCCGGCTGATGGTCACCCGGTAGCTGTCGCGGGTCATCGGTCCATCCACCCTTCTCCAAGCACCCTCTGGAAGGCCTCCTCGAAGGCGCGAGTGACAGCCCAGGACATCTCCCCAGGATGCTTCGTCAAGGCACCGCGTGCGATCTCGGTGTCCTGATCGTCATAGAGCGCCCACACCTCGTGTGATCCCTTGCCTCGCGGTTTCCCAGTGGCCGGGTTGACGACCTGGTCAACCGTGAACCCTCTGTCCCTGGCCGTCTTGCGGAGCAGCGAGAGCGCCTGTCTTGCCGACCTTGGCCGCTTGACCATGGACCTCCAGTCTAACCCGTTAGGCGGCCTGTGCCTATCCGACTAGGCAGGCCGGTTGCTTGACCCGAACTGGTTGGTGTTGTGTCCAGCGATTAGCCTCGTGGCCGAGAGGATAACGATTCGTACCGACACTGCTACTGAACATGCCCTCGCCGCCCGGGCTCATGGCCGTATCTCCGGGACGGCAGCCACCGGTGGGCGGACGAGTTGTCCGTAGAGAAATACCGCCAGCGTCGTGCCATTTCATGACAGGGGTATTAACGTCGGACGCAAACGACCGGGGGAGCGGGCGTGGGGCTGGGCGAGTTCGCCTTTGAGGCGGAGATCGTCGCCGCTCTCGGTCAGGCCTGGCGTGCCAGGGCCGCCAGCGATCAGGCTCCTGCGCGCTATGGTGAATGCCAGCCAGCGGTAGCCGCCTGACAGTTGCACGCGAGCTTCCATCGACTTGGTGAGGAAGGCAGCCGGACATGGACCTGACCCGTGCCATCTGGCGCAAGTCCACCTACAACGGCGGGGACGACGGAACGTGCGTTGAGGTCGCGGTCGTGCCGGGCTCCAAGGAAGGCAGCGACCAGGTCATCGCGCTGCGCGACGGCAAGAACCCTGACGGGCCCGCGCTGATCTTTACCCCGGACGAGTGGCGCGCCTTCACCGCCGGCGTCCAGGATGGCGAGTTCGACCTGGCCAGCGGTGAAGCGGCCGAATCGTGAGACCTCGTGCCGGGCGCCGCTCGGCCATCTCATGACCCGGGGCATCAGCTAGTCGCGTTAGTTCAGCCCAGGTGTTCCCTGGGTGCTGCGCGAGGTAGCTGCCGGGAGCCATGAACTGGCGGAAGCGCGCGACGATGCGCGAAGCGTCCGACGTGAAATGCAGTACCGAAATGAACAGCACCGCTACCGGCTGATCCGGGTCGAGCAGCGTGCGCAGCCGCTCATGACTCAGGACTGCCTGGGGGTTGTGCATGTCCGCCTCGATGACCTCGCCGCGCCGCGTGCGTCACCCGGTGCGCGGTTCCCAGCTGAAGTAGCGCACCGCGAAGAGCAGCCCCGCGACTCCCCAGGCGGCGACCACGAGGACGTCAGTCCAGTTGAAGCTGGTCCCCAGGAACCCGGCCTGCATCCCGTTCGCGAAATGCCTGACCGGGAAGATCCGTGCGACCCACTGGATCCAGCCCGGCGCGTTGTTCCCGAACGGGATGAAGATCCCGGACAGGAACAGCAGCGGCAGGATGGTCGCGTTGACGATCGCCGGTGACGCGTCGGCGTTCGGGATGACGGCGGTGATCGCGAAGCCGAGGGCACAGAAAGCGGCCGCCCCGACCACGAGCATGACCAGGAACCGGAGCAGTGTCGCGCCGGTCGGGATGTCCGCGCTGTAGAACGCGCGGCCGAAGGCGGCAGTGATCGCGACCAGCAGAACCGAGATCAGCAGCGCATGCAGGATCCTGGCGCCTAGGTAGGACCAGCTGGGCAGCGGCGTGCCGTTGAGGCGCTTCAAGACCCCGGCGTCCCGCTGGAAGGTCACCGCCGTCGCGATGTTCGTGTAGCAGGCGCTGATCACCGCGAACGCCGCCATCGCGGCCACGTAGTACGTCGATAGGTTCACCGACCTGGTGCCGATGTGCACCGTGTTGTGGCCGAGCAAGGAGGTGAAGATCACCAGGAACATGAGCGGGAAGGCGAACGTGAAGAATGCCGAGGCCGGGTTCCGCCAGAAAGCCTTATTGACATAACGCATTTGCGACAGCGTCATGGCGGCCGCGTTCATGCGCTGCCTCCTTCATGAGCCGCCTGTGGGACTGGCTGGCCATGGCCAGGCTCGGGCGGGGTACCGGTGAGGGCGAGGTAGACGTCCTCCAGTGACGGCCGGGTCACCTCGATCCCCTCCAGGCTGATGCGCTGGTCGATGGCCCAGCCGGTCAGCTGGTGCAGGGCCAGCGTGACGTCGTCGGGCGCAAGTTCGGTGAAGCCGCCGGGGCCGGCCGGGCCACCCAGGCCATCGGGAGGGACAGCCCCCGGGGGCAGCCGGAAGCGGATTCTGGCCCGGGCCAGGTCCCGTGCACCGAGGCTGGCGGGCGGTCCCTGAGCGACGATCAGGCCGGCCGCGATGACCGCCACCCGGTCGGCCAGGTACTGCGCCTCCTCCATGTAATGCGTGGTGAGCAGCACCGTCTTACCGAGCGCGGCAAGGTCCTTGACGACATCCCAGGCCCCACGCCGGGCCGAAGGGTCGAACCCGGTGGTCGGCTCATCGAGGAAGAGCAGTTCTGGATCGCCCGCCAGGGCGATCGCGACGTCGAGGCGGCGCTGCTGGCCGCCGGAAAGCTTGAGCACCCGTTCGTTGCGCTTGGCGTCGAGGCCGACCAGGTGGATCACCTCGTCCACCGGCCGGGGGTGCGGGTAGTAGCCGGCGAACATGGTGACCGTCTCGGCCACGGTGAGGTAGCGGTCCACCCCGGTGGACTGCAAGACGATGCCGATACGGCTCTTCAGCCGGGCGCGATGGTGGCCAGGATCCTGGCCCAGGACGCTGACCTCGCCGCCGTCCCTGGCCCGGTAGCCCTCGAGGATCTCGACGATGGTGGTCTTGCCTGCCCCGTTCGGGCCCAGCAGGGCGAAGATCTCACCCTGGTGGATCGCCAGGTCGATACCACGCACCGCTCGTATGCCCGAGTAGGACTTGGTCAGGCCGCGCACGCGCACCGCCAGTGGCGGTTCGCCCGGCCCGGCTCCCTCTGGCGTGGTGATGGCCGACACCCCCGTTGTGCGCATCCCGAGACCTTGGACCCATTATGGACGGCCGGTCCCTAGCGCGGCGACTTCGCCATTAACAGGAGATCTCGATAGGTACCGGCCGGTAACGGTGCGCAGCGAGCGCGCCGCCTGCGGCCTTCCTGATCACAGCCTCAGGATTGGCTGGGAAGTGCCGCGTCGCTCCTGCGAAAGTTCGCTCAGGGAAGTAAAGTCCTGCCCTATGAGATGGAGGCAACCGGTAAACGTGCTGCTCGCGCGCACTACCGGGTATCACCTGACGCGTCCGCCGGGTCACCGATCGTGGACACTGCCGCTGCCCAGCAGCCAGCGGATGCTGACGGCACCGGTGTTCATCCTGTCCGGCGCCCGGTCCGGGTCCACCCTCCTGCGGGTCATCCTGGGCAGCCACTCGCAGCTGTACGCGCCTCCCGAGCTGCCGCTGATGCACCTGGAGGCCCGGGCGGAGACGCGGTGGATCCAGACGTCCCTGAGAGCGCTCTACCTGACCAAGGAAGAACTGGACCACATGCTGTGGGACCGGGTGCTGGCCGATGCGCTGGCGCGCAGCGGCAAGCCGGTCATCGTGGTCAAGACGCCCAGCAACGTTCTGCTCTGGCGGCGGATCGCCGACTGCTGGCCGGACGCCCGGTTGATCTTCCTGCTGCGCCACCCGGCCGCCGCGGTTGCCTCCCTGCACGCCTCGTGGGATCCTGCCTGGCACCCCGACCGCTCTGACAGCCTCGATTCGGTCACCGACTATGCGCTTCGGTACATGACCGAGGTCGAGGAGGCCCGCCGCGCACTGCCGGGTCATACCGTCCGCTATGAGGACATGACCGCCGACCCGGAATCGGTGATGCGCGGGCTGTGCAGCTTCCTGAACGTGGAGTTCGAGCCGGCCATACTTGACTACGGCCAGTTCGCGCACGCCCGGTTCGCGTTCGGGCTCGGCGACAATTCAGAGAACATCCGATCTGGCCGCATCCAGCCGGCCGCGCCGCCGCCGGAGAGCATCGAGATTTCCCCGGCCCTGGCCAAGATGTGCGCCACCTGGGACTACCGCCTGCCCGGCGAACCCCGGCTGACGCCGTTATCATGGCGGGTCCCCGTCATATGCGGCCGCGGATCCTCGGTGATCGTGAGCCACGGGACGCGCACGGAGGCCCGGTCAGCCGACCCTGAACTGCGCCCGGATCGGTAGGTGGTCCGAGCCGACCGGGTCGAGCACTTCGCCATCAAGGTCGGTGATGCCTGGGCCGGCGAGCAGGTGGTCAAGCTGCACAAGCGGCCGGTGAGCCGGGTAGGTCCTGCCCCGCACCGGGCCGGAGTAGCCGCCCGCGGCCCAGGTGGCCGCGCGGGGCATGTTCAGGTCACCGACGATCACGGTCGGGTCCGTGCCGCCCGCCAGGTGCCTGACGAGCCGCCGGAGCTGGACGAGGCTGATGTACCGGTGGGTCAGGTGGGTGTTGGCTACGCGCAGCGACTGCCCGCCCGGCGTGGTGACCGTGAGGATCTGGGCGCCGCGGTGGGCTACGTCCCACGGGGCCCGCCCCAGGTCCACCACGTAGTAGCCGGTCACCGGCAGCACCGTCAGTATCGCGAGGCCCCAGGAACCAGGCTCGGTGCCGGGACCAACCCGGAGGGTGGCGAGGTCGGTGTCGGCCACCAGGCTGTTGTGCTTCACCTCGGCGCCCAGGGCGCGTGCCGCGGCGGCCAGCGGGTCTGGCTGGCCGTCCGGGCGCCATGCTTCCTGGATCGCGATGACGTCGGCCTTGAGGTAATGACACGCCGCCTCGACGTCGAACGGCTCACCATGGCGGTCTACCCCGCCGTGCGCGTTCAGGCTGGCGATGGTCACTTGGTCGTCGCGGTTCATCCCCGCCCCGGCTGCGTCGCGGATCTGTCCCTGACAGCATGGCATGACGCGAAAGGCCACCGGCACCGCCCGGTGGCCTGGGCGGCAGCGATGGCCTCGCGCCTGGAACGTGACTACCTTCGGGTGCCCCGGCCGGCGATGGGCTCACCGGCCAGGGGCCACTGCCTGCTAGCAGTCGTAGTACATCTCGAACTCGTGCGGCGAGGGGCGGAGCCGGATCGGGTCGAGTTCGTTGGTCCTCTTGTAGTCCAGCCAGGTCTCGATCAGGTCCGGGGTGAACACGCCGCCCTCAAGCAGGTAGTCGTGATCCGCCTCGAGGGTGTTGAGCACCGTCTCCAGCGATCCGGGAACCTGCGGGATGGCGAGCGCCTCGTCCGGCGGCAGCTCGTACAGGTCCTTGTCCACGGGCTCGTGCGGCTCGATCTTGTTCTTGATGCCGTCGATGCCGGCCATCAGCATGGCGGAGAACGCCAGGTAGGGGTTGGCCGACGGGTCGGGCACCCGGAACTCCAGGCGCTTCGCCTTCGGGTTCGAGCCGGTGATCGGGATGCGCACGCACGCGGACCGGTTCCGCTGTGAGTACACCAGGTTGACCGGCGCTTCGTAACCGGGCACCAGGCGGTGGTAGGAGTTCACCGTGGGGTTGGTGAAGGCGAGCAGCGAAGGCGCGTGCTTCAGCAGGCCGCCGACGTAGTAGCGGCCCATGTCGGAGAGCCCCGCGTAGCCGACCTCGTCGTAGAACAGCGGCGAGCCGTCCTTCCACAGGCTCTGGTGGCAGTGCATGCCAGAGCCGTTGTCACCGAACAGCGGCTTGGGCATGAACGTGACGGTCTTGCCCGCTGCCCGGGCCACGCTCTTCACCACATACTTGTAGAGCATCAGGTTGTCGGCCTGCTGGAGCAGCGGCCCGAACAGGATGTCGATCTCGGCCTGCCCCGCGGTGCCGACCTCGTGGTGCTGCATCTCCACCGTGAGGCCCACGTCGATCAGCGCGCGGACCATCGCCGAGCGCAGGTCGGTGTAGTGGTCCGCAGGCGGGACCGGGAAGTACCCGCCCTTGTAGGGGGGCTTGGAGCCGAGGTTCCCGCCTACTTCCTCGCGCCCGGTGTTCCAGGCCCCTTCGACCGAGTCAATGTAGTAGTAGCCAGCGTTGGGGCCGGTCTCGTAGCGCACCGAGTCGAAGATGTAGAACTCCGCCTCGGGCCCGAAGAACGCGGTGTCAGCGATCCCAGTGCCGCGGAGGAAATCCTCCGCCTTGCGGGCCACGTTGCGCGGGTCACGGCTGTACGGCTCACCCGTCAGCGGGTCATGCACGAAGAACGTCATGTTCAGGGTGGAGTGCTGGCGGAACGGATCGATCAGCGCCGTGGTCGGGTCCGGCATCAGGAGCATGTCCGACTCGTGGATCTGCTGGAACCCGCGAATCGAGGAACCGTCGAACATGCGGCCTTCGGTGAAGACCTTGTCGTCGAACGTCTCTGTCGGGATCGTGAAGTGCTGCACGGTCCCCAGCAGGTCACAGAACCTGACATCGACAAACTGGACCTTATTATCGGTGATGAACTTTAGAACCTCGTCACCACTCTTGAACATCAACCCTCCCTGAACGGTGCTGGCACTGGGGTTGCCACTTTGCCCTGGCGCTGCACCGCCACGCTGGGCTGGCCGCATGGGGGTCGTGCTCGCGGCAGGACGCGCCTTGACGTTAGCTGGCAGCAATTAACGAGCCGTGTCCCTAGTGTTTCACACGTGTTACGCGTGCCTCAGCTGGCACGCCCGGCCTGGCCAGGGCTGCTTTCGGGCGGCCGCCTGGCCGTGCCGCGCCGCGCTCCCAGGCCTGGTTCTGCGGCCGGCCCGCAACGGTTACCGTAGACCCGTGACTGAGCGACGATGGGCGGCGTGGCTGCCTGGCTCACGCCCGCTCGCCGAGGACTCGCGCTACCCGGGCGCGCAGTTCGGCCTCCCCGAGCATGGCGCCCGGTCGGTGGCTGGCATGGGCAGGCGCCTGGCGGCCCTGTTCATCGACTGGATCCTGAGCACGCTGATCGGCCTGGCCATCTTCCACTCCCGGGGCTGGGCGACGCTGGCCGTGTTCGCGGTCGAGGTCTACATTCTGACCGCGCTCACCGGGTTCACGGTGGGCAAGCGCCTGCTGGGTATCCGGGTGGCCCGGCTGGACGGCAAGCCCGTCGGGCTGGTCTGGGCGCTCGTGCGCACCATGCTGCTGCTCGCCGTGCTGCCGCCACTGGTCACCGACCGTGACCTGCGTGGCCTGCACGACAGGGCGGCGAACACCATCGTGATCCGGTCTTAACCAGCCCTGCGCTGCGGACGGGCATCCCCAGGGTGCTCGCCCGTCCCTCGCATCCGCACGGCCGGCCGCCTGGGCCACCTCCACTCTCCCGGGAGCGTGACCCTTGACGCATACAAGCTATAATCATTACGATCATCTCCTCTAATAGGGGTGCCGACCACTGCCACCTCCGGGTGCCGCAGTGGTCTGCCCGGGCCAGGGGTGCGCCAGACCCAGGAAGGCACGGGCTGGTCGGCGCTCGGCGGCCGACGGCGCGTTCTAGGAAGTGGGAGATGCCAATGCAGGCACTGCTCCAGAAGCTGACGCCCGTGCTCGCGATCGCCGCGGCCTCGGCGCTCACTGCGACCGGCTGCGGCTCGTCATCCGGAAATTCCGGGTCCGGCGGGTCTGCGATGAATATCGGCGTGATCTACCCCTTCACCGGCGCCAATGCCGACCAGGGCGGCATCGGCATGGCCGGGTGCCTAGCCGGGGTCGGCGAGGTCAACGCGGCGGGCGGGGTCCTCGGCAAGAAGTTCGTGTGCAAGGCTTTTGACACCAAGGGTGACCCGGCCGACGCCACCTCGGCGGCGAACCAGATGATGGCCTCGGCCAGCCCGGTGATGGTGATCGGTGCCTCTGACGACGCGGTGACCACTTCGCCGATCGTCACCGCGGCGCAGGTCCCGAACTTCGCCACCATCGGTGACCCTCATTTCGACAAGCAGACAAACCAGTATTTCTACCGCATCACGCCCTCGGACGCGCTCCAGGGCGTCGCCCTCGGGTACTGGGCCGGGAATCACTACCAGCGGCCGGCTGCGGTGTTCACCAGCGACCTGGGCGCGCAGACGTCGGTCCCGCCGATGCGGACCGAATTTTCCAAACTGCAGCACAAGCTGGTCGCCGACGTCACCATGGCCCCTGGCCAGAGTTCCTACCGGACCGAGATCGCCAAGATCATTGCCGCTAAGCCGGACGCGATCATCTCGGAGATGGACCCGCAGTCGGCCGCGACCTTCCTGTCCGAATACCAGCAACTGGCCGGTCATCTGCCGGTCATCCTGGGCACCCAGCGGACCAGCAACAGCGACTGGATACAGGCGGTGCTCGGCGGGATTGGCCAGGCCAGCTACGCCAAGTACATCAAGGCGATCACGCCCTATGTCCCCCCCACCAGCCCGAGCCACACGGTGTACGCGAACTGGCTGCTGAAGCAGGGCGGCAAGGTGAAAGACCCGAGCCAGTACCTCCAGCACCCGTACGCGATCGCCGACTATGACGCGATCAACATCACCGCGCTGGCCATGGTGGAAGCGAAGTCCACCGCCCCGGCCTCCTACAACAAGTTCATCGCCAAGGTGACCGCCGTGGCTTCCGGTGCCGTGCAAGTGCACAGCTACGCGGCCGGGCTGGCGGCACTGAAAGCTGGCCAGCAGATCCAGTACATCGGCGCGGGCGGGACGCTCCCCTTCAACCAGTACCACAGCGCCGAGCGGGCGTTCTCCTTCGACAACTACGACCCGGCGAACAAGTCGATGAACCCGGTCACGGTCATTCCGGGCTCGGTCCTGAACGGCTGAGCACACCGCCGCCCTGCGGGCGCGACCCGGCACGGCAGGGCCCTTCCCCCGGGCCAGCCGGGCCAGGGCCGCGCCGAGGGGAAAGCCGGGGCGGCTCCTGCCCGGGCCCAGCCGGGCAGGAGCCGCTCTGGGGAAGCCCGGACGGGGAAGGGCTGGGACGGGGAAGGGCTGGGGCAAGGAAGGCTGGGCCGAAGGATGCGGATGGACAACGAGCCCGAGGGGGCGAGATAGTGGCAGCTACCTGCGGGCGGACCGCCCGGATGGGAGCCTGCGCGATGGCGCGGACAGGCAGGTCGCGATGATGCCGCCTGACGGGGCGGGGAGCTAGCGCCGCATGAATCAGTTCACTCTTGCGATTGGTTTTGGGCTGGTGACGTCGGCGATCCTCGCGCTCAGCGCGGTGGGCTTCACCCTCCAGTTCGGGGTGTCCAACATCTTCAACCTGGCCTACGGTGACGTGATGACCGTGTCGGCGTTCATCGCCTATGTGGTGGACGCCGCGGGCGCGGGCATCTGGCTGGCTATGCTGGCGGGCGCTGTGACGGGTGCAGTGGTGTCGGTGGCGATCAGCAGGCTGGTGTTCACGCCCTTCCTGCGCCGGGGAACGTCCCGGTTCACCATGGTGATGGTTTCGCTCGCGCTCGCGGTGATCTTGCAGAACGCGATCCAGGTCGTAGCTGGCACCAGTTTCCGCAGCTATGCCGAGAGCCAGGGCCACTCGCTGCACTTTCTGGGGATGATCCTGACCCCGTACCAGCTGGTGATCATCGGGGTCGCGGCGGTGAGCATGCTCGCCCTGCACCTGCTCCTGCGGTACACCCGGATAGGCAAGGCCCTGCGGGCGACCGCCGCCGACCCCGAACTGGCCCGGAGCTGCGGGATTGCCACGGACCGGGTGTCAGCGATGGCGTGGGCGATCTCGGGTGCCCTGTGCGGGCTGGGCGGGGTCACCCTGGCGCTGAACCTGGCCAGCTTCAGCTTCACCTTCGGCAACGCGTTCCTGCTGGTTATCGTCGCGGCGGCGGTGTTCGGCAGCGTCGGCCAGCCCTATGGGGCGATGGTGGGGGCGGTGATGATCGGCATGGCCAGTGAACTCTCCGCGATATGGACCCCTGCCCTCAAAGAGGTGGTGGCGTTCGTCATCCTCGTCGTCATCCTGCTGGTCCGCCCGGCCGGGCTGTGGCGGAAAGGCTTCACGGCGATGGATGTGGCAGCGCGATGAGTTCGGCCTACCAGTACTACCTGCTCACCCTGCTGGTGTTCTTCGGCGTGAACACGATCGCCTGCTGGTCGCTGAACCTTCAGTACGGGGTGGGCGGGGTGATGAACTTCGCGTTCATCATGTTCCAGTCCATCGGTGCCTACATCAGCGGCGTTCTCACCCTGGGCCCGTCCACAGGGGCGAGTTTCCAGCAATACATCCTGGGGGCGACGCTGCCGTTCCCGCTGCCCTGGCTGCTGGCGGCCGCAGCTGGAGGCGCGCTGGCGTGGGTCGTTGGGTCGTTCGCGCTGCGCCCGGCCCGGCGTGATTTCCAGGCCATGGTCATGCTGGTGGTCTCTCTCATCGCCAGCACCCTGGTGCTGACCGAGGCATCCTGGTTCAACGGCCAGAACGGCATCGCGGCGATCCCCAAGCCGTTCCAAAGCCGCCTCAACCTGGCCGAGGTCCCCTACGGCTGGTTCTACGTGGCGATGCTCGCCGTAGTGGTGGTACTGGTCTACGGGCTGGTGCACCGGCTCACGAGCTCGCCGTGGGGGCGGCGGCTGCGGGCGATGCGTGAGCATCCGGACGCGCTGGCGTCGCTCGGGGTGAACGTGCGGGCGGAGAGCATGAAGGTGTACGTGCTCGGCGGGGCGCTGGCCGCCCTGAGCGGGGCGATCCTGGTCCAGTTCATCGGGGCCTGGTCCCCGGGCTCCTGGAGCACAGGGGAGACCTTCCTGTATTTCGTCGCGATCATCGTCGGTGGCGTGGGCAACAATTTCGGGGCCATGCTCGGCGCCGCGGTCGTGCTGGGCGTGTTCGAGGAATCGCTGCGGTACCTGCCGTCGTTCGGGTACGCGGGCGTGGCGGAGGCCGTCCAGTTCATGCTGCTCGGCGTGCTGATCCTGCTGTTCCTCTGGTTCCGGCCGTCCGGGCTGGTCCCCGAACGCCGTAGGCGCCTCGCCCGGGCCATGCCCGGCCCAGCCGGGGCGGGCATGGGCGTGTCGGCCGAAGCCGGCCAGTCACGGGCGGTGAGACCATGACCGCCGCCGCGCCGCGACCAGGGCAGGCCGCCGCCGGGACCGCCGCCGCCGGGGCTACTGCTGCCGGGGATGCTGCTGCCGGGACCGCCGCCGCGCTGCTCGAGGTGAGCGACCTGCGGGTGGAGTTCGCGGGCGTGCACGCGGTGGCGGGAGCCAGCTTCGTGATCATGCCAGGCGTCATCACCGGGCTGATCGGCCCCAACGGGGCGGGCAAGTCAACCACGCTGAAGCTGATCGCCGGGGCCGAGCAGCCCACCGGCGGCCGGGTGGTCTACGGCGGGCGGGATATCACCGGGCACCCGGTGCACCAGGTGGCCCGCAGCGGCCTGATCCGTACCTTCCAGCTGTCGAGCGAGTTCGCGCGCCTCACCGTGCTGGAGAACCTGCTGGTCGCGGTGCCCGGCCAGCGGGGGGCGAGCTTCACTTCGGCGCTCCGAGGCAAACGGTACTGGCGAGCGCAGCAGGATGAACTGCTGACCCGTGCGTCCGCGCTCCTGGCCGAGTTCGGCCTGACCCATGCCGCGGACCAGTACGCCGGGGAACTCAGTGGCGGCCAGAAACGGCTGGTCGAGATCATGCGGGCGCTGATGGCCCAGCCCAGGATGCTGCTGCTTGACGAACCACTCGCCGGGGTCAACCCGAGCCTGCGCGAGGCCATCACCGACCACCTCGCCCGGCTCCGCGACGAGGGCCTGACCATGCTGATGGTCGAGCACGAACTCGCCGCCGTCGACCGCTGCTGCGACTCGGTGATCGTGATGGCCGCCGGCCGGGTCCTCGCCGAAGGGCCGATGCAGGAAATCCGGGCCAACAAGGAGGTCGTCGATGCCTACCTCCTCGGCTGAGGACCGCGACCAGCAGGCCCACCTGCGGCTCACCGGGGTGACCGCGGGCTACGGCAACGCCCCGGTGATCGAGGACGTGAGCCTCACGGTCGCCCTCGGCGAGGTCGCCACCGTCATCGGCCCCAACGGGGCCGGGAAGAGCACCTTGCTCAAGACGGTGCTGGGCATCCTGCGGCCCAGCAGCGGTGAGATCACCCTGGCCGGCGGCCGGATCACCGGCCTGCCGGCCAACCAGGTCATCCGCCGCGGAATCGGGTATGTGCCCCAGGTCAAGGACGTGTTCGAGCCGCTGACCGTGAAGGAGAACCTGGAGATAGGCGGCTACACGCTTCCGCAGCGCGAGGTGGCCGCCCGCATCGAGGAGGTGATGGACCGCTACCCCGCGCTGGCCGCGATGCGCAACCGGCCCGCCGGGTACCTCAGCGGCGGTGAGCGCAAGCTGCTGGCCATGGGCCGGGTGCTGATGCGGCGGCCCAGCCTCCTGGTGCTGGACGAGCCGACCGCCGGGCTCGCCCCCCAGCTCGCCCACGAACTCCTCACCCGCCACGTCAGTGAGCTGGCCGGCCGCGGCGTGGCGATCCTGCTCGTCGAGCAGCACGCGCACGAGGCCCTGGCCATCTCGGACTGGGCCTACGTGATGGCCGCCGGCCAGATCCAGCTGTCGGACGCGGCCGCCACCCTGGCCCGGCGCCCCGACCTCGGCGACATCTTCCTCGGGCGGGCGGTGAAATCGGCCGCCTCGCCGGAGAGCCCCTGATCCTGCTACCTGGCTGGCGGCGGGAGCACACCTGGCGGCAGGCCCTCGTGCTGATCCTGAATTACATCAACGATCGCGGGCAGGCCACTGGCGAAGGCCCGGTCCAGGGCGGGCACCAGCCCGTCCGCTGACTCCACCCGTTCGCCATGCGCCCCGAGCAGCCGGGCGAAGGCCGCGAAATCCGGGTTGCCGTAAAAGACACCGAGGTAGCGCCCGCCATGCGCGGACCGCTGCCGGTCCCGGGTGTTACCGAAGGCGCTGTTGTTGTTGATGACGTTCACGATGGGCAGGTTCTCCCGGACGGCGGTCTCCATATCCTGGGCGACCATCCAGAAGCTGCCGTCGCCGCTCACCGTGATGATCCGGTCCCCGGGCCGGGCCAGCTGCATGCCCATCGCCGCCGGGAATCCCCAGCCCATGCTGCCGCCCGCGGCGGCGTAGTAGGTGCCAGGGACGGTGAAGTCGATGTGCCGCTGGATCCACACCCCCATGCTCGGGGCGTCCTGCACCAGCGTGGCGCCGGTCCGGCCGAGCACCGTGCGCAGGGCCGCGACCAGCGCGGCGGAGGGCACCAGCGCGGCACCGGGCGGCGGCCCGGGCAGGCTGGTCTGCTGCCGGTACGCGGCGTGCGCGGCCGCCGCCCGCTGGCCGCGCAGACCGCGTGCTGACTGCTGCGGCCCGGCGTTCGGATGGCCCGGGCCGGCGGCACCCGGGCCGGGCTGGCCGGCCGGTTCCTGGTCGTCACCCAGCGCGTCGACCGCGGCGGCCAGCGCGGCGGTGGCCTCGGCCGCGTCGGCGCAGATGCCGATCGCGGGCACGTAGTAGCGGCCGAGGCTGTCGGCCTCGATGTCGACCTGGATGAGCGTGGTGGCGGGGGAGAGCAGGGTCCACCGCCCGGTGGTGAATTCGGAGAACCGGCAGCCGATCGCGAGCACCACATCGGCCTCGCGAACCAGGTCTTCAGTGACCGGGACGGCGCCGTAGCCAAGTGATCCGCAGAACAGGACGCAGTCGTTGGGAAAGATGTTCTTGCGCAGCCAGCTCGTGACCACGGGCACCTGGAGGCGCTCGGCGAGCTGGATGAGGCCAGGATCGTACCCGGGGCCGCGCACGCCCCCGCCCGCGATGATCACCGGCCGCCGCGCCGCGGCCAGCAGTCCGGCGGCTTCCTGCACCGCGCTGGCCTGCGGCGCGGGCGGGGCACTGCGGACGCTCGGCTGGAAGGTGGCGGCCGCCTCCGCGGTCTGCACGTCCAGCGGCAGCGACACCATCACCGGGCCGGGCCGTCCGGAGAGCGCGGTGCGCACGGCCCGCTGCAGCAGTTCAGGGATCCGGCTCGGCTCATGGATCTCCACCGACCACTTGGTGATCGGCTCGAAGAACCGGACCAGGTCCATCTCCTCGAACGCCTCGCGATGGTAGATCTGATCCGGCACCTGGCCGATGAGCGCAAGTACCGGGATCGACTCGGCATGAGCGTTGTGGATGCCGATCGCGAGGTTGGCGGCACCGGGCCCACGGGAGGCCAGACAGACGCCCACGGTGCCGCTGGCCCGCGCGTAGCCGTCGGCCATGAACGCCGCCACCTGCTCGTGCCGCGCCGAGATGTACCGCATGCCGGGCTGGCCGCCGACAGCGTCGATGGGGTGCATGACCGTGGTGCCAGGCAGCCCGGCGACCAGCCGGACCCCCTCGCGCCGGAGCGCTTCGATGGCGATCTGCGCGCCGTTCACCTGCCTGCCTCCCCCCAGAGCCCGTCAGCCCAGCATGATGTTGAGCGTCTTGAGCTGGGTGTAGCTGAGCAGTTCATCGAGGCTTTCCTCGCGCCCCACACCGGACAGCTTGACCCCGCCGAACGGAACCCCGGCGAAGTGCGCGGCCGACCCGTTGATCCAGAGATACCCGGCCTCGAGCGCCGAGGCCACCCGGAAGGCCCGGTTGATGTCACTCGTCCACACGCTGCCGGTGAGGCCGTAGTCGACCGCGTTGGCGATCTCGATCGCCTCGTCCTCGTCCTTCCAGGTGATCGCGGCCAGCACCGGGCCGAACACCTCCTCGCGGGCGATCCGCATGTCCGGCCGCACGCCACGGAAGAGGGTCGGCGCCACGAACAGCCCGCGCTCGTCCTCCAGGCCCGGCGGCCGGCCGCCGCCGGTCAGCACCTGGGCGCCCTCGTCACGGGCGATCCCGATGTAGCGCAGCGTCTTGTCGTACTGGGCGCGGGTGGCCACGGTCCCCATCTGGGTCGCGGGATCCAGCGGTGAGCCGATCCGGATGGCTGACATCCGCTCCGCCACCCGGTCCAGCACGTCGTCCGCGATCGACTCGTGCAGCAGCAGCCGGGAGGTCGAGCCGCAGGACTGCCCGGCCGACCGGGCGAAGTTCATGCCCGCGACGGCGCCGGCCGCCACCGCCTCAGGGTCGGCGTCGGGGAAAGCGATCAGCGCGTTCTTGCCGCCCAGTTCCAGCGTCACGTCCTTGACCCCGACCTCGGCCGCGTCCCGCTGGATCGCCCGGCCGGTGGCGTCGCTGCCGATGAAGCCGATCCGCCGGATCGCCGGATGGCGCGCCACGGCGCGGCCGGCGGCCGGCCCGTCGCCGACCACGACAGACAGCAGGCCAGGCGGCAGGACACCGGCGAACAACTCGCCCATGCGCAGCGCCGAGAGAGGCGCGGACTCCGGGGGCTTGAGGATCACCGCATTCCCCGCCACCAGTGGGGCGGCGATCTTCCCCGCAGCGAACATGACCGGATGATTGAAGGGGATGATCCGGCCGACCACCCCGAACGGCTCGCGGACGGTGAGGTGCAGGTTCTGTGCCGTGGCCGGGATGGTCGAGCCCTTGAGCTCGATGCCGAGGCCCGCGAACAGGCGGAGCATGTCAGCGGCAATGGCGACATCCAGGTGCATTCCGGTGACCGGGTGACCGCCGTCGATTGCGTCGAGGAGAGCTAGCTCGTCAGCGTTCTCCTCCAGCACCCGGGCCAGCTCGCCGACCAGGGCGCCGCGCTCCCGCGGTGGCACCCGCCGCCAGGCGGCCGCCGCCGGGCGGGCCGCCTCGACCGCCGCGCCGACATCAGCGGCGTCCCCGTCGGGGACGGTGGCTATGATCTCCTCGGTCACCGGGCTCTCGTCGCCGAAGCTCCGCCCTGACCGGGCCGGGGCCGGCTGCCCGCCAATGAGCAGCGACCACTCACGGTCGCCGATGGCGGCCAGGCTGGCGGCCAGGCTGGGTGCTTCGGTCATGGCGGACACCTTCGTCGTGGAGCACCATCTCCGGTGCTGGCCGGGCGGGCGGATGCTGGGCGCAGGAGCGGCTCACCCTGGGGGCTGCCGACCTGGCCGCGGTCTCCTGGCTAGATGAGCAATAGCGTCAACAGATACCTAAATATATGCCTAAATTGCGAACTGCAGTGCCGATCGGAGGCGACTCGCGGCTCACGGGGCTGGCGGTTTCCGGAGCGGCCGCGGCGGCGGCTGAAGGAGGCGGGGCCGGGCGGCTGTCCAGGCAATATTACCTTAAGTACACGAGATGATACTCTTAGTAATCATAACTTAGCGCGGCTTCGCCAACGCCCTGACAGGGAGAGGGGGAACGCTGGCGTGGGACGACGTGGATCGATCATTAACCAGCTCCTGGTCGCCTTCTCGGTGTTCGCGGTCCTGATCGCCGTCGCCGCAGGCGTCGGCTACCTCACGGTCGTCCACGAGAACCAGACGACCAGGCAGCTCACCAGCCGCTACCAGACCTTCCAGAGCGCTCAGGACGACTTGGGTGTCGGTTTCGGTTCTGCGGGGACGTGGATGGTTGACTACGCGCTGAGCCGCGACCAAAAGTACCTGGTGCTGCTCCGCCAGTCACAGGCCCTGTTCGCCCGGGGGCTCGCCACATTCCAGCGAGGCACCCCAGCTAACCTGCGTGGCCTGGTCGCAATCGTGGCCCGGGCTGGGGCGAAGTGGTCCGCCCTGGTCCCCCAGATCATGGCGGCCCGGCAAGGCACCCCGCACGCCCGGACCCTGATTGCGGAGGAATACGCTGTCGGTAAGACTTTCTTCGCCGCCGACGGCGGGCTGCAGGACCTGCTGAGCGAGCAGATCGCGGCGCTCAGCGCGAGCAACAAGCAGGCGATGCAGACCGGCCTGGCCTGGGCCGGCGGAGCGCTGGCCATCGCGGTGCTGCTGGTGCTGGCGGGGTCGCTGAGCACGCTGCGCACGGTCACCAGGCCGCTGCGCAACCTGACGGTCACGGTGCGCAGGCTCACCACCGGTGATCATGCGGCCCGCGCGGCCGTGACTGGGTCCGCGGAAGTGCGCGAGGTGGCGCAGGCCGTCAACGCGCAGGCCAACGAGGCCGATCAGTTCCGCGCCCGGGAGGCCGAAAGCGACCGGCTGCGCACGATGGCCCGTGCGGCCGGGATCCGTATCCGCGAGCCGCTGACAGCGGACGGTGTCATCCAGGAGGCGGGCACCACTCTTGACCAGAATGTGGCCGGCGACCTCATCTACCTTCACCTGATCATCGAGGGTCAGGTGACCCCGCCGGTTGGCCACGAGGACAGCTGGGTGCTGGCGGACGCGTTCAGCGGCACACTGTCCGGCAAGTCGATCGGGATGCTTCGTGGGCTGCTCCGCGATCAGGCCAGCGAGGTGATCCAGGACGTCCAGGGACCTGGTGGCGAGCGGCTGCCGCCGTGGCTGCGCACCCCGATGCGGCAGGCGGGCATCGTGTCGCTCATCGTCACGCCGTTCGGTGTCGGTGACGAACTCCTGGGGTTCATCGCCGTGCACCGCCTCCACCGGGCCCGCCCCTGGGCCCGGGCCGAGATCGACGCGGTGGAGTCGATCGCCGCCGACCTGGGCCGCGGGCTCAACCATGCCCGGCTGTACGAGGCGGAAAATCGCCTGGTCGAGGACCTCAAGGCGCTCGACCACGCCAAAACCGACTTCTTCGCCACCATCTCGCACGAACTCCGGGCCCCGCTGAGCAGCATCGAGGGCTACATCGAATTGCTCAGCGAAGAGGAAGCGGGGCCGGTCACCCCGCAACAGCGCCAGATGCTGAAGACCGTCGACCGCAGCGCATCGCGGCTGCGGAGCCTGATCGATGACCTGTTCACCCTGGCCAAGCTGGAGTCGGGTGCATACGCCACGGTGACCCGGCCGGTGAACATGGCCGAGGTCATCGCCGGAGCCATCGACGCCGTCCGCCCGTCGGTGTCGGCGGCCAAGCTCGACCTCTCGGCCACCGTCCCACCGGACGGCCTGGTCGTTGACGGGGACGCCAGCCAGCTTGACCGGGTGCTGATCAACTTGCTGTCGAATTCGGTGAAATACACCCCGGAGGGCGGTCATATAGAGGTGTGGGCCGAGGCCGAGAGCGGGTCGGCCGTGGTACGCGTCACCGACACTGGCATCGGCATCCCGAATACAGACCAGAAGAAGCTGTTCGGCCGGTTCTTCCGGGCCTCCAACGCCCAGAAGGCTTCTATCCCCGGCACCGGCCTCGGGCTCGCCATCGTCCGCACCATCGTCACACACCATGGCGGCGACATCTCCCTGGCCTCGAAGGAGGCCGGGGGCACCACGGTCACCGTACGGCTGCCTCTGGCGGCCCAGGTAGTGGGGGCTAAGGGCTCGGTTGCGGCGCCGGCCGGCGTTTGATCCCGGCGGCGGCAGCGGATCTGGCCGGATTTCTGGCGCGAGGCTATCGGGCCGGGCCGGGCCGCGCCGGGTTAAGCCTGGCCTAGCCGCCCGCATCCTGGGCCCCGGCCGCCACTTCGAGCCGGTCCACCAGGTCCAGCCCGGATCTGGCCCACTCCACCTCGCTGCGGGCCCGGGTCACCAGGCCCCGGTACACGTGGGCCTTGTACGCGACGATGGCGTCATGCAGGTGCTCCGGCCAGGCCGCGAGGCGAAGCCGGAGCAGGGAGGTGTCCCGGTTCTCCAGCTGCTCAACATGTGCTTCCCACTGGCGCTGCTGCTGCCGATGATGGGCCAGGTGCGCCTGGAACTGGCGCTTGGCGTTGGCGAAGCTGCCGAATTCGAAATAGGTCGCCTTGAGGTAGGCCCCGTCGCGCTCACGCGGCGGCGGGCTGAGCTCCGCGACCCAGCGCTGCAGTTCGGCGCGTCCTTCGTCGGTGATGGCGTAGGTCCGCTTGGTCCCGCGGATGCCGCGCGACTCCTCGTGGCCGGCGATGAGGCCGGCCTCCTCCAGGCGGCGCAGTTCCGGGTAGATCTGCGAGTGCGGGGCATGCCAGACGAAGGCGGCGGACTGGTCGAACTGCTTGGCCAGGGTGTACCCGGTCATCGGCGTGGCCGCGAGCAGGGCCATCAGCGCATGACGCAGCGACATTAGACAACTATATACGTATAACAATACCTAAGAACGCCTCTCGGTCTTTGGCTTCGGTCATGCCGGCCCGCCGCCGCGGCGCAGCGTGCCTCGGCTAGGGTGCTGGCGTGCCCACTCACGTCGCCCTGTTGCGCGGCATTAATGTCGGCGGCCGCAACAAAGTCGCAATGGCGGACTTGCGCGCGGTGGTGACGTCGCTCGGCCACGCAGATATCGCCACGTACATACAGAGCGGCAACGTGGTCTTCACCGCACGCGCCACCGACTCTGCATTGCTGGCGGCTGACCTCGAAGCGGCCATCGCGCGGGCCTTGGATGTGCGGCCACGGGTGGTGGTCGTGTCACGCGAGGAACTGGCGCAGGTGGTGCGCGACAATCCGTACCCGGCCGAGGCGAACCCGAAATCCGTGCACGCGGTGTTCCTGGGCGAGCATCCGGCGGCCGAGATGGTGGACTACGTCGCGGACGCGCAACGGCAGGCCATGCTGAAAGGCAGCCGCGATACGGCTCAGTACGTAGGCCGCGTCCTCTTCCTGCATACCCCGGATGGTTTCGGGCGCAGCGAACTGGCCGCACTTCTCGCCCGGGCAGGCGGGCCGATCTCGGTGCGGGGCGCCGGCACGGCGCGCAACTGGGCCACCGTCACCAGGCTGCTCGCCATGTGCGAGGCCTGACCGGCGGCCGGCCCACGGCCGGCCGGGCTGACTGGGGCTTTCGGGCCGCCGGTGTGATCCGCGTTACCGGACCTGGCGGCCCTGGAAGGGCACCGCGGGGGCGGCCCGGCGCTTCGCCGCGCCGTCCCGGGCTGCGGGCTCGAACATGCCCAGGGCGAGCCGGTGGTGGTCGTGGCGGTAGATCGCGGCCTCGAGTTCCGGCATGTCACCTGCCTCGATGGCCTCGATCAACTGCCGGTGCACCTCGACGTTCTCGGGGTTGAGGACCGGGGGGAGGTCCTCGCCGCCCTGGTCATTCTCGAAGAAATCCAGCAGCGTCACGTACAGGCTGCGCAGCGCCGCGTTGGGACTCAGCTTGGCGATACGCCGGTGGAAGGCCGTGTTGTACCGGACGTAGGCCAGAGGCTGCTCGAGGCTGGCGGCCATATTCTCCAGGATCGACTTCAGCGCGCGGATATCCGCATCCGTGCGGTAACGGCCGGCGTGCCGATAGACAATCGGCTCAATCGCGCTGCGCACTTCGTGGTAATCGGCCATGGTGGCGGTGGTCCACTCAAAACCCATGATCATGGGTCCCTTGCGGATTCGCGCGGCGGCGCTCGCCACGAACACGCCGCCCCCAGGCCCGGGGCGCGCCTCGACCAGGCCCCGGGTATCGAGCAGCTTGACCGCCTCGTTAATTGTGGCGACGGCCACATTGAACCGCTGGCGCAGGTCTTCCTTGGTCCCCAGCCGGTCGCCGGTGTTGAGGACGCCCGCAGAGATCTCCTCCTCGAGCTCCCGGGCCAGCGCCTCAGCCCGGGAGAGCCGGGAACTCTGCAGAACGGGCACGTTATTCGCAGGCATTGTAATATTGATTATAGGTCTTTTCCCGGCCGCCGATAACCGGCGATCCATCGTGTGAGCTATCGCACACCGAAGGTTACTGCGGCATTAACCCCACATGTCCAGCCCGGTTTCCCAGGCCAGCAGCGGCACCGCCGCGTGCGGGGTAGCCGGAGTCAGCCGGGCGAACGCGGAACGGTGAAAAGCCAGGGGCGGGTCGCCCGGCCGGTCCGACCCGAGATCGACTATCTCGCCGACGAACAGAGTGTGATCCCCTGCCGGGTACGCGGCGCTGACCCGCGTCACGATCCAGGCCAGCCCACCGTCCAGCACTGGGACCCCGCTCCGGTGGCTGAAGGCCGGGGCGCGCTCGTGCCCGGCCACCGGCATCCCGGCAAAGCGCCGGGCCTGGGCCTGCTGAGCCTCGCCGAGCACGGTCACCCCGTAGGCGCCGGCCGCCTGGAGCGCAGCGTGCAGCCGGGCCTGCTGGCGCACGCTCACCACGATCAGCGGCGGGTGCAAGGACACGGACATGAGTGCGTTGGCGGTCATGCCGCGGGGCTGGCCGTTGTCCGGGTCCCGGGCGCTGATGACCGCGACGCCGCTGGCGAGCAGGGACATCACGGTGCGGAACACCGCGGGATCCACCGCCCGGCTGTGGTCAGAAGAAGGGGTCACGGGCGTTGAGCGCGAATCCGAACGCCATCCGGCCGTAGTTCTCAGCAGCGGCATTGAAATTGCAGAAGACATGGCACGAGATAGCACGCACATCGCGCCAGCCCCGCTGGATCGGGCTCTCGTCACGCAGCGCGCTGGCCCCGGCCATCTGCATCAGGTCCTCCGCCGCGCGCACCACGATGCGGCTCGCGTAGGTGATGTCCCTGCGGTTGCGGACCCGGTCCTCGAGGGTGATCTCCGCTCCCGAGTCGACGAGAGCGAGGCAGCGCCGGAGCAGGAGCTCGGCGCTGTCGATCCGGACCGCGGCTTCGGCCAGGCACAGCTGCATCGGGATCGCGGCCGCCACCTGCTCCTGGGTATGGGAGTGCGACTTCGACCGGACGTGGTCCCGCCATGCCTCCACCATCCCGTGCGCGATGCCGATCCCCGGCGAGACCATGGCGTGCCCGCCATGGGACATGAAGGGCTGGTTGTACAGCGCCGAGGTGTTGACCTTGGCCCCCGGGCTGTGCGCGTGCAGCAGGCCCGACATGGCGACGGTCCGGTGCTCAGGCACGAAGACCGCGTCGGCCTGCACGTTGTCCGAACCGGAGCCGCGCAGGCCAGCGCTGTACCAGGTGTCCACGATCTTCAGTTCGCTGGTCGGGACCAGGAACAGCCGGTACTCGGGATGGTCGTCCCGGCCGGACGGGACCATGCCGCCGAGCATGATCCAGTCTGCGTAGGCGACTCCGCTGGCCCACGCCCAGTCGCCGCTCAGCGACCAGCCGCCCGGTGCTGGAGCCACCCGGCCCACGGGGACGAACGAGGTCGAGATGCGGGCGTCCGGTCCGCCGGAGCCCCAGACGTCGTGCTGGGCCTCCTCGCTGAAGTGGGCGAGAATGAACGGGTGGTCGATGAGGAAGGAGCCAACCCAGCCCATTGACCCGTAGGCCCGGCCGAGTTCGATCGCGATCTCCATGTGAGTGGTCAGGTCCAGTTCGCTGCCGCCCCAGCGCCGGGGGACGAGCGTGCGGACCAGGCCGGCCGCGGTGACGGCCTCAACCATCTCGGGGAGCAGGTGACGGGCGTCGTCGGCCTGCCGCGCGCCACTGCGCAGCAGCGGAAACAGCGCGCGTGCGCGGCTGACAGCATCGTCACGGGTCTGCGGTGTCCCAGTGTCAGAGGTCACGGTAGCCGGGCACCTCCTCTCTCGGGGCGTCCGCTGTGCCCCCGGGCGCGACGGGGCTCGGACTCCGCGAAGCTGGGCGTGCGCAGGAGTTCCGGGGTCCCTCGTAGTCCGGCGGCCGGCTCAGATCGCCGCGGCTCTGCGCGGGTTCGAGGGCAGCGGTTCCAGGTCATATGCGTATTTTGATTATAGTTATTTGCCAGTGCGGTGCAAGGGTGGGCCTGCGCCCCGGACGGCGTCCTGCGCAGGCCGCCCGCCCAGCCCGGACGGACCGGGGGTTGACCATATCCTTATAATCAAAATAGTGATCTAGCGCTGGCCGGGCCCCCGCGCGGCACGCACGGCGGGTCTAGCCGGATGACCAGCAGTCGGGTCCAGCCGGATGACCAGCAGTCGGGTCCAGCTGGATGACCAGGCAGTCGGGTCCAGCTGGATGACCAGCGGTCGGTCCAGCCGGATGACCAGTAGTCGAGGAGTCGGGTGTATGGGTGAGATCGTCGGCGCGGTAGGCGTTCCGCACACGCCTCACTTCCCGGGGATAGTGGACCGTCAGGAGCCGCAGGCCGCAGAACTCAGCCGGTTGTACGGGACTGCCGCGCAGCACCTGCGTGAGCTCGCGCCGGATGCACTCATCTTCTTCACCTGCGATCACTACAACACCTTCTTCATCGAGAGCGTGCCGATCTTCAGCGTCGGCGTCGCCCCGTCCGCGCGTGGCCCCAGCGATTACCGCGAACTGCAGGCGTATGAGGTGCCCATCGACGTGGCCCTGGCCAGGCGGATCCAGGCTCACGCGGTGCGGTCCGGATTCGACGTCGGGATCAGCCAGGAGTTCGAGTTCGATCACCCTGTCACCGTCCCGCTGCACTTCCTGACCCCCGCGATGGACGTGCCCATCGTCCCGGTGTTCATCAACGGGCTCATGCCGCCCTTCCCTCCGGCCTGGCGGTGCCGGGCGCTGGGCGCCACGATCAGGCAGGCGGTCGAGGAAGCCCCCGATGGCCAGCGGGTCGCCGCGGTCGCCAGCGGGAGCTTCTCACTGGAGATCGGCGGTCCCCGGATCAGTGACCACTCGCACACCGGCGTGCCGGATCCCGGGTGGACGGATCGCATCCTGGCCCGGATGCGGGCCGGGGAGCTTGATGAACTGGTGGCGGAAGCGAATGAGGAGCAACTGACCCGCGCCGGTAATGCCGCAGGCGAACTGCTGACCTGGATAGCCATGCTCGGCGCGATCGGGGACAGCGCGCCAGCCTTCCTCGAAGCCCAGCGGGACCTCGGCCATGCCTACGGTGCCTGGCTGGCCAAGAGCGAGCGGGAGACAGCGGGAGACACTGCATGAGCATCTATGCGGTGAACAAGATCTGCTACCGGGTGGTCCACGAGCCTGGCCTCCGCCAGGCCCTCGGCGCCTCTCCGGAACAGGCGCTGCGGGCCGCCTCGCCGCCGCTGTCCGAGGATGAGCTGCAGGCTTTTCTCGCCGGCGACGTCGGCCGCCTCTCAAAGATGGGGGCCAACAACTTCCTGCTCCACCAGCTCGGCCGGTTCCGGCTGCTGGGGCTGGACCTGCCGACGTACGCCGAGCGGATCAGGGCGGCCTACCGGGAGGCATGACGGGAGCCAATGACGGAGCCCGCCGCGCGGGCCTGGTCAGCGGGTCCTGGGGCGCGGCGGCTTCGGCATCCGGCCGGACTTGGGCATCGGCCCCTTGGGTGCCTGCAGTGACTGCGGCAGCGCCTTGAGCCGGTAGTTCAGCTCCGAGATCTGGGCCGGCCTCAGTTCCCGGGGCAGCCGCATGATCTTGCGCTGCAGCTTGCGGATCGGGACCTGCCCCTCCTCGTTGCCGACCTGGATGTCGTGGATGGGCACGTCGTAGGTGACCCGGGAGACCCGCTTCTTCTCGGCCGCGAGCAGGCTCGGCAGCCGGGTCGGCGCGCCCTCACCCACCAGGACCACGCCGGGCTTGCCCACCGCGCGGTGGACGACGTCCATGTTCCTGTTGGCCGACACGGCGGGCGTGACGGTCCAGTTCCCGCGCATGCTCTGCAGGATCGCGGCCGCGGCTCCCGGCTGCCCCTCGACCGCCGCGTACTGCGCGGACTGGGCGAACCGGCCGAAGAGGATCATGGCGGCGAGCAACGCGGTCGGCACGCCGAGCGGGATCAGGAGGCCGGCTGTCCCGGTGAGCAGGCCGACGACCACACAGACCGCGATGACGCCGACCCCGGTCGCGGCCACGATGGGCAGCGCCTTGGGGTTGGCCTTCCGGATGATCCCGGACACCATGCGGATCTGCTTGATACGGCCGGGAGTGGCCGGATCCGCGCCGCCCTTCCGGTTCGCCGCCCCTGCGGGCTTGTTCGCCATGGAGGGCAGGATACGAGCCTGCGGCCGTTAGGGCGAACCTGCGGCCCTCCGCGCCGCCGCCTCCATGTGCAATCGGCCCGCCCGGTACGACGAGCGGACGAGCGGACCGGACATCACGCCGGAGAAACCGAGGCTCAGCGCTTCGTCGCGGAGCAGGTCGAATTCCTCCGGCGGCACCCACCGCTCGACCGGGTGATGCAGCGGCGACGGGCGCAGGTACTGGGTGATGGTGAGCAGTTCGCACCCGGCGGCCCGCAGGTCGGCCAGGGCCTGGCTGATCTCGTCCCGCTGCTCGCCCATCCCGAGGATCAGGTTGGACTTGGTGACCAGTCCCGCCTCGCGGGCGCTGCGCAGCACGTCCAGCGACCGCCCGTAGCGGAACCCCGGCCTGATCCGCTTGAAGATCCGGGGCACGGTCTCGATGTTGTGCGCCAGGACCTCGGGGCGGGCCGAGAACACCAGCCTCAGCCTGTCGTTGATGGCATTGAAGTCGGGGATCAGGAGTTCGACCCCGCAGCCGGGAACGGCCTCGTGGATCTCACGGCAGGTCTGGGCGTACAGCCAGGCGCCGCCATCGTCCAGGTCATCCCGGGCCACCCCGGTAACCGTCGCGTAGCGCAGCCCCATGGTGGCCACCGACTCGGCGACCCGGCGGGGCTCGTCGGTGTCCAGCGGGGCGGGCTTGCCGGTGGCGATCTGGCAGAAGTCGCACCGCCTGGTGCACTGGTCACCGCCGATGAGGAAGGTGGCCTCGCGGTCCTCCCAGCACTCGAAGATGTTGGGGCAGCCGGCCTCCTCGCAGACCGTGTGCAAGCCCTCCCGTTTGACCAGGCTCTTCAGCTCTGTGTACGCGGGCCCGGTGCGCAGCCTCGTCTTGATCCACGGGGGCTTCCGCTCGATGGGGGTCTGGCTGTTGCGGGCTTCCAGCCTGAGCAGCCTGCGTCCTTCAGGTGCAAGTACCACCCCACCAGCGTACGTCCCGCCCGCAGCCGCCCAAACCCGCGTGCCCCACGCGGCCCGCGCCGCCCCGCCGGCCGCTGGCGCGGGCAGCCGGGCGCCACGCCGGCGGCCGCCGTGAGTAATGATGTGACGTGGCGGGGCTTTGTCGGGGAGCATGGGCGCATGCCGATGCAGTTTGATCCCCCGTCGGGGACGCGTGATTTCCTGGCCGCAGACGTGGAGGCCCGCGAGCGGGCGTTCGCCACCCTCCGGTCGGTGTTCGCGCGCTACGGGTTCGAGCCGCTGCAGACGCCCGCCTTCGAGCGCCTGGAGGTGCTGCTCGGCAAGTACGGCGAAGAGGGCGACAAGCTCATTTTCAAGATCCTCCGCCGCGGGGAGCACGAGGCGTCCGGCGAGGCCGACCTGGCGCTGCGCTACGACCTGACCGTGCCGCTGGCCCGGGTCGCCGCCGCGTACGGCAGCCAGCTGCCCAGGCCTTACAAGCGGTACGCGATCGGGCCGGTGTGGCGGGCCGACCGCCCGGGCCGGGGCCGCTACCGCGAGTTCATCCAGTGTGACCTGGACACCCTCGGCTCCACGTCCACGATGGCGGACGCGGAAGTGATCTGCGCGGTGCACGATGCGCTGGCCGAGCTGGGCGTGCCCGGATTCCGGTTCCTGCTGAACTCGCGGCACGTGCTGGCTGGCCTGCTCGAGGTGTTCGGCGTTCCCGCTGACCTCGGGCCTGACGTCCTGATCACCCTGGACAAGCTGGACAAGCTCGCCCCGGCGGAGATCACCGACGAACTCGGCGGGCGCGGCCTCGACCGGGCGAAGGCGGCGGAACTGGTGGCCGCGATGACCGCCCCCGACGCGGCAGAACGGATCCGGGCGGCACTCAAGCCCAGCGAGGAGGGCTCGGCCGGCCTGGACGAGATCGACGCCATGCTGTCCCTCGTGGCGGGGAAGGTGCCGGAAGACCGGATCGAGTTCACGCCCCGGCTGGTGCGGGGGCTGAGCTACTACACCGGCCCGATCTGGGAGGTGGTCGCCCAGGGGGTGCCCGGGTCGATCGCGGGCGGCGGCCGGTATGACCACCTGATCGAGCAGGCGGGCGGGCCCGACGTGCCGGCCACCGGGGGGTCACTCGGCATCGAGCGGATAGTGCTGCTGCTCCCCGAGGGCAGCACCGGCCGTCACAGCCGGCTGGATGTGGCGGTCACCATCATGGGCCCCGAGTATGCGCAGCGAAGCTTCGCCCTGGCGGGAGTCGCGCGGACCGCAGGCCTGCGGTCCAGCGTCTACCTCGGCTCGTCGGGCAAGCTGGGCCGGCAGCTCAAGTGGGCCAGCGACCAGGGAGCGCGCTGGGCCCTCATCTACGGCGGGACCGAACAGGAGGCCGGCACGGTCACCGTCCGGGACATGGACAGCGGCGAGCAGGCCGCAGTCCCGGTGCCTGACCTGGCCGCGCACCTGGCCCGGCGGGCGGCCGGTGACGGCCGCTGACACCGCCGCGGCCGGGCGCGCGGGATACTTGCCCTATGGTGAATGACATCGCGCGGGAGCAGGCCATCTACCAGGCGCTCAAGGCGGTCGATGAAGTCGCGGCCGCACTGCAGACGCACCTCATCGAAGAGCATGGGGCGGACCCGGAGCGTGCCGCCGCCCGGAGCACCTTCACCAATTCGCTGAAGCTGCTCAGGCAGGCCCGCGAACGGCTAGGCGAAGGACTGCGCGCCGTCGAGGCGGCGGGCATCGCCGAGTCCGACCAGATCTCGCTCCGCAACGACTAGCCAGGTGCGGGCTCCGAGCACCGCCGCGAGATGACGTTCGACCGGCTCGATCAGGTCGGCCACGGTGACCTGGCGGCCGGTCTCGGCGGACAGGCTGGTGACTCCCGCGTCGCGGATCCCGCACGGCACGATGCGGTCGAACCAGCCCAGGTCAGGGTCGCAGTTGAGGGCGAACCCATGCATCGTCACCCCGCGCGATACCCGGATGCCGATCGCGCCGACCTTCCGGTCCGGCCGCGCGGCCCCGGCGGTGCCGCCGGCCAGATCAGCTGGCCCGGGGCCGGTGACCCAGACGCCGCTGCGCCCGTCCACCCGGGTGGTGGTCACTCCCGCCTCGGCGCAGGCCCGGATGAGCGCCTCCTCGATGGCGCGGACGTAGGCGATCACGTCAACCGGCTCGCCTAGCCGGACGATCGGGTACCCGACCAGCTGGCCTGGCCCATGCCAGGTGATCTGGCCGCCCCGGTCCACGTCGATCACTGGCGCGCCGGCCTCGCCCACCGGCCGGTCGAGAGGACTCGTCCGCCTGCCCGCCGTGTACACGGCTTCGTGCTCCAGAAGCAGGCATACGTCCGGGATGGAGTCGCAGGCCCGGCGCTCATGCAGGAGCCGCTGGAGTTCCCACCCAGCCAGGTAGGGAACCGCGTCAGCGCCGAATCCAGCATGCACGTACGCAAGTTCGCTGGTCACGCGTAAAGCCTATCCGCTACCAACCGTGGCGATTCTCTCAGGATAGTCAGGGGTCTCTCAGGATAGTCAGGGGGCAGTCGGGGAATAGCGGGACTAACGGGTCGTTACCGTTAGAGAGGGGGTGTTCGCGTGCTCGACGAGACCGAACTCAGGCAGATGAGCCGGGGGGAGCGGGCGCGGCTGGCGCGCGCGATCGCCGCCATCGACCGTCCGGTCCCAGCCGGGAGACCGATGGCGCAGCACCACCGCGCCATCGTGCTCGCGGCCATCGTCGGGTGCTGCATCGCCCTGGCCTGCTGGATAGGCGTGCTCACCGTCACGCTTCCGCGCTACTACCGGGCGGGTGACTGGCGGGGCGCGTGGGTCGGCTTTGACCTGGCCCTGCTGGTCGCGTTCGCGATGACCGCGTGGGCCGCCTACCGCCGCCGCCAGGTGCTGATCATCTGCCTGGTGGTGCTGGCTACCCTGCTGTGCTGCGACGCCTGGTTCGACGTCACCCTGGACCTGCGGACCAGCGGTTTCATGCTCAGCTTGCTGTCGGCCCTCCTGATCGAACTGCCCCTCGCCACCATGGCCATCATCGGTACCCGCAGGCTCATCCGGCTCACCCTGGGCGCGGTGGTGACCAGGGATCCTGGGCTCCGGGTGCCGCTGTGGCGGGTGCCTCTGTTCGGATCGGAATGCCCGGGCCTGGCGGAGAACCCCGGTCTGCGGGACCTGATCCCGGTCCAGCCGCCCAGTCCCGCCGTGGAAGCTGGTCCGGCTGTGGAAGCTGGTCTAGCTGTGGAAGCTGGTCTAGCTGTGGAAGCCGGTCTGGCCGTGGAAGCCGGTCTGGCCGTGGAAGCCGGTCCGGCTGTGGAAGCCGGTCCGGCCGTGGGAGCCTGCGCGAGCGCGCTGGGCGGGAACCAGGGTGCTGTTAGCTGAGTTCGGCGGCCAGCGCTCCGGCCATGCTGGGGAAAGAGAACTCGAACCCGGCGTCGCGTAGCCGTCGCGGCCGTACCCGGGCGCTGCTCAGCAGGTCGCTGGTCACCCCGCCGAGCGCCAGCGACAGCACCGGAGAGGGAACGCTGAGCGCGGCCGGCCGGTGCAGCGCGGCGGCCAGTGCCGAGGTGAAGGCAGCGTTGGTGACCGGTTCCGGGGTGGTCAGGTTGACCGGCCCGGAGATCTCGTCGTGATCAAGCAGGAACCGGGCTATCCGGATCCAGTCGGCCAGCGCCACCCAGCTCATGACCTGAGTGCCAGGCCCGAGCCGTGCCCCCAGACCGAGCCGGAACAGCGGCAGCAGCCTGGCCAGGATGCCTCCCTGGCGGGTAATGACGAGTCCGGTCCGCAGGGTGACCACGCGCAGGCCCGCCTGCCGGGCGGGGTCCACGGCCGCCTCCCACTCCTTGACGACATCGGCCAGGAACCCGATGCCGGCCGGCGATGTCTCGTCCACTTCCCGTCCGCCCGTATCCCCGTACCAGCCAAGAGCAGACCCCGACAACACAACGGACGGTGGGCTGTCCATGTCGGCCAGCAGGCAGGCGAGCGCGCGGGTACCCGTGACCCGGCTGGCCCGGATCTTCTCCTTGTAGGCGGTGGTCCAGCGACGGTCGGCGACGCCTGCCCCGGCCAGGTTGATCACGGCCGCGACGCCGCTCAGCGCAGCGGGGCCCAGCCCGCCGCGCGGCGCCTCCGGATCCCAGGCCATCTCATCGGCGGACCTGGGCGCCCGGCGAACCAGCCTGATCACCTCGTCACCGTCCTGGCGCAGAGCGCTCACCAGGGCGCTGCCGAGCAGGCCTGACGATCCGGTGATCGCGATTTTCATGCCGCCACCCTACCCACGTCTGTCCCACCAACCACCCAGCGCAGGCCCGACCCAGCCCAGCGAACGACCCGAGGCACGCCTTCCATGATCACGGAATATCCCGGACACATAGACCCAGAAATCTACCGTGATCATGGCCAAGGGGCGGGTCGCGTGCCCACGGCCGCCTCCCCGTGCCGGGCCTTCCATGATCACGGAACATCCCGGACACATGGACCCAGAAATCTACCGTGATCACGGGAGTCCGTGGGGGAGTCGGCTACAGGCCGAGTTCGGCCTCGAATGCGCCTTCCTCCAAGCGGGCTTTCACGGTGGTCAGGAACCGGGCCGCGTCGGCGCCGTCGACGAGCCGGTGGTCGTAGGTGAGCGCCAGGTAGACCATCGAGCGGACCGTGATCACCTCGCCGAGCGCCGGGTCCTCCATGACCACGGCCCGCTTCACGACCGTGCCCGTGCCGAGGATTGCCACTTGCGGCTGGTTGATGATCGGGGTGTCGAACAGGGCGCCCCGGCTGCCCGTGTTGGTGAGCGTGAAGGTCCCGCCCGCCAGGTCGTCCGGGCTGACCTGGCCGCCCCTCGTGCGCTGCGCGAGATCGGCGATCTTGCGGGCCAGCCCGCCGACATTCAGGTCGCCCGCATTGCGGATGACCGGCACCATCAGGCCGCGGGCGGTGTCCACCGCAACGCCGAGATGCTCAGCATCGTGGTAGGTGACCTGGCTGCCGTTCGGGTCGATGATCGCGTTGAGCCGGGGGTGGACCTTCAGCGCCTCGACCGCGGCCAGCGCGAAGAACGGCAGGAATGTCAGCTTGACGCCCTCACGCGCTTCGAAGTCCGCCTTGGCGCGGTCCCTGAGCCGGGAGATCGCGGTGACGTCCGCCTCGACGACCGTGGTGAGCTGAGCGGAGGTCTGCAGCGACTCGACCATGCGGCGGGCGATCAGTTGCCTGGCCCGCGACATCGGCTCCGTTGTCCCGCGGAGCGCGGAAGGCTCGACGGGACGCCGGGCCGGCGCGGCGGGCCCGGCGGCCGGTCCAGGGGGGGCGCCCTGGGCTGCGGGGCCCTGGGTTGCGGGTGCGGCCTGGGCGGGCGCCGGCGGTGCCGGTGCGGCCGGGGGGGACGGCGGCTGCGGTAGCTGCGCGGGCTGAGGGAACTGGGCTGGCCGCGGCGGTGCCTCGGCCGTTCCGCGGACGGTCCGGGCGGCGTCGAGGACATCCTGCTTGCGGATCCGGCCGCCGACGCCCGTCCCGGCCAGGGAAGCCAGGTTTACGCCGTGCTCGGCGGCCAGCTTACGGACCAGCGGGGTGACGTAAGGCCCGTCAGCGCTGGTCAGTCCCGGGGAGGCCAGCTGGGCTGGGCCGTTCTCGGCCGGAGCGGGCGATGCCTGCTCGGCTCCGGCCGGCGCGGGCGCTGGAGCAGGCTGGGCGGCCGGCGTAGCGGAGGCCGGCTCGGGCCGCGCCGGCGGTGTCCATGCCTGCCAGGATGACGGGGCCTGCCCCGGATCGGCCGAGGCCGCTGCGGGCTGGACGGGTGGCTGCTCCGGCTGAGCCTGGGGGACCGGCGCCGGCGGAGAGCCGGCCAGGCCCCCGAGGTCAGCGGGCGGACCAGCCGGCGGGATTCCCTGCGGCGCCGGGGGCTGCTCGGTGTACTGAGGTGCCGGGGGCTGCTCGGTGTACTGCGGTGCCGGGGGCTGCTCGGTGTACTGCGGCGCCGGGGGCTGCTCGGTGTACTGCGGTGCGGCGGGCGCGTCGCCCTCAGCCGCGGTCTCGTCGATCACCGCGAGTTCGGCACCCACCGCGACCGTCTCGTCCTCGGCGACGGTGATGCCGCGCAGCACACCCGAGACCGGTGAAGGGATTTCGGTGTCAACTTTGTCCGTGGAGACCTCGAGCAGCGGCTCGTCCGCCTCCACCCGCTCGCCTTCCTTCTTCAGCCAGCGAGTGACAGTGCCCTCGGTGACGCTCTCGCCAAGCTGGGGCATGGATACGGAGACCGACATGGCTTCCCGTGACTCCTTCGTTGTTCAGGGCTCACTAATGCTCGTGGCGTGGTGCATGGCTTGCGCGCCGGACCGGATTCTGGTCATGCGTGCACGTGCAGGGGCTTGCCGGCCAGCGCGAGGTGCGCTTCGCCGATCGCCTCCGACTGGGTTGGATGCGGATGGATGAGCTGGGCCACGTCCGATGGCTGCGCGTCCCAGTTGTAGATGAGCTGGCCTTCGGCGATCAGCTCGCCGACCCGTGCGCCGACCAGGTGGATGCCGAGCACTCGCCCAGGCCCGCTTGACGGGTCGTCGCTGGCGGCAGCGATGACCTTCGCCGCCCCCTGGGTCTGCAGGATCACGCTCTTACCGTTTCCGCCGAGGGGGTAGGTGAACTCGGTGGTCTTGATGCCGCGCTGCGCCGCGATCGCCGAGGTGATGCCGACCGAGGCGACCTCCGGCTCGCTGTATGTGATCCTCGGCACGCCGTCATAGTCGATCGGCGTGACCGGGAGCCCGGTGACGCGCTCCGCCACCAGGATCCCCTCGGCGAAGCCCACATGCGCGAGTTGCAGGCCGGGGGTCAGGTCGCCCACCGCGGAGATCGTCGGCACGCCGGTCTGGCAGTACTCGTCGACCTTGACGAAACCGCGCTCCACGGTGACTCCCGCTTCCTCGTAGCCGAGACCGGCCGAGACTGGCCCGCGGCCCACGGCGACGAGGAGGAGGTCCGCGTCGAGTGTCTTCCCGCCCGCCAGGGTCACGGTCACGCCGGTGGCGGATTCCTTGACGCTCTCGAACCTGGCGCCCAGCTCGTAGCCGATGCCTCGCCTGCGGAACGCGCGCTCCAGGAGCTTCGAGCTCGACTCCTCCTCGGGAGGCAGCAGGTGGGGCAGCATTTCGACGATCGTGACCTCGGCGCCGAACGAACGCCATACGCTGGCGAACTCCACGCCGATGACGCCACCACCGAGAATCACCACCGACCCGGGTACGTAATCGAGCCGCAGAGCGTGGTCGCTGGTGATGACCCGGCGCCCGTCGATGCTCAGGCCCGGCAGGCTCCGTGCCTCTGAGCCGGTAGCGAGCACCACGTGAGCGCCCTCGTAGGTGGTGTCCCCGACCCGCACCTGCGTCGGGGAGACGAGGCGCCCGTCGCCGTAGATGATCTCGACCTTCCGGCTGGCCAGCGTGCTCTGCAGGCCCTTCCACAGCCGGTCGACGACCTTGTCCTTGTAGGCGTTGACGCCGGGCATGTCGACGCCGTCGAGCTTGGCCCGGATCCCGAAGGCCTCGCTGTCCCGGGCCAGGTCGGCGATCTCCGCCGCGTGCAGCAGGGCCTTGGTCGGGATGCACCCCCGGTGCAGGCAGGTGCCACCGACCCGGTCCTTCTCGATGAGCACGACCCGCTGGCCAAGCTCGGCCGCGCGGAGCGCGCACGCATAGCCGCCGCTGCCGCCACCGAGGATCACGATGTCGTAGGGACCGCTGCTCTCCGTCACCAGAACGCTCCTTGATCCAATCGTCTTTCCGGGCCCGCCGGCCGCCGGGGCGGCCTAGAGCCGCCCGTCCGCCACGTCCAGAGCAATCTGGACCAGGGTTCTGGTGGCCGTGCCTGTGCCGCCCTTCGAGGTATACCCGTGCGCTGCGCCCTCATTGAAGGCGGGGCCCGCGATGTCCAGATGTGCCCAGCGGACCCCACTAGGCACAAACTCCCGCAGGAAGAGCCCGGCGACCAGCATCCCGCCGAAACGGTCCGCGGCCACATTGGCCAGGTCGGCGACTGGCGAGTCGAGGCCCTTACGGAGTTCGTCCGGTAGCGGCATCGGCCACATGACCTCACCCGCCCGCCCGGCCGCGTCTACGATGCCGTCCCGCACCGCGTCGTCGTTGGCCATCACCCCGCTGATCCGCGGGCCGAGCGCCACCAGCTGGGCCCCGGTCAGGGTGGCCACATCGACGAGCAGGTCGGGGGAGTCCTCGGCCGACCTGGCGAGCACGTCCGCCAGGACGAGGCGGCCCTCCGCGTCGGTGTTGAGCACTTCCACGGTGCGGCCGCCGTACATGGTGAGCACGTCGGAGGGGCGCTGAGCGGTTCCGCTGGGCATGTTCTCGGCGAGCGGCAGGTAGCCGATGACTCGGACGGCCGGCCGGAGCTCGGAGATGGCCTGCAGCGCACCAAGGGTGGCGGCCGCGCCGGCCATGTCCGACTTCATCGTCTCCATGGATTTGGACGGCTTCAGCGACAGCCCGCCGGAGTCAAAGGTGATGCCCTTGCCCGCGAACACCACGGTCCGCTCCGCCCCCTCCGGGGCGTACTCCAGCCGGACCAGCCGCGGCGGGTGCACCGAGCCTTGGCCGACCCCGAGAATTCCGCCGTAGCCCTGCTCCGCGAGCTCCTTCTCGTCCAGTACCTCGGCGTCAAGCCCGCAGGCCGCGGCGACCCGCTCCGCCTCAGCGGCGAGCGCGGTGGGCACCAGGTCGGAAGGCGCCGTGTTGACCAGGTCGCGGACGAGCGTCATCGCGGCCGCCAGCACCTCAGCGCGGTGGGTGCCCCCGGCCGCCTCAGGGCCGGCGCCAACCAGCGTGAGCGTTGGGGAGCCGGGGCCACCGCGCCGGTAGCGCCTGAACGAGTAGCTGCCGAGCAGCCCGCCGAGCGCGACCGCCTCGGCCTGCGCTGCGTCCTGGGCGGGCAGGGCCAGCGCGATGCGCAGCCCCGATGTGGCCGGCGCTCCGTCGAGGAGCGCCCGCACCGCCGCGCCGGCGGCGCGGCGCAATGCCTCGGGGGCGGCCGGTTCCGCTGGCTCCCCACCGAGGCCGACGGCGACGATCAGGGGGGCGGTCAGCCGGCCGCCGGCGGCTATCTTGGTCACCTCTTCGGACTTGCCCGTGGCGCCCAGGGCGGCCAGCGTCGCCGCGAGGCTGCCTCCCAGCGCCTCGTCGATCTCGGCGGATCCTGGCGCGGGGACCGGCCCGTCAGGACCAGGCAGCACCCCGACGACGATGGCGTCCACCTCGGCCAGGGAGGGTTGCGAGTCGCTGATGCTCAACGTCGTGGTCACCCGTCCGATGCTAGTGCCTGCCCAGGCCGGACGGCTCCCGAGCCGGGTTGTCCCGCCTCGCACCGCCCGGCCCGGTAGGTGCCGGCATGCCCGGGCGGCCCGCTCGGCTGGTGCCTGCGGCCCGCTCGGCTGGTGCTTGCGGCCGCTCGGCTGGTGCCTGCGGCCCGTTCAGCTGGTGCCTGCGGCCAGCGCCGGGGCCCCGGCGCCGGCCAGCGCCGGAGCCGGGCCAGGGTCGGCCGTGGCGGCGAAAAGATGGCAGCCGGCCGGATCCAGCCGCAGGCCCACCGCCTCGCCCCGGCGTGCGCGTGCATCGGAGAACACGCCGGTCAGCCGCCCGGTTCCGGGGATGTCGATCGCGTGTTCGTACCCGCGTCCGCGGAACGCCACGTCGGCGGATGTCACGGGAGCGGCGTCGGCAGCGGGTTGGTGCTCTGGATGACCGGGTAGTAGAGCGAGTCGCCGGTCGGGTCACCGCTCTGCATGACCTTCTGGCCCGCGGGTGACAGGACGTACCGGATGGACCAGGTAGACAAGGAGCAGCCAGCCCTCATCGGTAGCCTGGTCAGCGTCGGCCATGCCGCCATTCTGGCAGAGATCCGCCAGCACGCTTGTTCGTCATCGATGGTGCTACTGGAGGTCGCGTGAACGCTCTTGCCCTTGTCCTCACTGTCTTCGTGGCCTGCTCGGTCGAGGCCGTTGAGGCCCTGACGATTGTGCTGGCGGCCGGCCTGACCCGGGAGTGGCGCTCGACGTTCCAGGGCATGGCCGTGGCCCTGGTCGTCCTCGCGGCGGTAGTGGCCGCCGTGGGCCCGGCCCTCACCCTCTTCCCGCTGAGCGTGCTCCGCCTGGTCGTGGGGGCGTTGCTGGCCGTGTTCGGACTGCAATGGCTGCGCAAGGCGGCGCTCCGCGCGTCCGGATACCAGGGCTTGCACGACGAGACGAGCATCTACGCCCGCCAGGTCGAAGCCGCGCGGGCGGCCGCCGCCGGCGGCAGGCACGGCGTCAACGACTGGTATGCGTTCACGCTCTCCTTCAAGGGCGTGCTCCTCGAGGGCCTGGAGGTCGTGTTCATCGCGATCACGTTCGGTGACAACCAGGGAAACCTGGGGCTGGCGGCGCTGGGCGCCGCGGCCGCCGTGCTCGTGGTCGCCGCGGTCGGCGTGGCCGCGCGGGCGCCGCTGGCGCGTGTCCCGGAGAACACCATGAAACTGGCGGTCGGCGTCATGCTGACCTCGTTCGGGACCTTCTGGGGAGCCGAGGGCGCCGGGGTGGCCTGGCCCGGTAACGACGCCGCCCTGCTGGTGCTCGTCATCGTGACCGCGGTGGCCGCGCTGGGCTACATCGCCCTGCTGCGCCGGGCCCGTGCCGCGGCGCCGGCCGCCGTGCCTGCCCGCCCGGCTGGTCAGGTTGCCTCAGAGGATGGTGCACGGTGAATCGCAGGCTCCGTGCGTTCGGCGCGTTCTGGTACGACTTCGTCATCGGTGACGACTGGCGCGGTGCGGCGGTGGTCGTCGTGGCCCTGGCCCTGACCGCGCTGCTCGTCCACGCGGCCGGGGTCAACGCGTGGTGGCTGCTGCCGGTGTGCGTCATCGGCGCGCTCGGCTGGTCGCTGCGCAAGGCCACTCGCGGGGGGGCGTAGCCGCCGGCCATTCACCGCCCTTTCCCTCCGCTCCACGGTTGTCCCAGCCGGCGAAGCGGGTCCAGGCCGCCCGCACGGCAAAATCTGCCGCGTTTTGTGTTGGCAGATCATCATCAGCGCCCGCTTGCTAATGTCACACCTTGGTACAGCTGGGAGCTGCTGATGAAGCCAGTCAGGATCGTGATCCTGGCCACCATGGCATTCCTCCCTACCGCATGTGCGGCCACGTCATCCGGTCATCCAGCGGGCAGCGGCGCCCCCAGCGTGAGCCCGAGCGGCAACGCCGGCCCAGGCCGGGCCGCCACCCGCCCGCAGAGCACTCCCGCGGGGGAAGGCAATGGCGCGAACGCACCTAGCACGCTCCTGCTCGGCCACCTGATCATGCGGGCGCCGGCCAGCTGGCGGGTCACCTACAGCGATGCGAAGGGCGATTTCGCCGTCAGCACGGGAAGCTGTAACGACGGCACCCTGCTTGGTTCGATGAGCGGCTCCCGGTGCCCTTCGTTCAGCATGATCGTTGGGGCGAGCGCGGCTACCGGCCCGGTCCCGACGGATCAGACATACCGCCGTGAGAAGCCGTACGCTCCGTCCTCGGGCGTCCTGGGCTGCCCGGGCAAGCCGGGCGCGGGCTGGCAGCGGCTCACCCCCAGCAACTCCTACCGGGAGGACTTTGCCCCGGTCAGCACCGGGACGGCGTACTACACGGTATGGAAGATCGGCTGCGGGCTGGCCAGCTCGGGTGGCTCCATGACCGCCTCGTTCTATTTCGAGCAGCAGGACTGGTACCTCCCGGGGTCGCAGATCCTGATCGTGGATGAGTACCCGATCACCGGCCTGGCCGCTGCGCTGGCCAACGCCACCTGGCGCTGACGCCCCTGCCGCGTCAGCCTCGGCGGATGGTTCCCAGGTACGCGCCGCGGGGCGGCAGGAGTCCTCAGGCCCGCCTGAAGGAGGAGACCGGAGTGCGCCTCAGGCCGTGCCGCGCGCCCGGACAAGGCCGGTCTCATACGCGTAGACCACGGCCTGGACCCGGTCGCGCAGCCCGAGCTTGGACAGCACGCGGCCGACATGGGTCTTCACCGTGGCCTCCGACACGAACAGCCGCTGCGCGATCTCGGAGTTCGACAGGCCCTGCGCCACGTTGGCCAGCACCTCGCGCTCCCGCCCGGTCAGGCAGGCCAGGTCCGGCGGTGCCGGGATGTTCCCGGCCGGGAACAGGGGCGCGAACCGGTCGATCAGCCGGCGGGTCGTGGACGGCGCGACCACCGCGTCCCCGGAATGCACCGCGCGGATCGCGAACAGCAGTTCCTCGGGCGGGACATCCTTGAGCAGGAAGCCGCTGGCCCCGGCCTTGAGCGCGGCGTAGGCGTACTCGTCGAGGTCGAACGTGGTGAGCATCAGCACCCGGGGCCGGTCACCGGCCCGGCAGATGTGCCGCGTCGCCTCGATGCCGTCGAGCCTGGGCATCCGCACATCCATCACCACGACGTCGGCGGTCGTGGATCGCAGCAGATCCGTCGCGGCCTGCCCGTCGCCGGCCTCGCCGACCACGGCCATGTCGTCCTGTGCGTCGAGCACCATCCGGAACCCGGTCCGCACCAGTTCCTGGTCATCGACCAGGAGAATCCGGATGGTCACGCTCTGCTTCCCTTGCGCCTCCGGGGCGCTCTGAGGCCCTTTGGCGCGCTCACGCCGCATCCCGGGGCCCGGGCGCCGCATCTACCACCATTGGCGCAACGACAAGCGGGCGGACTGCCGCCGTCCCCTGGCCATCGGGCCTGCGTCGCGGCTCGCCCGTGGACACGGTGCGGCCGGGTGTCAGCGGAAGCCGCGCGGTGACCTGGTAGCCCCCGCCGGGCCGGGGACCGGCCCGCAGCGTCCCCCCGTAGAGGGCGACCCGCTCGCGCATGCCGATCATGCCGTGCCCGGCGCCATCGGCCGCCGCGGCGGCGCCACGACCGTCGTCGGCGATGCTCAGCACCAGCACATCCTCGCAGTACCGCAGGGTTACCCGGGCCGATGCACTGGGGCCCCCGTGCTTGCGGGTGTTGGTCAGCGATTCCTGGACGATCCGGTATGCGGCGAGCGCCACCCCGCCCGGCAGTGGGCCGGGCACGCCTTCCACGGTGAAATCCACGGCCAGCCCGGTGGCCCGGGTCTGCTGCAGCAGTTCGGCGAGCTGACCGATCCCTGGCAGCGGCGCGAGCCCGGTCTCGCCGTCGCCGCTGCGCAGGACGCCGAGCAGGCGGCGCATCTCGGCCAGCGCCTGGCGGCCGGTGCCGGCGATCGCGGCCAGGGCCTGGCGGGCTTTTTCCGGGTCACTGTCCAGGGCGTAGGACGCGCCGTCCGCCTGAACCACCATGACGCTGACATTGTGCGCGACCACGTCGTGCAGTTCGCGGGCAATCCGGGCCCGCTCGGCCGCCGCGGCGATCTGGGCCTGCGCGTCCCGTTCCCGCTCCAGGCGGGCCGCGCGGTCTTCCAGCGCCGCGTAGTAGCCGCGGCGGTACCGCATCGAGTCACCAAGCACCCAGGCGAGCAGCGCCGGGCCGGCGACCAGGATTGAGCCGACCATGATCGTGTGGAACAGGCTGAGCTGGCTGGGCGTCCAGCGGGCCACGGCGACGACCGAGCCGAGCAGGCAGATGACCAGGCCGGTGACCGAGATCGACCGGGGCCGGTAGGCGGCCAGCGTGTACAGCAGGACGACGATGGCCAGGTCTGCTCCGCTCGGCGCCGCGATCAGGACCTGCCCGGCGCCGATCACAGTCGCCGCGGCGAACGCGCCGACCGGGTGCTTGCGCCGGAACACCACCGGGACCACGATCGCCACGCTGAACGGCAGGGCCACCCAGCCCCCACTGGACGTGAGCACTGATCCCGTGCCGATGAGGACGAGCACGAATGCCAGTACGCCGTCGACCAGGCTTGGGTGACGGCGCAGCCAGGTGTACAGGGAGGCCACGGGTCCCAGGGTACGGCCCGGGCCCCCGCCCGGTCGTCATCCTGCTGGCGGGGCTGGTGTCATCCTGCCGGGTGACAATCCGGTGGCCGGCCAGCGGGTGACAATCGGGCGGCCGGCCAGCGGGTGACAATCGGGTGGCCGGCCAGCCACTAGGGTTCCCGGGGTGACCGATTGCCTTTTCTGCCGCATCATCGCCGGGGACGTGCCCGCGCACATCGTGCTGGCCGACAGCGAGGTGGTGGCGTTCCTCGATGCCCGGCCGGTATTCAAGGGGCATGTGCTCGCCGCGCCGCGCCAGCACTACGAGACGCTCGCCAGCCTGCCGCCTGACCTGGTCGGGCCGCTTTTCACCCGGGTGCGCCGGCTCAGCGCGGTCATGCCTCAGGCCCTCGGTGCTCAGGGGAGTTTCGTGGGGCTTAACAACACGGTCAGCCAGAGTGTCCCGCATCTGCATGTCCACGTGGTGCCGCGAACGCGGGGCGACGGCCTGCGCGGATTCTTCTGGCCACGGCAGAAGTACACGGACGACGCGGAGGCCGGGCTTTTCGCCCAGAAGCTCCGTGATGCCCTGGCGGTCCTGCCGGAGCCTGCCACGGGGCCGCCTGCCACGGGGCCGCCTGCGACGGGCCCCTGCGCCTGAGGCGAGGCGCATGACGCGGGGCCTGCCGGGTCCCCCCCCGGGCCGCACCCCCCCCAAGGCAGCGGGTCCAAGTGCGGACCCCCCGCCCGCACCTATCGACCCGCCGCCGGCACGGCCTCACCACCAGCACGGCGGCCACCTCCAGACGCCGTGTTCGCGCCTCGCCTCAGGACGACCTCAGCTAATCGCGATATCACCGCTCCGGGCCATCCCCGGATTCCGGGATGCGTGGCCCCCGTGCGCCGGACTTAGGATTCGGGCAGCGATAGGTGTGGCTCATGCGGAGTAGTTGGCCCAGGCGACAGGTGTAAGGCAGGACGGCGATGGCGCTCGACTCAATCACGCCAGCGGCCGCGCATGTCGCGGCGCCGTCCGGCCGGGTGATAGCGATGCCCGAGGGCAGCAGGCTGGTGTTCGGCCGGGGGCCGGACGCGGACCTGACGATCGCGGCGGGCCGGGGACTGTCCCGCCGCGCCGGGGTGGTGACCGCGGTGAGCGGGGGCGCCTGGGTCGCCAACATCAGCCGTACGCACGCCCTGTACGCGGAGGGCGACGGCTACCGGATACGGCTGCCTCGCATGGAGCAGCACGGCGAGCCGTCCGGGGGCTGGTTCATCCGGGTGGGCACGACCTTGGTGGGGTCACGCAACATGCTGGACGAGGGCAAGGCGCTGCACGTGGTGGTAGCCGGCCAGGACATGGACCTGGCCGATGCCGAGAGCGCCCGCCTCCGCCTGGACGGCGAGGCCACCCTGCTGCCGCTGTACCTGGATCCGATGACCAAGCTCTTCCTGGTCGCCCTGATGTGGTGCCAGCCATGGCTGGAGGACCCGTCCCGGACCACGCCGCTGCCGCGCACGCCGGAAATAGCGCGGGCCGCCCTGGAGGCCACCGGCGCCTATCACGAGCTTGAGCGGTTCGACGGAGACCCGGTGTTCCGGGACCGGCTGTCAGCCCGCGTCGCCGAGCACGTCAAGGTGCTGCGCCGCAAGATAAGCGACCGCGGCCTGGTGCGCGCCGACACCCGGCTCTCCGATGAGGTGGTGGTGCAGGTGCTCCTGGAGCACGGCATCATCACCGTCGCCGACCTGGCCCGGCTGGGCGATGCGGCATGGTGCTCCCGGCAGGAAGACCTGTGGTGGACCCAGGAGCCCTGACCAGGAGCCCTGACCAGGAGCCCTGACCAGGAGTTCGCTGTTGGGGCGGTGCGGTGAGGAGGCCGGTCCAGCGCGCCTGAGTAGTGACTTGCCCGCGCCGTCAAGCTGTTGCTGGGCCAGGCCGTCGCGAATACCCTTTGGGCAACAGGCGGCGGCGGAACGCCGGGAGCAGGCGACCTTGCCGCGGACCAGGTTCGTCGGCTCGTGACCGCGCCGCGCAGCTTCACTGCGAGCTGACGCGGGAAAGGAACGCCAGCCCCAGGAGGTTCCCGCCGCTATGCACCCCGGCCCCGGCCCCGGTCCAGGCCCCGGCCCGCTCCACATGATGCGCGGATTCACCACTGACTCGTCGGTGACCAAGCAGCAGCTGAAGCGGGGGACCGTCCGCAGGATCGCGGGATATGCGCGGCCCTACCGCTGGGATCTCGCGACCTTCCTGCTGGCCGCCGCGCTGGACGCCGTGATCACGGTGACGATCCCGGTGCTGCTCGGGTTGCTCATCGACCGCGGCGTCCAGCCGAAGCGGGTCGATGTGGTGCTGGCGGTCGCCGCGGCCGTCGCCGGGCTGGCCATCTTCGACGCGTTCCTCAACCTCGTCCAGCGCTGGTACACCGCGCGGGTCGGCCAGGGCCTGATCTACGACCTGCGCACGGAAGTGTTCGACCACGTGCAGCGGCAGCCGATCGCGTTCTTCACCCGGGCGCAGACCGGCTCGCTGGTGAGCAGGCTGAACAGCGACGTGATCGGCGCGCAGCAGGCGCTGACCTCGACGCTGGCGTCTACGGTGTCAAGTACGCTGCAGCTGATTCTGGTGCTGGTCACGATGCTCTACTTCTCCTGGCTGGTCACGGTCATCGCGCTGGTGCTGATACCGATGTTCATCATCCCGGCCCGCCTGGTCGGGCGCAGGCTGCAGCGGCTGACCAGGGAGTCGATGCAGCTCGACGCGGCGTTGGGATCGACGATGACCGAGCGGTTCAACGTCGCCGGCGCCATGCTGGCGAAGCTGTTTGGCCGGCCGCGGGAGGAGTCCGGCCTGTTCGCCGAGCGGGCGGCCAAGGTCAGGGACATTGGCATGGTCCAGGCGCTGTACGGCAGCTCGCTGTTCATCACGCTGACGCTGCTCGCGTCGCTGTCCACCGCGGTGGTCTACGGGGTGGGCGGCGACCTCGTCGTCCGTGGCGCCTTCCAGGTCGGCACGCTGGTTTCTATGGCCCTGCTGCTGCAGAGGTTGTATGGGCCGATCACTGCGCTGTCCAACGTTCAGGTCAATGTGATGACCGCGCTGGTCAGTTTTGACCGGGTGTTCGAGGTGATCGACCTGAAGCCGCTGATCGAGGACCGGCCGGACGCGGTACCGCTCGTGCTGGCCACGCAGGGCAACGGATCGGCCCGCGCCGCCGGGCCAGCAGCGGACATCGTCTTCGACCATGTCTCATTCCGCTACCCGGCCGCATCCGAGGTCTCGCTCGCGTCGCTGGAGTCCATTGCCCTGCTCGCGCCCGAGCGAACGGATGCCGGGCTGGGCGTTCTGCACGACGTGAGCTTCACCGTCCCCGCCAGGCAGCTGACCGCCCTGGTCGGGCCCTCGGGCGCGGGGAAGACGACGATCACTCACCTGGTGTCCCGGCTGTATGACCCCAGCGAGGGGGCGGTGCGCATCGGCGGGTTCGACATCAGGGACGTGACTCAGGAGTCGCTGCACGACTCGGTCGGCGTGGTGACCCAGGACGCGCACCTGTACCACGACACAATCCGGACCAATCTCGCGTACGCCCGCCCCGGGACGACCGAGCAGGAACTGATCGAGGCGTGCCGGGCGGCGCAGATCTGGGACCTGATCTCGGTGCTGCCCGATGGCCTGGACACCATCGTGGGCGACCGCGGCTACCGGCTGTCGGGCGGCGAGAAACAGCGGGTCGCCCTGGCCCGGCTGCTGCTGAAGGCACCGGCCGTCGTGGTGCTCGACGAGGCCACCGCGCATCTGGACTCGGAGTCGGAGGCCGCCGTCCAGCAAGCGCTCGCCGCGGCCCTGGCCGGCCGCACCTCGCTGGTCATTGCCCACCGGCTGTCCACCGTCCGCGAGGCCGACCAGATCCTGGTCATCGACGACGGCCGGGTCCGCGAGCGCGGCCAGCACGACGAGCTGCTCGCGGCCGGGGGACTGTACGCCGACCTGTACCGGACCCAGTTCGCCCGCCAGGTGCCCGCCGACGCTGGCCTGAGGTCAGGGCCGCCGGGAGAGCACCGCCCGCCGCATCCGCCGCCGGGAGAGCACCGCCCGCCGCATCCGCCTCCGGGAGTTCATGATCTGGCTCTGCCCGGCCGGCCCTGGCGCGGGCGACCCGACCCGGGCCAGCTCGGCAGCCCGTGATCCAGCCGGTCACCAGTTTGTTGTCAGCCACTCGGGCGAGACGCCGAGTGCAGCCACTCGAGCATGTCGGGCGGAGCCAGCTGGGCAGCACGCGCGTGGTAGCCAGCCATCTCCTCGTCGCTGAGAATCTCGTGCCCGGCCCCCGAGGTGCCCCGGCGGAAGAACAAGGCAGTGTCTACGGAGATCCCGGGGGGGAGCGGAACGAGGATGTCCGCGCGGTCCCTCATGCGCTCGAACGTGGCCGCCTGGATGAGCGCGGGCCAGGCCTGCTCCGGAACGGCTATCCCGAGCTTCCCGGCGAGCCAGCGCATCTGGCCCTCCAGGTCTGCGAGCAGGTCGTCGTAGCGCACCAGCAGCACGTTCAGCTCGCCGCGCCTGGCCCAGGCATCGGACAGGTGCCACATAACGCCGGGGAGCGAGTCCGGGTGCCGGCGGGGATCGTCATCGTTGGCGATCCACCTGAGCAGGGCGTCGTGCAGCGTCTCGCGTGACGCGGGCGGCTTGGGCGGCGCGGGCGGGCCGGGCGGCTTCGGCGGACTGGGCAGACCGGTGAGCCGTCCGACCGGCGGGGGGCCAATGCCGTGCGGCGGGGGGCCGACGCCGTGCGGCGGGTGGCCGACGCCATGCGGCGGGGGGCCGACGCCATGCGGCGGGGGGCCGACACCATCCGGCGGGGGGCCGACACCATCCGGCGGGGGGCCGACACCATCCGGCGGGTGGCCGACGCCGACCGGCCCGGGGCCGACGCCATGCGGCGGGGGGCCGACAGGCCCGGGGCCGACGCTGTCCGGCGGGGGGCCGATGATTTCGTCGTGGCGGCAGAGCGACACGAACATGTCGAGCGGATGCCGGGCCATCACGAGATAGGTGACCCGGGGGTCGAGAGGAATCCCGTCCAGCGGCGTATGCGTCTTGATGAAGCGCCGGTGCCGCTGCTCGCCAAGCTGGGCGTACACGAAGTCATGCGGCATGGCCATGTTGTCCAGCCACGGCGAGAGGTCCCCGAGTGGCTCCGGCAGCTCGGGCGTCTGGAAGATCAGCAGTGCGCAGATCATCTGCATCCAGGTCGTCCCGCTCTTGCGCCGGGTGCTGATCACGATATCGCCAGGCCGAAACCGAAAGCCGAGCCATCGGCCACTGTCCTCGCCAGGCGATTGATAGTGGAACGGGGCGCTAGCCACGCCGGGAGCGTAGCAGAGATGCCGGCCAGCGCTGCCGCGCGAGCAGGGCCGCTCAGACCCGGCTCGCCATAGCCGGCGTGCTGTCAAACGGCGAGCCGGCCATCGGCCATCGTCACTCACGTCACTTCGGCCCCAAAAGTTAGTAAGGGCTTTACACACCACTCCAGTAGCGCCAACATGGGCGGCGGGTCTGTTGCCTTGGGTGCGGCCGTCGTAGCCTATTCTGGGATCTATGCTCGGGCCTGGCCTATCGATCGGGGAAGATGCATACATGATTCGAAATGGGGATGCCCTCAGGATTCGCAACATAGAGGCTAACCCGATTCACCATCCAGCTCCTTTGCGGGAAAGGACTGCCGTGATCGCTTCCGTCGGGAGCGCATTTCCCGACCGGTCCTATTCGCAGGAAGAGATCGGGGCGCTCCTCGGCCTGGAAAACAGAGTTGTGAAGAAGCTTCTCCGTTCACCCCATATCCAGAAGAGGCACCTCTACCTTCCGGCAAAAGATGCTCACACCGGGCGCCTTCTCCCAGAGTCCGCAGCCGACCTCCACGCCAAGTTTCGGGAAGGAGCACTCGAGATCGGATCGCGGGCCATCCGCAACGCGCTCGACGCCGTATCGTTGTCGACAGCAGATGTCGACTACATGCTGTGCATCACCTCGAGCGGCTTCATGGTCCCCGGGCTCAGTTCGCTTTTCTCGCGAGAACTCGGGTTTGACCGCAAGCTCCTCCGGGCGGACATTGTGGGAATGGGATGCAACGCGGGCTTGAATGGGCTGAACCCGCTCGTGCAGTGGATTAGGAACCATCCGGGCCGGGTGGCGCTCCTGGTCTGCTGTGAGATTAACTCCGCGATGTACGTTCTGGATGAGACCCCGCGCACCGGCATCGTCAACAGCCTTTTCGGTGACGGTGCGGCCGCAGCCGTATTGACCTCCTATGCCGAGAACGGCACCGGACCAGCGCCATCCGGCCCGGAGCCATGCGTGATCGATTTCGAGAGCTTTTGCATCCCCGAACAGTGGGAAGCTATGCGGTTCGACTGGAATGCCGCTGCTGGAAAGTGGAGCTTTTACCTCACCCGAGACATCCCCTATGTCATAGGCTTCAACATTCGCGAGCCCCTGGAAAGGCTGCTGGAGCGGAATGGCCTGGATTTCTCCGCCATCAAGCACTGGGTGCTGCACACCGGTGGTGGTGCAGTGATCGACTCCGTCAAGCTCAGCCTGGGTCTCGAGGAGCACGATGTTCGTCACACGCGCTCCGTGCTGCGCGACTACGGGAACATCTCGAGCGGTAGCTTCCTGGTCAGCTTGGAGCGCCTGCTTGCTGAAGACTGTGCCGCGGCTGGCGATCGAGGCGTCATGGTCACGATGGGCCCGGGAGCCCAGATTGAAACCGCGCTTCTCCAATTCGGGCAGGCCGAGACATGCTGACCGTGGGAATTCCGAATCACGACGACTAAGCGCAGTGGCGAGCATCAGCGCGAGAAGGAGTGGCCAATGTCCGAAACCCTCAACCCCAGTTCACCTCGCAGTTCGCCCCGCACGGGTACCGCTCTGCCCGAAGGCCAGCCCTTCTGGATCGTCGACGGACGCGCATACGACTTTACCGAGTGGATGGGCCGTCATCCCGGCGGCTCGATATGGTTCGCGCAGACCGAGGGCCGCGATATCAGCGCCCTGCTCCACACGTACCACCGGGAGCCAGCCCGGCTGCAGAAGGTCCTCGCGAAGTACCAGATTAAAGAACTCGCCGGCCAGGACGTACGCCCCAAGCTTGTTGCACCCCCCCGATTCACCGAGGCGAAAAATGTCCCCAAGCTTGGTGTACCCACCGTGCAGGACATACTCCCCAAGCTTGGTGTACCCCCCTTCCTGCTGCCGCCGGAATTCAACGCACCCACGGACCTGCCGAGGCTCGATTACCGGGATGAAGGAAGCCTGCTGGCTGCGATCCGTCAGAGGGTCAATGCCAAGTTCTCCAAGCAGGCACTGAGAAAGTACGACCGCGTGTTTGACGCCGTGACGTGGATTATCGCTATCGCGCATGTCGCCACGCTGGCCCTCCTGATCGCCAACGTGATACCTGCCTGGGCATTCGTCGTCATCATGGTGGTGACGAGAACCGGGCTGGCGGGCGCGGGCCATTACCACCTCCACAGGAAGTGGAAGCAGCGGCACCAGCGCAAGTTCACGCTGCCGATCGGAAAAGCGCTCTTCGACATCAACTACGTCGGCACGAGCCTGATTGGAACCGACGGGCACGTACTACTGCACCATCCTTATCTGGGCTCCGGAGCGGATGTGAAGAAGACATTCTTCGACGGCATGCTCCGGCTGCATCCCATACTCCGGATCCCGGGCTACACGCTCCACAAACTCGGCATATGCCTGACCGGGCTGCCTCTCCGGGGAAGGGAGATCGCCAAGTTCGAGCGTCCCAGGCCGAACCCGCAAACCGACGCGCCATTCATCCGGGATGGAGTCCGAGCAGACTTCTGGCTCATCCGCGCGTGGATCGTGGTTGAGTTTGCCCTGTGCCTGGCGACCGGTCACATCCTGGCCTGGCTGGTGCAGTTCTTCTTGACTTTGTGGTTCAACACCTTCCTCGTCGTGGCCAGCCATGACTTCGAGGACCCGAACAGCGAGGAGGAACTCGCTGTGATCCCCGAGCCGGTGCGCGATGACTGGGCGGCGAGGCAGATCTGCCTGAGCTACGACCTGAGCGTGGTCGGCAACCGTTGGATTGACCTTTTCCTCAGCGCCGGCCTAAGCCCTCACCGCGTCCACCACGTCCTGCCGTGGCAGCGTTCCGGCTTCGCCAACCTCGCCTCGGAAGATGCGGTCAGAGAGGTGTGCGCCGAGGTCGGCATAGCCTGGGCCCGTCCTCGGAACCTGATCCTGAATCGGTTTCCGGCCGTGATGAAGCACTATCTGACCTGCCCGGTGAAGCCTTCTCTGCTGCGCGCGCTCGCCATGCAGCCTCTTCCGCCTGGCATGCAGCCTCCGCCTGGCATGCAGCCTCCGCCTGGCATGCAGCCCCCGCCCGGCATGCAGCCTCCGCCCCCGAACCCGCTCGGCACGCAGCCGCGTCAATCGGCCTGGGCTCACATCGGCGAGCTCTTCCGCTACACGTCTGAGGGCTGGAGAGGAGTCGGCGTGTGATCGCGGCCGCCGCAACCGGCGATCAGGCAGTCCCCGAGGACGGTCCAGCGGCGCCTTCGTCCCTGGGGAGTACGGCGCATGTCGGCGGGCACAGCGCGTCAGGGGTGCCATTTCCGGCCTGGGACGCCTATCGTCACTGCTATGGCCGAGTGGTGGTCCATCGAGGTATTTGATGGTGAGTTTCCGGCCACGCGATGGCGGGACACTTACTCGTCCCTGCTAATCGAGTCGGCTATCGCGCACGGCGCGACCGACTGGGCGTGGCACATTCACCGCTGGGGCGTGGTCTTCGAGGTGGAGTTCAGCTCGGACACGCGGTGGGAGGCGTTCCGTGGCCTGGCTGCTGTCCGGGCCGCGCTCGACGCGGTGCCGGACCCGGTGAATGGGCTGCTGGTGTACCGCGGCCGCGGCGGTGGTGCGGGCGCCCCGTCGCCCCGGCGGCCCAGGCCCGCGGCCGGCGCGGGCGCGATGGCGCTTCCCGAGCCAGCCGACGAGCCGCGCATAGACCTGACCAGCGCAGCGCCGGACGACGCATTCGCCGGCTCCGCGCCGCCATGAGCCCTCGCCACCGGCCTCGGAGGGCGTCTGTGCGGCGATTGATGCCCCATTCTGTGAGCGCTGCGCCCCAGACAGTGCAGGATGGATGCATGAGGGATATCCGAACCACAGCCGACGGGCTGCGGTCAGCAATCGAGCGAAGCGGTTACTACCCTGGCCTGGTGTCCGATGCGGTCTCGTCCGCGCTGGGCACTGAGGGTGTCGTTTCCTTTGTCGTACAAGCCGACGCACTGTTCGACCCGGCGATGGAGGTGCGCCGCCACATGACTGTCCTGGTCCTGACGCCGACCAGGCTGATTTACTCGCACACCGACGAGAACCCCGCCGAGGAGCCGGCCGCGCGCCCGCAGGCGGAGACGAGCACGGAGGCGGTCAAGTTCTCCCGGATCTCTTCGGTGGCCGTCACCCGGGTGGTGCCCGATCCCGCGTCGTACGTGCCCGGGGTGACCATGCCCACCGAGGTGGTGCTGACCGTCGGCTGGAACGTGCTTTCCCACGTCGAGCTGGAGCCGGCCCATTGCGGTGACGAGAACTGCGAAGCTGATCACGGGTACAGCGGGACCATTACGGCGGACGATCTGACCATGCGGGTGAGCGAGGCCGCGGACGGCGAGGATGCGGTGCGCCAGGTGCTCACGTTTGCTGGGGCACTGGCTGAGGCGACCGCTGCGCCGGAACACTGACGGGCCCGGCATGATCGATGCGCCGACGAGCCTGCCCACCGTGCCGCGATACGGCGAGGGGAGCCTGGCTGACCTGGCCTGTTCCCTGCTGGCCTCGCTGGGGGTGGGCCGTGAGCCTAACCCCCTGGAGCTGCCGGGCACCGGACGGGCCTGCCTGCTGATCGTGGACGGCCTCGGCTGGGAACTGCTCCGCGACCATCCGGCCGCGGCGCCGTTCCTCTCCGAGCTCGCGGTCACCGGCAGGCCGCTGACCGCGGGATTCCCGGCGACCACCGTGACCAGCCTGACCTCCCTGGGCACCGGGCTGGCACCGGGAATGCACGGGATGCTGGGCTACCAGGTGGCGGTGCCTGGGGCGGGCAGGCTCTTCAACGGGCTGCGCTGGGACTCCCGGATCGATCCTGTCGCGTGGCAGCCCCGCCCGACGATCTATGAACGCGCGGCGGCTGCCGGGGTCGGCGCCTACCGGGTCGCCGCGGCCGCACTGCAGAAGACCGGGTTCTCGGTGGCCGCGATGCGCGGCGCGGACTACCGGCCGGCGGACAGCCTGGGTGCATTGGTGGCCCAGGCCACCGCGGCCCTGGCCGATTCGGACCGCGCCCTGGTCACGGTCTACCATGCCGAACTCGACGGCACCGGGCACTCGTTCGGCGCTGCCTCAGACGCCTGGCTGTACCACCTCGCGCACGTAGACAAGCTGGCCGAGCAACTGGCGGGGGCGCTGCCGGCCGGCGCCACCATGCACGTGACCGGCGATCATGGCATGGTGGACGTGCCCGTGTCGGAGAAGATCGACGTGGATGCGGTGCCGGGACTGCGGGACGGGGTTGCGCTGCTGGGGGGCGAGCCGCGGGCCCGCCACGTGTACACCGAGCCGGGCGCCGCAGACGATGTGCTGGCGGCCTGGCGTGAGGTGCTGGGGGGCAGGGCGTGGGTGGCGTCCAGGGCGGAGGCGGTCGCGGATGGCTGGTTCGGCCCTACCGACCCCCTCTTCCTGGAGCGGATCGGGGATGTCGTCGCCGCCCCGGCTGACGCGTGGGCCCTCGTAGCCAACCAGGCTGAGCCGCTGGAGTCCGCGCTTATCGGCATGCACGGCTCGCTGACTTCGGCGGACCAGCTCGTGCCGCTGCTCAGCTTCCGCGCCGGGTAGTCGGCCTGGCACCAGCGGCGGTGCGGTTGGCCGGGCCGAGTTGGCCCCGGCGGGGCTGAGGCAGGCGGTGCCGGGGCAGGTGGTGCTGGAGGCAGGCGGTGCCCCGGCGGGCTGTGCCGGGGCAGGCGGGAGAGATGCGCTGTGGGTTCGTTGATGGATGTCAAAGCTCTGGCCCAAGCGCTGGCCGGAGAGGACCGGCCGGCGGTGCTGGACGTGCGCTGGCGGGCCGGCGGCCCGCCGGGGATCGGCGAGTACCTGGCCGGCCACCTGCCCGGCGCTGCCTTCGTGGACCTGGACCAGGATCTGGCCGCCCCGCCCGGGCCAGGTGGCCGTCATCCGCTGCCCGCGGCCGGGGCCTACCAGGCCGCCATGAGGCGGGCCGGCGTGCGGGACGGGCGCCTCGTGGTGGTCTACGACGAGAACGACTCCCTGGCGGCGTCCCGGGCCTGGTGGACGTTGCGCTACTTCGGCCACGAGCTGGTGCGGGTCCTGGACGGCGGCTACCGGGCCTGGGTGGCGGCTGGCCAGCCCGTGTCCGTCGGCCCCGGCGCGATCGTGCCCGGCGACTTCACCGCCCGGCCCGGGCACATGCCGCTGCTCGGTGCCGACGGGGCGGCCGCGCTGGCCCGCGTGGGCCGCCTGCTCGACGCCCGGGCCGGGGAGCGCTACCGGGGTGAGATCGAGCCGGTCGACGCCGTGGCCGGGCATATTCCTGGGGCAATCAGCGCGCCCACGGCGGGAAACGTAACCGGGGACGGGCATTTCCAGAGCGCGGCGGAACTCACCGCACGGTTCGCGGCCCTGGGGATCGTTGCCGGCCCGGAACCCGCCGAAGCCGGGGCGTACTGCGGTTCAGGCGTGACCGCCGCTCACGAGGTGCTCGCCCTGAGCATCGCGGGCATCCCCGCCGCCCTGTACATCGGCTCGTGGTCGAACTGGGTCGCCGATCCGGCGCGCCCCATCGCCACCGGCCCCGACCCAGGCTGACGGCGCCGATCCAGGCTGACGGCGCCGATCCACAGCCCCCTGGCCGGGTGGATGCCCGCGGTGCTTCAGGACCCGGCTCCCTGATCGTTTGGGAGCCTCTAGGGGGAAGTGTGTGGAGATAGAGTGCTATGAGGCGTTCTATGGCGGTGCGTGGTCCTACGATGGGCTCCAGGCTCAGCGCCCCGGTGTCCTCCGCCAGCGGACCGGCGCTGCGCGCGCCCAGGAGGCAGTGCCGTGTACTCGTTCCAGTGCGAGGCCACGTTCGACGCAGAACCAGCTGCGGTGTGGAAAGTCTGGACGGACGTGTCGCGCTGGCCGGAATGGGATTTAACGAAGGAGATCGCCCGGATCGACGGGCCCTTCGTCTTAGGCGCGTCCGGGTGGGCCAAGCAGCGCGGGACCCTTGGCGGCACGTTCACGATCACCGCAATTGAGCCAGGACGGCGCTGGGTCAGCGAATGCCCGGTCCCCTTGGGCAAGATCGTATTCGATCACCTGATCGAGTCGGCCGAGCCCGGGCGAGTCCGGGTCACGAAGAACGTCGACGTGCTCGGCGGGTTCGGGCCCCTCTTCCGCGTGACATTCGGGACCAAGATGCGCCGTGACATCACCGAGTCATTAGAAGCCCTGGGACGCCACCTGCGCGATTGACCGCAGTCTCCGCAAGCGGCCCCGGTCCATGGCGTTGGGCAATCTCGGCCACGATCACTAAAGCCCCGCGCGAGCGGGCTCCAGCCTGGGCCCCGCGCGAGCGGCCTCCAGCCTGGTTCAGCCGAGGTCGAATTCCCTGTCTCGCACGCCAGCGGTGAATGCTTCCCACTCGGGAGCCGTAAAGACGAGCTTCGGGCCGGCCGGGTCCTTGGAGTCGCGGACGGCGATCAGGTCGCTGGTCTCGGCCATCTCGAGGCATGCGCCGTTCGCGCTGCTATGGCTGCTTTTGCGCCACTGGGCGCGGGACAGGTCCGGGATGTTCATCCCGCACCCCCTTTCCTCACGTCTCCGCGATCGCAGCCAGCAGGGTAGCGCTTTCGTCGGGCCTGAGGGCGGCTGCGCGGAGGTGCTCGAACATGAGGATATACCGACGTATCTCCATGTCGTCTTCGAGGAACAGGTCGCCGGCCATGCTGTCGATGTAGACCAGGCTCTGGTCGGCTGGGTCGGGGAACTCCAGCACGATGAACGATCCGGGCATGCCCGGGTGCGCGCCGGCTTCGTAAGGAATGACCTGGACCGTCACGTTCGGCAGCGCCGCTATGTCACGCAGTCGCGCGAGCTGCTCCCGCATCACCGCAGGGCCGCCGACTATGCGCCGGGCTGCAGCCTCGTCCATGATCGCCCACAGTTGTGGCGGGTTGTCGGCTGTCAGTAGTGCTTGGCGTTCCATCCGGGCCGTGACCCGGCTATCCACTTGAGCCGCGCTGGCGTGCGGCAGGATTCCACGGATGACTGCCCTGGTGTAGTCCTCGGTCTGCAGGAGGCCAGGGATGAACAGCGATTCGTAGTTCGAGACCGATCGGGCTTCGGACTCGAAGCTGATGTAGTCCGAGTAGATTTCCGGCAGGTCGGAGCGGTGGGGCTGCATCCAGCCGCGCTGGCTGGCTTCCCGCAGGAGGGCCAGCAGGTCCGCCCGCCGTTCTGGGCTGGTTCCGTAGAGGTCGAGAAGCTGGATGAGCGTTGACCTCTGCGGCCGTTGCTGGGCATTCTCCAGCCGGTACAGCGTTGACCGGTCCTTGCCGGTCCGCTCGGACACGTCCTCCTGCGTCAGGCCGG
>JAWWPY010000421.1:0-3251 GCA_033854735.1 Streptosporangiaceae bacterium | reverse complement strand
GCAAAGCGTCAGTATATGAAAAAACTGGTTACAGGGGACAAGAGGAGTCACAGTCGCTCCCGTGCCCCGCGGACGGCCGCCCGAACCACACCCGTTCGCAGGCCCTTACAAGCCCTGTCGATGCTCCCTCAGAATCGCCGAATGGCCTCACTCGTCGCCCGACGGGCCATACATGCCGGGGACCGGGATGTCGTTCAGCCGGAGGTAGGCGCAGAGATGCGCGCGGTGGTGGATGATGTGGTTCAGGATGTAGGACCGGATCATGGTCGAACGCGGCATCGTGAAGATCGGATTGCCGCCCTGCAGCAGCGTCCAGGGCTGCCCCACCTCCTCGTCCCTGGTCCCCTCAATTGCCTTGCGGGCCGTCGCGACGTTCTTATCGAACAGCGCGAGGATCTCCTCTCGGCTGGCCAGCTTCGGCGGCGCATACGGCTCGCCGCCGACCGGGGCGATGTCGAGCGACGGCGTGGTCAGGACCGCCACGAGCCAGTTGGGGATGTCCGCGACGTGGATAGCGTTCCAGCCGATCGTGTGCGACTTCGGGTGGACCCGCCAGTCCAGCTTGTCGTCGGGGAGGCGCTCGAGGACCTTACGGGCGTTCGCCATCTCCTGGTCGAACTCGGGCAGGAGCGTCTCGGCGTAGGTCATGCGATATTCCCTTCTGGGGGTTGGTTCGGGCCGCTGAATCGGAACGGGCTATCGGCCGGAAGTCAACTTTTGTGCCGTGCTTCCCTTATTGGAGCCTCCGAAAGTCAGCCTCCGCCCCGGCGTGCAGCCTCGATCGTCGCGATGTCGATCTTCCGCATCGTCATCATGGCTTCCATGGCGCGCCTCGCGGCGGCGCGATCCGGGTCGGTCGTCGCCTCGAGCAGCACGCGTGGCGTGATCTGCCAGGAGAAGCCCCAGCGATCCTTGCACCAGCCGCAGGCGCTCTCCTGTCCGCCGTTGCCAACGATCGCATCCCAGTAACGGTCGGTTTCTTCCTGGTTGTCGGTCAGGACCATGAAGCTGACCGCCTCGTTCGGCCTGAAATTCGGCCCGCCATTCAGGCCGATGTACGACTGGCCCAGGACGGTGAACTCGACGGTGAGATCCTCGCCCTCCTTCGCTGACGGAATGTCCATGGCGGAGGCATGAGCTTTCGCGACGTCACTGTCGGGGAACACGCTCGCGTAGAACTCGGCCGCCTCGCGGGCCTTGCCCCGGTCGAACCACAGGCATGTGATCATTTTGGTCATCTTCGCTCTCCTCATCTGCCGCCCACGAGCGCGAGGGCGGCGCCCCTGCCATCGCCCCGAGAGGATCCCGGATTCGGGGATTGGAACGACTTATCGACAGGAAGTCAACGGACGTACAGTAATTTTCTGGCGGCTCCATTCGGGCCGCTACCTGCGCGGCTCGCTGGACGTTCGGCCCCTGCGGGCTGATCCGCTCGCGCCGACCGAAGCGGCCCCTTGATTGCGATGCCATGGGCAATATAAGGCCGGAAGATCGTTCCCTCAGGCGAGTTCGACGTGGCGAAGAAAAAGTCAGCCTCCCCTGGCATCGTACGCGTCGGCTGCGCCGGCTGGTCGATCCCGAAGGAGCATGCCGACCGCCTCCCCGCCGTGGGTACGCATCTCGCGCGGAATGCCGGTCGTTTCCCCGCCGTCGAGATCAACTCGTCGTTCTACAGGCCACACCGGCGTACGACCTACGCACGCTGGACAAACTCCGTCCCGGCGGATTTCCTGTTCAGCGTCAAGGTGCCGAAGGTGCCGACCCATGAGCGCCGCCTGGTGGACACCGGAGACGTGCTCGACGAATTCCTCGCGGAGGCAACTCAGCTCGGGGATAAGCTGGGCCCGTTACTCGTCCAGCTCCCTCCGAGTCTGTCGTTCTCCGCCGACGCGGCGGAGAGCTTCTTCGCCTCGCTGAGGGACCGATTCGACGGCGATGCGGCCGTCGAGCCCAGGCACGCGAGCTGGTTCACGCCCGATGCCGAGCGGCTGGTGACACGATATCGCGTGGCACGGGTCGCCGCCGATCCGGCGGTGGTCCCGGCGGCCGCCGAGCCGGGCGGCTGGGACGGCCTGGTCTACTACCGGCTGCACGGATCGCCGAAGGTCTACTACTCGGCGTACCGGGATGAGTACCTCGAAACCCTCGTGACCACGCTGACCCGAGCCGCGAAATCGGCTGGCGTCTGGTGCACCTTCGACAACACGGCCGCCTTCGCCGCGACGGCGAACGCGCTCGACGTACTCGACCGGGTTCGGGCGTAACCGGCGTCGTGCTCCGGCGGCTGGGCATGGCCTCTCCTGACCCCTCGATCAGCCCGCCGGAGGCTCTTAGGTGCTGCTTCTCGATCGCCTGCAGGTCGACTGAGCAGAATGGCCCCGGTCGACGACACCGAAGCGCGCAGCGGCAGCCGTCCGGACAACGGCTCAGATACAGCGCCGATCCGAAGGCTTGTCTCTCTCCGCTGCCTCAACGTCGCACCGTCAACCGTTGCTGACCGGATAGCGGCTCATGGAAGCTGTGAGCGCATCCCCGGCGGCGGGGTGGCAACGCCAACACGGCCCGCCTCCCGCCGGTTCAGGTGCCGCGTTCCCCGTTGGCGGCCGACGGGGAACGGTGGTGGTCGCCCCGAGTGCCCGGGACAATCCGTGGGCGGCGACCCTGGCGGGCTCGTGGGCCGGCGCCGGCCGCCCAGCAAGGCGGCGGGTCGCGTCGTAGACGGTTGCACCCCTCATTCGAGCCGGTCAATTGGGGACTCCGGCTCCTCATCGCAGGTTGGCGGCCCCGTTTGGAGTCCCCGGCCGGCCGCCACAGCCGCTTCCGGAGCCTTTTCCCTCTTGCGGGCGCAATCCTCGAGCATGCGGGCGACCAGGGCGGTCCACCCCGTCTGGTGGCTCGCCCCCAGCCCCCGCCCGGTGTCCCCGTGGAAGTACTCGTAGAACCACACCAGGCCCGCCCAGTGCGGGCCCCCGGCGAACCGCCGCTCCGGGCCCTGGCACGGGCGGACGCCCGCGGCGTCGGCCCGGAACAGCTGCCCCAGCCGCTCGCCAATCTCGTGGGTGACCTCGCCGAGGTTCAGGAGCCGGCCCGAGCCGGTCGGGCACACGACCCGGAAGTCGTCGCCGTAGTAGTGGTGGTAGCGCTCCAGCGCCTCCAGCAGCAGGTAGTTGACCGGCAGCCACACCGGCCCGCGCCAGTTCGAGTTGCCGCCGAACTCCCGGCTGTCCATGTCGCCGGGCACGTACCCCACC
>JAWWPY010000420.1:0-3716 GCA_033854735.1 Streptosporangiaceae bacterium | reverse complement strand
GTACGTAGCCAAGCGCTAGATGGCGCACCTGCTGCCCTTGGCGGCCGGCCGTGGTCCCCCGGTGCGTTTCTTCCATTGCAGAAACTCACGGTGATCATTATTGCCGGGCGGGCCGTTATTTCTGCAGGCGACGGATTTCCGGTGCAGAAAAATCATGGGGCCACCGGTTGACGGATAAGACTATATTTCCTACCGTTTAAATATGGATCAGATCAGCACCCTGGCTGCACGGCTGGACGTCGATCTCCGCCGGCAGGCGAGCGCGATCTGTCCGGCCGGCGCGCGCGCCAGGCCCCGGGCCGCCGCAGGCCCACGGCTCCCCTGCCTGCGGCGATAACGGTCTTACCGCAGTTCCCATTGCACGTCGCGCGAAGATCCGCGGCGCAGTCCCGGCTCGGTGATCCGCGGTCAATGCCGGCCGCCGGCCCGGCGCAGAAGCCCCAGCCAACCACCTTTATCCAGCGTGCCCATTTACCGATCAGGAGGCCAGGAAATGCCAGCATCACTCGAGGACCAGGACGGGCGGATCGGCATTCGCCGGCTGGCCGGGAACATCGGCGCCGAGATCACCGGCGCCGATATCAGCAGGCCCCTTGAGCCGCAGGTCGTCGCCGCGATCAGGGGGGCCCTGCTCACGCACAAAGTCATCTTCTTCCGCGGGCAGGAACTGGATCACTCGAGCCAGATCGCCTTCGCGCGCCAGTTCGGTGACCTGACCCACGCCCACCCGCACGAGGACGCGCCGCCGGATGACGCGCCGGAGATCCTCACCATCGACCCGCGACGCTACGAGAAGCGGTACGGCGCCAGCTACGCCGAGCAGTTCGCCAGGCGGCAGTACACCTACTTCGCCGGCTGGCACACGGACGTCACGGCGGCCGTCAATCCGCCGGCCGCCTCGATCCTGCGGGCGGAGACCGTGCCGGAGTTCGGTGGCGACACCACCTGGACCAACCTGGTGGCAGCCTACGCAGGACTGTCGGGACCACTGCAGCGCTTCGTGGACGGGCTCACCGCGCAGCACCGGTTCCTGGCCGGGTACAAGCCGGCCGCCGCCGACAGTCCGCTGGCCCAGCGGGTCAACGCCAACCTGCTCGTCTCCGATCACCCCGTCGTCCGGGTGCACCCGGAAACCGGGGAGAAGGCGCTGTTCGTCAATCCCGGTTTCACCGACCACATCATCGGCGTCTCCGCGGTGGAAAGCCGCCGCATCCTCGACCTGCTGTATGAGCAGGTCGCCCGCCCGGACTACACCGTCCGCTTCCATTGGGAGCCCGGCAGCGTCGCGTTCTGGGACAACCGGGCCACTGCGCATCTCGGCCCCACCGACCTGGGTCATCTCGATGTGGAGCGGGTGCTGCACCGGGTGACGCTGATCGGTGACCGGCCGGTGGGGCCGACCGGCTTCACCTCGGAGATCGTCGAGGGCAAGCCCTTCCTCTCCGACGCGGACGTCAAGGTCGCCTGACCGTCGCGGTCTTCGCGCCGCCTTCCCGCGCCGTCTGCCGTGGCCGCCGCCGCGGCAGCGGCCGGGGCAGCAGCCAGGGCGGCCTGCGCGGGCACCCTCAGGAAAGGAAGCCAACACCCCCATGTCACACATCATGTCCCGGCTGCTCGGCGGCCTGTCGCTGGCCAGCCTGGCGGCTGTGCTCCCCGCCTGCGCGAGCAGTGGGGCGACAGGCTCGGGCGTGACGTCGCCGGCCGCCGCGGAAGGTTCCGCGGCCAGCTCGTCCGGAACGGTCCTGAACCTCGGCGACCAGCAGCAGAACCTGGAAACCCTGCTGCAGGCGTCGGGGGCACTGGCGGGCGCCCCGTACAAGGTCAACTTCATCGAGTTCGACAGCGGCCCGCTGGTCGATGCGGGGTTCGCCGCGCACCGGATCGACGTCGGATTCATGGGGGACCTGCCCGCCTCGCTCGCGGTCAAGTCGGGACTGCCCGTGCGGGCGGTCGCCGTCTCGCATCCGATTGGTGCCTCGGAGTTCCTGCTGGCCAAGCCGGGTATCACCTCGATCGCCCAGCTTCGCGGCAAGCCAGTGGCCTACACCACGGGGACCGCGGAGCAGGCGTTCGCGCTGCGGGCGCTGAAGACGGCGGGGCTGACCCAGAAGGACGTCCACCAGGTCAACGTCAGCCTGCTGCAGCTCGGCACCGTGCTGGAGTCGGGGGCCGCGGACGCATCGGTGGTCAGCGTCCAGCAGAAGGTCGACTACCAGCAGACGCACCGCGGGGCGAAGGTCCTGGCCACCATCGACACGGTCAGCCCGGCCAGCTACACCTATGTCCTCGGGACGACCGCCGCGCTGGCCAGCCCGGCCAAGCGCGCTGCCATCGGTGACCTCACCAAGCGGCTGATCAAGGCGGCCAACTGGGAGAAGTCCCACCAGAGCCAGTGGGTCACCGATTACTACGTCAACGTCGAGCACCAGACCCCGGCCGCGGCCAAGCTGATCCTCGCCGCCGGGGGGACCACGACCTACGTCCCCATCGCCGCCACGGTGCAGGCCGCCCTGCAGAACGTGGTCACCCTCATGGCCGGCGCCGGCGCCATCCCCCGGGCCTACAGCGTCGCCCCCCTCTTCAGCCCAGCCGAAGCCCAGCGCTACAACACCATCCTCAAGGAGGTCCCGCAACATGGCTAACATCACGCAGCCAGGCACCACGACCACATCCGGGATAACCGTCCAGCCTGCGGCCGGCCGGATCGGGGCCGAGATCACCGGGCTGGATATCTCCCAGCCCCTCGACCCCCAGGCTGTGACGGCCATCCAGGAGGCCCTGGACACCTGGAAGGTGGTGTTCTTCCGGGGCCAGCATCTCGACCACGCGGCGCAGATCGCGTTCGGCCGCCGGTTCGGCGATCTCACCTACGCCCACCCGCACGACGACGCGCCGCCTGAGGCCTACCCGCAGATCTACACCGTGGACTCACGGCGTTTCCAGCAGCGCTTCGGGGCCGGGGCGCAGCAAGAGCAGACGGCCCGGAAGTACTCCTACACCAGCGGCTGGCATTCCGATGTGACGCCGGCCATCAACCCGCCCGCCGGCTCGATCCTGCGCGCCGACGTCATTCCCAGCTATGGCGGTGACACCACATTCACCAACCTGGTCGCCGCCTACGAGGGCCTGTCTGAGCCGGTCAAACGCTTCCTGGATACCCTGCGGGCCGAGCATCGCTACGGGGCCAACTGGTCCGGGCTGCCCCGGCCGCGCTCGGGCTACAGCGAGCGCATCGAGCAGAACGCCTTGATCTCCCACCATCCGGTGGTCCGGGTGCATCCGGCCACCGGCGAGCGTGCCTTGTTCGTCAACCCGGTGTTCACCGATCACATCCTCGACGTGTCGCCGGTGGAGAGCCGCTGGATCCTCGGATACCTGTTTGACGAGCTGACCCGGCCCGAGTACACGGTGCGGTTCCGCTGGGAGCCGGGCAGCGTGGCCTTCTGGGACAACCGGGCCACCGCGCACCTCGGCCCCCAGGACCTCGGGCATCTGGACGTGGAGCGGGTGCTGCACCGCGTCACGCTGATCGGCGAGGTCCCGGTCGGCCCGGATGGCCGCGAGTCGGAGCTGATCGAGGGCACCCGGTTCGTGTCGGAGCCGGTGTTCGCGTCGGCGGGCGGGTGAGCACGTCATGACGGTCACCGGCACCGCGGGTCACCGTGGTCTGGCGGGGGCGCCGCCGCCGGCGGCGCCCCCCCCCCGGGGCCGCGCCG
>JAWWPY010000419.1:0-4181 GCA_033854735.1 Streptosporangiaceae bacterium | reverse complement strand
GAGAAAGCAATCCAGTGCGGGACCGGCGTGACCAGCAATACACGAGCTGTCACCAGGTTCGCCAGCGGCCCTGCTGCTACCGATACGGCCAGCCGGCCGGGCGCGGGCCACCCTTTCCACACCACTTTCCCCGTCGGCCGCAGGCCGAGGCCGAGCAGCACCTGGCCCAGATGGAGTGTCATCAACGCGGGCGGGCTGCCAAGATAGACGGCTGCGGTGCGCATGCCGAGAAGCCGCCCGGCCAGAAAGTGACCGCCCTCGTGGATAACGATCGCAACCGGCACGCTGTACAGCAAAGCGCCGCACACCAGGGCAACAGCACCCTGCCAGGGGCCGCGGGGCGGCGGCCCGGAAATGACGACCCAGCCGATCAGCACCAGGCCCCAAATCAATAGGCTCACAAACCCGGCCAGCAGGCGAAGGGCACGGCGCATGGCGGAAGCATGGCAGAGCCGACCAGCATCCGCAATCGCCCACACTTACACGCAACACGACACGATGCAGCTATCGAATCGCCTTCCTGGCGGTCCTTGAGCTGAGATCAGGGAAAGCGTGTACTGCCAGGACCGGCCCAGCCCACATCGGGCGCCATATCAAGGAGGGTCGTCCATTGCGGCCATTGCATCACCCCGCACATCGGCATGTGCGCGCCGCCGGGCAGTCTCGATCGCAGCGACCAGCCGTCCGTCCGGTCGCGGGATATGCGTGGGCCCCTTCGTCGGGCGGGATCCTTCAGCACGCTACCGCCTCTGACGGAGGCACATCTGCGTACTGGGGACCCGACTCGGAAGGGTGGGAATAACAGCATCGAATATTCCTATGGCCATAGGGCCACATGGCTTGTGGGGATGGGTGGCCCTGCTGCCGGCGCGGTGACGATCGGCCAGGCCAGCTTCGAGCCGGTGTACCGCCAGCTCGCGCGGATCCTCCGGGATCAGATCCACGCTGGTGAGCTGCGCCCCGGCGCGGCGCTGCCCTCAGAGGCCCCGCTGTCGCAGACCTCCCGCACGTCGGCCGGGGCGCCGCCCGAGATGCCCCTGGCCGCCCCCACGATCAGCGCAACCTTGCCGTCCAGCCGTCCCGTCATAAGAATCTTGCCTTCCTCGTGCCCGAGTCCGCTGCCCCGTAGATGCCTGATCGACTACTACTGCGGTGCTCGGCCAGGATTGTCCGCAGATGCCGCTGGCCGAAGACCGGCATCCGGTCGGTGACCTCAACCCGGGCGGTGAGCACGAACCTTTCTGCATAAGCGTTCGCGCCCGCGCCTCGCCGCCGGGCGCTTGCCCGCCCCGCCCAGCCCCGACCGCAGGACCTCTTCACCTGTGTCACCAGAACCTCCCGGAACGCCATCCCCTGCCGTCTCTCCAAGTCCGAAATGAACCGGAAGATCACAGCAGGGTGGTCCATCAACTGGTAAACCAGGTGGTCCCATCCTCATGGCAGCAACCCTCAGCAGGTGGTCCCATGCTCATGGCAGATGCTAAGAACTGGAGTGATCATTCCGATCAGGTCAAGCATGTAATTCCACTCGGTGGATCCGTCGTCTTCTAGGCCGAAAGCCTCAAAGGCGGACAGGATCTGCTCGGTGGACGGCGGCCCGCCGACGCCGGTACTGCGCTGCATCACAAGCGAGAACGCCGTGCGCATCGTTTCGAAAAGCTCCGGGTCCCTGACCCAGCCGGGGCCGGACAGGACGAAAACACGCGACCAGATCGAGGCGCACGCGGCCCACGCATCCGTCGGCGGGCGTCCAGAAGAAGCTCGCGAGACTTATGGCTCGCGATGGCCCTAATATCTACCGATGTCAGCAATTTTATGTTCCTTCGATGACTCCCTTGACGAACGAAGCGCGACTTAGTGTAGGGGTTCGGATTATTGTTCGACACCCAAGCGTTCCCCACCTGCTAATGGTCGTTCCCTCGGGGAACGTGGCGCTACAACGGTATCTGGAGGAAGTACAGGCTCCTGACCGCCTGGTGGCGGACCCGGCGCAGGAAGCCGCCATAGAGTTCAGCGGCCGAGCGCTGGTAATCCTCCAGCGGGTCAGCACAGCCGGAACCTTGCACCCCCGCGTGCTCGCGTAGCCGGTCCAGCTCGGACAGGTGCTCACGCCACTCGCGGTCGATAACGGCCGGCATCAGCTTGCGCTCAATCTCGCGCAGCACTGACGGACCGAGTTCCTGCTCGCGGCGCTCGTAGGCGGCCAGCGCGTCCGCCCTCACCCGCCCGGCCTGCGTTGCGCCTGAAGTCGGCTCGCCGCCCGCGAGCGCCAGTTCAGCACCCGTGAGGCTGACTGGATACAGGCCCGCGAGCGTGTCCCGCAGGCGGTACGGGTCAGAGGTGGCAGCCACGCACGCCTCGACGGCATCGCTGATCATTGTCCATATGTGCTCGCGCAGGTCCCCGGATTCAAGGTCGCGCGCCGCATCTGGTAGATCTGCGCGCACTGATCATCGCTAACCTCCTCGTATGCCGCCATCGAGCGGCGTATCTCATCGGCCCGATCCTCCGCGCCGCGCAGGTGTTCTTCGACTACCCGCAGCATCATCCCAGTCACCAAAATCCCACCGGTCCGCCGCGAGACCGGCGGCGGAGCGCGCCGAGGGTTCCACCGTGAAGTCCCGCCAGGCGCGAGTCGTCAAAATCGATCAGGAATCTCGACTCGCCCGGTTCCCCGCGCTGGCCGGCCAGCCCGCGCAGCCAGTCGTCCATGCGCTGTGACTGGCTCCGCTCGCTGCCAAGGACAGCAAGCCCGCCCGTCTTGATCACTTGCTCACTTTCCGCAGCATTGAGGGAACCGGCCGGGACCCGGACGGTGTGCGGCGCCTGAGTGCCGACTTCCGGAGGATCCGCGTTGTCTGAGCTATCAGGAGGATCCAGACCGATCATGCCGGCCGGCTGAGCGGCCTGAGTGGCCCCGGGATCACCGCCCAGCAGGACGCGGTATCCGCGCCCGGCCATCCCGCAGATGACGGTTACCGCGCCCAGCCGTCCCGCGCCCGCCATCACGGCCGCAGCATCCTTCGTATCACCAGGCAACAGGACCGCGTGGACGACTCCGGCCTCGCCGAGCATCCGGCTGACCCGCTCGCCCGCCTCGGCGCAGCGCACCGCGATCACGACCGGCTGGCCATTGCCATGCCGGATCGTGACACCCCGGATTCTCGGCACGCACACGCCGCTGGGCCGCCGCGAGCTGACAGCACGGACGGCCCGGTTCAGCCGCCCGAGTCCTCGCGGATGAAGGCGGGAGGGATGTAGTCGGCCAGCCAGACCATCTGGTTGCCCGGCCAGAACCGCGCGCCGTGCTGACGGGCCTCGCTGGCGCGGATCACCAGGACGGCCACGGCCGCGTTCTTGCGGCGCCCTACCGAGTAGGCGGTGTCCCGGTCGACTGACAAGTGCACGTACTGCCGCTGCATCGGGCGCAGCCCCTTGGCGAGGATCGCAGGGGCCGAGCTGGCTGCTGTCCCGTGGAACAACACGGCGGGCGGCTCGCCCGGGGTCTTCGCGATGCGGCCGGACACACTATGTCCGTAGAGCGCCCGGATCCGGCTCCCGTCGATCTCATGACGCTGCTTCGGCGCCCGTTCGATCATGGTCTCCAGCTGCGCGCGTGACAGGTCCCGCCAGCGCGGCTCTTGCGACAGGGCCTTCACAAGAGCGTCAACCGGCGTCCAGCCCGCATCATCGAGCTCCAGCTCGTAGAGCCAGGGCTCATGACGCAGCGCATGCGACACCGCCCTACTAAGATCGGCACAGTCGCCGCTCACTCGATCCGTTCCTCAGGCACCAGGGACCAGGACTGCGCCACCACCTCAAAGCATCCTTCACTGTCGATATAGATCATGAAGTGGTGCGTCTCCCATGAACCCCACCTTTCAGTCGGCTCAGCGGCAGCCAATTCGCCGACCCAGTCGGAGTCCATGACCTCACCCACCGTGTCATAGACGTCCTTCACGTGCCACGCAGTGCAATGACCCTCTTCGCGAGCCCGGTAGGCGCGCACCTTCTCGAAGCGGAGGCCACCGCGGTAGGACTCCCCATCGCGGCTGAACTCGAACCCAATGGTGACAGTGCCGCGGTGGGCTTCAAAGACCACATCCGCGAAGGACGTTGACGGTGCCGGCAGCACTCCAAGCTGCTTCTTCTCAGTCGAGGCCATCTCTCATCACCCTCCG
>JAWWPY010000418.1:0-3267 GCA_033854735.1 Streptosporangiaceae bacterium | reverse complement strand
GCGGGGTCAACGCCAAATACCGCACCCCTTGGCACGCTACGATCCTGTTCGGCCTGCTGAACGTGGCATTCCTGTGGGGCTCCACGCTGATCGGCTCGATCGGCAAGGCCCTCGCCGACATCACCGCCACGCTTGGCTTGATAGCGGCGATGTTCTACCTGCTTAGCGCGGGTACGGCGGTCTGGTACTACCGGCAGGTCATTATGCGCAGTGCGTCGAACTTCGTCCTCGGCGGGGTGCTGCCAGGGCTAGGCGCAGCGTTCATGGCTTTCGTGATCATTTACACGCTGGCCAAAGGGTTGCTCAACGGAGTGCAGATCGGGTTGGGGTTCGGGCTCGCGGCGATCGGCCTGCTGCTCTCGTTCGTCGCCCAGCGCGTCGGGAAGTCGACCTTCTACTCCGACCCGACGACCAGCTTCGGCGGCCGGGCTGAAGAGGAGCTCGCCAGGCCGCGGCCCTCATGATCGCAGGCCGCCCGGGCCGCGGTGCCTGCGACGTCTGCATCGGGCTGGATCTCGGCACATCCGGGCTAAAAGGCAGTGGCGCTTGCCTCGTCGGGTGCGACCTTCGGAGGGGCGTGCGCGGCCTACCCGCGCCCCGGCCCGGCGCAGGGGAATATGAGCAGGATGTCGGTGACTGGCTACGCGGAGCGGAAAAGAAAATGGCGCAGCAGGGTGAGAAGATTCTCCGCCCGGCAATGGCATGTCATTGGACTGCCCCTGCCACCTGCCTTGATGGCCAAGAGAATGCAGCAGGGCAACCCGTCATTCTCCGACCCCGGCCGTGCCGCCCTCCTGGCAATACGCCTCAGTCATGTGCCATGATGCCAGAAGAGGAAGCAGGATAATTATTACGACAAGGTAACGAAAGAGTGAAGTCTGTATCTACGCCTACGGAAGTTGCGTATGGGGCAGCCGATCCTGATGTGACTGGTCGGCTTGGTAATGGAATGGAGGCAGTAATGGCGAAGGTCCTCCAGGAGGAGGAATTTACGGAGCTAGTGAAGAAAATCGCTGAAGAAGTCCTGGAGGTGGACCTTAGCGACGCAACACCGCAGACGCCGCTGCGCTCCCTGGGAATAGATTCACTTGACCTGCTTGAGCTAGTCAGCGTCTTGGAAGATCGCCTCGAGGTCTGCGTACCCGACAGCCAGCTCAGGGAGCTTGAGACAGTGGGCGGCATGATCGCGGCTCTCACGGAACTACAAGCAGTCCAGCTTGCCCAGGACGACAGCACGCCGGCAGGCGCCGGGGGCGGGGAACGGCCCACCGATGCCAGCCGATGACATCGTCATTACCGGGCTAGGGATTGTCTCGCCGGTGGGCGGTGACGCCCGCTCCACCATGAAGGCACTGCTGTGCGGTACGTCCGGGGTCACCCTGCTGCCGGAAGACCAGCGTGAGCGGACGCCGGTGTATCTGTGCGCCCCGGTGGACGACGGTGCTCTGACCCGGGTCAGCCGACGGGAAAAGGTGCGCCATGACCGGTCCGTCCACCTGGCCCTCCAGGCCGGCCGGGAAGCGTGGGAGGACGCTGGTGCCCCGGAGGCTGAGCCGTCCCGGGTCGCCTCGGTGGTCGGGACCGGTATGGGCGGGCTAACCATCCTGCTCGGACTCTATGACCGTTACCTGGTAAAGGGCCCGATCGGCACGCCCGCCCACACCATTCCGGGCATCATGGCCAACGCCAGCTCGGCGCTGCTGGCCACCGAGATAGGCGCCCGGGCGGAGGCCGTGTCGCTCGCGAGCGCTTGCGCCTCAGGGGCCGACGCCATTGCCCACGCGATGCGCTTGTTCCGCGCCGACGAGATCGACCTGGCGCTGGCCGGGGGAACCGAGGCCATCGTCCACCCGGTCACGCTATCCGCATTCGCGGCGTTGCGGGCATTGTCCTCCCGGCACGATGATCCGCCGCACGCGTCGCGGCCGTTCGACCGCGACCGGGATGGGTTTGTGCTGGGGGAAGGGGCAGCCGTCCTGGTGATGGAGCGCCGCCGCCACGCCGAAGGCCGGGGTGCGCGGATCTGGGCACGGGTCGCGGGGGCAGGCTCGACCTGTGACGGTTACCATCTGGTGGCGCCCGACCCCACCGGCCGCTGGAACGCCGAGGCCATCGGCAAGGCGCTGCGTGCGGCGGAGATCGGCCCGTCGGATATCTCCTGTGTCAGTGCCCACGCAACGGCCACCGTTCAGGGAGACCTGGCCGAGACCGAAGCACTGAAGAAGGCGTTCAACGGCGCCCTGAGTGGCATCTGCGTGACCGCGCTGAAGTCGTCGTTCGGCCACATGATAGGTGCGTCAGGCGCGGTGGCCGCCGCGGTGGCCGCCATGTCCGTCCACGACCAGGCTGTTCCCCCCACCCGCAACCTCGACAACCTGGACCCCGCCATCGACCTGGACGTGGTCCGCGAGACAGCCCGCCCGCTGCCCGTCGGCGCGGCGGTCCTTGTCAATGCGGCCGGGTTCGGCGGCCACAACACCGCCGTCGTCATCGCGGGTGAGTAGGGGAAACGCCCGCGGACAGCGGCGCTTGTGGGGGGTCTAAAACGGGGCGATCTGCGGCGGCGGGGTGCCCGCACCGACAACTGGCCACGGATAAACGCGGAGGAGCTCTCGTCCGTATCGAACTTCTCTTCGATTCAGGGCATTGAGCAGAGAAGTGACGACCCTATCTCAGTCCTCATACGTCGCTCAAACGGTCATTACATGGTCGGCGGCGCATCCTCGGTCATGTCAGTACGGACAGAGCACAGGAAGGTGACACGTCATGAGGATCACGCCCAAGATCGCCGCTTTCGCTGTGGCGGGCCTCGCCCTGGCCGGCCCCGCCACCGGGACCGCCATGGCCGCCAGTCACGGCGGCGCCTCGCCGTCGGCGGCAGCCAGCGCCGAGCCGACCGGCCCGGATCACGACAGCCTCCAGCAGGGCGATCAGACCAGCCCCGACACCGCGTCGGGCACGACGGCCAAGGCCGCCAGCACGGCCAGCCCCGCGCCGTCCTCTCCTGAAGGGGAGTCCAGCACGGAGAGCGAGTCGGCCGTATCGGACGGCCCGGGCGGCCACGCCGACGCGCCCGGCAACGTGCAGTACGAGTTCAACGGCGTCCAGTGACCCTTCACTGGCGTGAGGCGCACGTAACCGGGTTATGCCGGGTGCGGGCTGCGAGCACCGGCTCGCAGCCCGCACGTGCGTGATCAGAGGTCCCGCATGATGTCGGCGGCGGGCCGGCGTATCGCACGGATGACGCTGGTCCCGGTAGCCACGACG
>JAWWPY010000417.1:0-6949 GCA_033854735.1 Streptosporangiaceae bacterium | reverse complement strand
GGGAGGGTGGATGGGACCACTGGGTGGGCTTCGGGTCATTGAGCTTGCGAGCCTGGCGCCAGCGCCGTTCGGCTGCATGGTTCTTTCTGATCTGGGCGCGGAGGTTCTCCGGGTGGATCGGCCGGATCGGGCGGGCCGCCAGGCCCTCCCGCCGGTGGACCCGCTCGTGCGGGGCCGTAGATCCATCCGTCTCAACCTCAAGGACGCCGAGGGGGTCGCGGTGCTGCTGCGCCTGCTCGCCGACGCGGACGTGCTCGTCGAAGGGTTCCGGCCCGGCGTCGCGGAGCGGCTCGGCTTCGGGCCGGATGTCTGCCTGGAGCGCAACCCGCGCCTGGTCTTCGCCCGGATGACCGGCTGGGGGCAGGACGGGCCGCTGGCCAGCACCGCCGGACACGACATCGACTACATCGCGGTCTCCGGCAGCCTGGACCCGATCGGGCGGTCCGGTGAGCGGCCCGTGCCGCCGCTCAACCTGGTCGGCGACTTCGGCGGCGGTGGCATGCTGCTGGCCGTCGGCGTGCTCGCCGCCCTGCTGGAGCGGGAGCGCTCCGGCCGCGGGCAGGTCGTCGACGCCGCCATGGTGGACGGCTCCGCGCTGCTGATGTCGTACATCCACGGACTGCGGGCCGCGGGTGCGTGGGCGGACGAGCGGGGCAGCAACGTGCTGGACGGCGGCGCCCCGTTCTACGACACCTACGAGACCGCCGATGGCCGGCACATGGCGGTCGGCGCCCTCGAACCGAAGTTCTACGACGAGCTGCTGACCCGGCTCGGGCTGGCCAGCGCCGGGCTGCCCGGCCAGTACGACCGGTCCGGCTGGCCGGCCCTGCGGGCCCGGCTGGCCCAGGAGTTCGCCGGCCGGACCCAGGCCGAGCTGGTCGGGTTGTTCGAGGGCTCGGATGCCTGCGTGGCCCCCGTGCTGAGCCCCGGGGATGCGCCCGCCCATCCACACAACGCGGCCCGGGGCACGTTCATCAAGGTTGGTGGTGTGATCCAGCCCGGACCCGCGCCGCGGTTCGACCGGACCCCGTGCGCCACCCCGGCGCCCCCGGCCAAGCCCGGCGCGGACACCGACGCAGTTCTCGCCGCCGCCGGGTTCTCCCCGGCGGAGGTTACCGCGCTCCGCGACCGCGGCATCGCCAGCTAGCCCCCCGGCCGCCAGGCCGGTTGGGCACGGTGTCAGCCAGATGTGGCCTGTGCTTGGTCCATGAGGGTGCCGAGAACCTTGTCCTGCGCCGCAAGGTGCTCCTGGATCATGACGGCTTCGTGGAGCACGGCGTCGGCGTCGTTGTAGGTGGCCTCGGACCGCTTGTCGGCCGCGGCCGCCAGCACGTTCTGCCCCACGATGATCACGGAGAGCAGGACCAGCTGGAGGAAGGTCTGGGAGATCCAGGACACCAGCGTGACAGCGTTGTGGGATGCGATCGCGGACGGCAGGCTCACCAGGGCAAGCGCGGCGAAGGCGTAGGCGCACCACATGGTGCCGACTCCCGTGGTGACCTTGACGGCGAGCCACGCGTTGAAGCGGGCCGGCGCACTGCCGGTGGGGAGCTGGTCGGCGACTTTGACTGGGCTGGGAGTCTCACCGGCCAGCCTGGCCTGGGTCCGGCGGTGTGGCACGTACCGGTAGATCGCTCGTTCGGCCATGACGGCACTCCCTATCGTTAGTTCGCCAGCGTTAGTTCGTCGTACCGTGCCCTATGCTCGCGCTCCTGCTGGTCGCGGTGTCCCTGGGCCCGTCCATCCAGCCCGGGCCCGCGCCGCGGTTCGGCCGGACCCCGTGCGCCACCCCCGCGGCGCAGCCCATCTAACCTGCAGAACCCGCAGCGTTCATGATGTGACAGACTCTCCGGCAGACTCTCGGTCACGGTCGACGGACCGGGCGTGGCCGAGCATGCAGGTAACTACTAGCCTTGTTAGCGCAACCGAGGCGAGGGGGTGTGGCCGTGCTGGGTGACCCAAGCAGTACAACCACGGCGGTCACGGCCACCAACAGGGCCCGGACCGCCGGACGGTGCTCGTTCCGACCCCGCCCACGCTTGCCAGCCGCCCGGGACTAGATGGCCAGGAGGCCGGCCGGCGGGCCCAGGAGGTTGCTGTGTCCGATCGGATCTTTGGTGCCCGGCGGCAGCCGGGCCGCCCACGGCGCCGTAATGGCTCGTCGCTAACCAGCCGGTTCATTCACCCAACCGAGCGCATGATGACGTCGCGCCAGGTGCGGCAGGACATCGTCTCGCTCGCCGGGCTCATTGGCCGGCCCGTGCTCAACCAGGCGGGCGACGAGGTCGGGCACGTGGTTGACCTGCTCGCGAAAGTGCACGGCGGCGAGACCTATCCCCTGGTCACCGGGATCGTAATCCGAGTCGGCCGGCGCCGTACCTTCCTCGACGCCTCGAACATCGATCGCGTGCACCGCCGCTCGGTGACGCTGCGCACGGCCCGCCTGGACCTGCGCGAGTTCCAGCGCCGCGACGGCGAGGTCCTCCTGGCCAGGGACATCCTGGATCACCAGCTGGTGGACACCGATGAGATCCAGGTCATCCGGGCCGCCGACCTTTATCTCGCTCAGGTCGGCGACCAGGTCCACCTGGTCGGCGTGGACGTCGGCCTGCAGACTCTGCTGCGCAGGCTGGGCCCCAAGCGGTTCCGCTGGCACCCGACCCCGGACCGGGTCATCGACTGGGCCGCGATCGAGTCGTTCGGCGAGGACTCCGCGGAGGCACCGGCGGCCATGAAACTGCGCGCTCCGCACGCCGCGCTGCACAAGCTCCGGCCCGCCGAACTCGCCGACGTCCTGGAAGGACTGGGCCGCTCCGGCCGTAAGGAACTGCTGGCCAGCCTCGATCACGATCTCGCCGCGGACGCCCTGGAAGAGATGGAACCGGACGAGCTCACCGCGCTGCTCCGTGAAGTGGAGCCCGCTCAGGCCGCCGAACTGCTGTCCAGAATGGAGCCCGACGAGGCGGTCGACGCGCTGCGCGAACTGTCCCGGGACGAGCAGGCCCTGCTGCTGTCCCGGATCCCCTTGCCGGCCCGGCGGGAGCTGGTCAGGCTGCTCGGCTACCCGGGTGATGAGGCCGGCGGGATCATGACCAGCGTGCTCGCCTGTGCGCAGCCCGATGAGACGGTGGCGAAGGTGAGCCAGCGGCTCGCTGAGCAGGCCAGGCACCGAACTGAGATCGACTCGGTGGCCGTGCTGGACGCCGACGGCCGGCTGATCGGTGACGTCTCCGCGTTCGACCTGCTGGTCAGTACCGGGGAGACCCGGCTCGGTGACCTGATCGATCCCGAGAACCCTCCGTTGACCCTTCGCCCCGACACCGACCTGGACGATGTCGCCACCGAATTGGTCGAGTCACGGCGGTCCTCGCTCGTCGTGGTCGACGATGACGGCAAGCCCCTGGGCCGGATCCTGTCTGATGACGTCCTCGACGCACTCGTGCCCGGCCACGGGCGGCTGCACTTCCCGAGGCTGCTGCAGTGAGCACCCGGGAGGAGCAGGACGAGGCGCCGAGCCCCGCGCCGCGGCTGCCCAGGTCCCGGGAGGGCCTGGCCTCGCTGACCAGAGTCCGGGCCGGCGGGGTGCGGCTCATCCGGTCGCGCAAGAGCCGGATCTGGCTGATCCTGGCCTTCGCCGGCCCCGGAGTGGTCGCCGCGAACGCGGGCAACGACGCGGCTGGGATCGCCACCTACGCGTCGGCCGGATCCCAGTTTGTCTTCCGGACCCTGTTTTTCATGGTGCTGGTCACCTTTGCCCTCGTGCTGGTGCAGGAGATGGCGGTGCGCCTGGGCACCCACACCGGCAAGGGACTCGCCGCGCTTATCAGGGAGCAGTTCAGCCTGCGGCTGACCGGGGTGGCGCTGGTGTGCGTGCTGCTGGCCAACACCGGCTTGGTGGTCTCGGAGTTCGCCGGAATCGGCGCGGCCTTCGAGCTCCTGGGCGTCAGCCGCTACGTGATCATCCCGATCTCGGCCGTCGCCATCTGGGCCCTCGTCCTGTTCGGCTCCTACCGCTACGCGGAAAGGATCTTCCTGATCCTGTCCCTGGCCTTCCTCGCCTACCCGGTCGCGGCCGTGCTGGGCCACCCGGACTGGGCGCAGGTGGGCAGCGATCTGGTGATCCCGCATTTCCTGTACACCAAGGGATTCCTGCTGCTTGGCGTTGCGTTGATTGGAACCACAGTCAGCCCCTACATGCAGCTCTACGCGGCGGCCGGCGTGGTGGACAAGGGGGCCGACAAGGCCGACTACCCGCGGGCCAGGATCGACGCCATATCCGGGGCCCTGTTCGCATGCGTCGTGTCCATCACGATCATCATCGCCACCGGGGCCGCGATTGGCGGGAGGGGCCCGCTGACCTCGGCCAAGGAGGCAGCGGAGGCCCTGCGCCCGGTCGCAGGCCCGGCCGCTGAGGTGCTCTTCGCGCTGGGGCTCATCGGTGCCTCGGCGCTGGCCGGGGCGGTGGTCCCGCTGTCCAGCGCGTATGCGATCAGCGAGGCGGTCGGGGTCGAGCGCTCGGTATCCCGCAGGTTCACCGAGGCCAGGCTCTTCCTCGGGCTGTTCACCGTGCAGGTCATCGTCGGCGCCGCGCTGGCGCTGACGCCCATCAACCTGATCACCCTGCTGATCGGCACCCAGGTGCTGCAGGGCATCGTCACGCCGGTCATCCTGGCCTACATCCTGATTCTCACCAACCGCCGCACCCTACTGGGTGCAGCGGCGAACGGCCCGGCGTTCCGGGTCGCCGCCACCTTGTGCGTGGTCGCCATCTCGGCCATGAGCGTGCTGCTGCTCAGCTTCACCGTGCTGGGCTTCTTCGGCATCGGCTAATGAATATCGCTGCGGCCGCGCTAAGGCTGCGTTAAGGCCCGGCTAGGCGGCCGCCGGGCGGGTATCAGCCGTATGCCTCGTTGGCCTGAGCACACCGCCAGGGTGGTAAGAAGGCCACGTCAGGAGAGGGAGGAACGCAGCAAGTGGCAATGCGCAGAGCGGTGGGTTTCCTCGGCAAGGGCGGTGACCTGCCGGAGGGTTTTGGCTACTCACTCAAACGCCGCCTGCTCGGCCCGCCCATGGTCAACGAGGAACTCAGCGAGCAGCGGCTGTCCAAGGTGCTCGCGCTGGGCGTGCTCGCGCCGGACGGGATCTCATCTTCGGCCTACGGCACGGAGGAGATCCTGATCGAGCTGCTCAAGGGCGGCCTCGGGGTCGCGGCGTTCACCCTCATCCTGCCGCTGACAGGCGTGGTCCTGTTCGTGATGGCGCTGGTGGTGCTGTCCTACCGCGAGGTCGTCACGGTTTACACCAGGGCCGGCGGATCCTATGTGGTCGCGCGGGACAACTTCGGGCCCAGAGTGGCCCAGATCGCCGCGGTCGCGCTGCTCATCGACTACGTGGTGACAGTTGCGGTCCAGGTCGCCGCAGGCACGGCGGCAGTCGCGTCGGCCATCCCGGCGATCAACAGCCCCGGCCTCATCACCATCATCTCGATCGCCATCGTGATCTTGATGTGTTACGCCAACCTGCGTGGTATCCGGGAGGCCGGCCGGTCGTTCGCGGTTCCCACCTACCTGTTCTCCGGCGTCATCATCCTCCTGATCATCACCGGCCTGCTGCGGGAAGCGTTCGGCGCACTGCCGCTGTACCACCCGCACGCGGGCGTGGTCACCGGCCCGGCCAGCCACAGCGGGCTGATCGCCTTCGGCATGGTCTTCGTGCTGCTGCGGGCGTTCGCCAACGGCGGCTCCTCGCTGACCGGCATCGAGGCGGTGTCGAATGCGGTGAGTGCGTTCAAGCCGCCGGAGGGCTTCAACGCCCGCCGCGTACTGGTGACCGAGGGTGTCATCCTCGGCTCCCTCGTGGCCGGGGTCTCCTGGCTGGCTCACGTCACGCACGCCAGGCCCTACACGCTCGGGGTGCCGACGGTCATCTCCCAGGAGGCCCGGCTCGTCTTCGGGAGTTCGTTCTTCGGGACGGGCATGTACATCCTGATCCAGGCGGCCACCGCGCTGATCCTCTACACCGGGGGAAATACCAGCTTCAACGGCTTCCCGTTCCTGGCCAACTTCGTGGCCGAGGACGCCTTCCTGCCCCGCTGGCTGACCAAGCGCGGCCACCGACTGGTCTTCTCCAACGGAATCGTCGTGCTCGCGGTGCTGTCGTCCGCTTTGCTGGCCGCCGTGGGCGCGAACGTCAACAAGCTCGTGCCGTTCTACGCCATCGGGGTCTTCACCGCGTTCACCATGGCCGGCCTGGGTATGGGCAAGTACCACTACGAGGCCAGGGAGCCGCACTGGCGGCGCAAGCTGGTGATCAACTTCTCGGCCGGCGTGATCTCCGCGGTCATCGTGCTGATCTTCGTGGTGGTCAAGTTCACCGAGGGCGCCTGGCTGGTGGTCATTCTGTTCGCGGTCGGGGTGCCCGCGCTCATCCGGCTCAACCGGGAGTACGGGCTGGAGGCGCAGGTCCTGGAGCGGATCAGCGACCGCCCCAAGCCGGTCACCCCGCCGACCTACCCGCGTCGCACGGTGTTCGTGTTCGTGGACCGGTTTGACCTGGCCACGCTCGCGGCCCTGCGCTACGCGCGCAGCCTGCGCCCGACCACGCTGCGCGCGGTGCACTTCGTCATCGACACGGCCGAGGCCGACCTCCTGCGTGAGGACTGGATGCGGGCGGACCGGGGTGTCGTGCTCGACTTCATCGACTGCGCGGATCGCAGGCTGCCCAGGTGCGCGGCGGAACTGGTGAGCCGGGAGGCGGCGCTGCCCGGCACGCACGTGACGGCGGTGCTACCCCGGCGGAGCTACTCACCGCTGCTGGGCCGGCTGCTGCACGACCGCACCGCAGACAAGATCGCCGCCGTGCTGAGCAATATCCCGCACTCCGTGGCCACCATCGTCCCGTTCGACGTCCGGAGCCGGCTCGAGGTGCTGCACGCGCGCCAGGTCGCGCA
>JAWWPY010000416.1:0-33998 GCA_033854735.1 Streptosporangiaceae bacterium | reverse complement strand
GCCCTGGCCACGGAGTGAAGATGGCCCGGCAGTTGGCGACGTACACCTCGGCCAGCGCGCGCGGCACGGCTCCTTCGGGGCCATACGGTAGGGCCATGCGCGGGCGATCGCAGGCCGGGTGGTGGGGCGTAGTGCTGGAAGCTCCCGATGCGCGAGCGCTGGCCCGGTTCTACGCGGAGCTGCTCGGGTGGAGTATCGCCAAGGACGAGCCGTCCTGGGCCACCGTGGCGCCGCCCAGCGGTGTGGCATATCTCGCGTTCCAGACCTCTCCGCAGTACATCCGCCCGGTGTGGCCGGCCGCCGACGGGCAGCAGCAGATGATGATGCACCTCGACTTGGAGGTGGATGATCTCGAAGCCGCAGTCGCGGACGCGCTGGCGCTGGGCGCGGCCCTCGCCGCACATCAGCCTCAAGATGACGTCCGGGTGCTCCTGGATCCAGCCGGGCACCCGTTCTGTCTTTACCTCGGCGGGTAGCTCGGCCAACGCCATTGACGCCTGCGAAGGTCGGCGAAACTCATCGGCGCACGTCCAGTGATCAGGTGAGCGTGATCTCAAAATATGCGCCCTGATCATCATGAATGATCCGCGCTGAGCCGGACCAGTCGGCGAAGTCGCCGACGCCGGTCTTGGGCACGATGTGGCCGAACCATGAGCCGGGGTCTGATTCGAGGCCACCGTGCTGGACGGTAATGGAGCCTTCGCGCCCGTCCTCGGTTCGGCCGCTAATCCGCTCCGTGGCCACATACGACCGGCAGCCCTCTTCCGTGCCGGCGGACATGAACAGCGTGGTGGACTCCCCGATGATCCCTGACGTGAAGGTCTTGGCGAAGGTCATCAGGCCGAACCACTCCGCATCCAGTCCGGCTATTTGCTGCGGCTCGAAGCTGTCAACCTGAAAGCGAGCGATCAACGACACAATTCCTCCCACGTAACGCCAGCCGGGCCGGCTCCTGCAGTTACTGAATGAGCCGCTCATGGACGTTACCGTCCCGGATCGCGCCGTGGGCCTTCCACCAGCGGGCCAGCCGGGGTCGCGCGGGCCTCAGGTGAGGGCGCTGGCGAACGCGGCGTAGGTGGGTGTGCCTGGCTGGCGGTCATGGACCGCGAACACGACCTGGTCAAACCAGCCGCCGCTACGGGCCAGAAGGTCGGCGAAGATCCCGGCGACGAGCACTGGATCATTGCGGAACACGCCGCAACCCCACGCGCCCAGAACGAGCAGGCGGTGCCCGTGCCCCGCGGCAACCTGCAGCACGCGGGCCGCCCGCGCGCCCAGCATGGCAGGGACGGCGCATGCCAGTTCCGGCTGGGCCGCGATGACGGCGCCGAGGTTGGGCGCCGCTGCGGTCAGGAACGACACCGGATACGGCCGCGGCAGCAGCATGCCATCATCGCCCCGGAAGACCGGCACGGCCGGGGAGTAGATCACCTGGTCGCTGTAGCGCAGATCCCGCTGCTGACGGTGGAACGTGTAGAACTGCGGGACCGCGGTCTGGCAGGCATATAGGGCCGAGGCCCGGGCGATGCTTTCCTCCTGGGCCTGGGCGCCATTGAGGAAACCTCCGCCAGGGGACTTCGCCGACGCGAACACCAGGCCGGCAACACCATCACCCAGACGGCGCGCGGCCGACAAAGTCGTCTCGTTCGTCACCCGGACAGCCGGCGCTGCCCCGGCCGGCGCGGACACAGCCACCTCCTCGGCCGGAAGGTACAGTCGCGTGCCGGCCACGGCGTGCGCGACGCCCTCGGCCAAACGCACCTCCCGGCCCGAGACGGCCCGGTACCCCCCTTGCTTGACGATCTGCAGTGTTTCCTGCGCTATCGCCCGCAACTCGTGACTCACGTCCTCCAGTGTGACGGGACGCACAGCCAGCCGCGAGTGGATAACCAAGCGCCCCTCCACCACCGCCCCGTCCGTTTCTGACGCGTATGGTCCGCTTCGTCGCCTGTCATCTGCTGAACCATGGCCCGGCGCTGCCGGTGTACCCGATGCGAGGATGGAGACCGTGATCGGACGCCTTCACCACGTGATCGTGGATTGCCCCGACCCGGCGGCACTGGCCGCGTTCTACTCGGAGCTTCTCGGGCTTCCTATTACCTGGGAGGAAGACGACTTCGTGGTTGTCTCGCGAGACGGCACGTCCTCGGGCATCGGATTCCAGCTCGCGCCTGGCCTCCAGCCGCCTCAGTGGCCTGACCCGGCCCGGCCCCAGCAGATGCATTTCGACGTCATGGTCGATGACGTCGACGACGCCGAGCCGCGCGTCCTGGCCTTGGGCGCCCGGCGCCTGGCGGGCCCAGACGGCCGGTCACGGGTCTACGCCGACCCGGCTGGGCATCCGTTCTGCCTCATTCCCCGGCCAGCGTGGGCTGCGCCGATCGGAGAACCACCTGGTTCAGACTGATTGCCGATGATCGCGTTAGGGGGCCGTCACGGGTGCGGGGAAGGTACGAGTGCGATGTGCCTCTGTGGCGTGCGTGAGACTCGCGCCCTGACCGCCAGCAATGAGACGGTCATAGCCAGTCTGCCAATCGGGGAGGCCGGGGCTGCTTTGCTCCCAGTCGGCGAAGGTCGCCTCGTCGCACCAGTCGTCTATGCGAGCCATCGTGGCCAGGTGCGGTTCAGTGCCGACGAAGGCCTGCATCGGGCCACGTGCTTGCCAGGCGGTGAGTGTCCAGAACACGTTGTTCGCGTCGGCGAGAACATCTGCGCCAAGGTTGCCATCGGAGTTTCTGGCCTGTTCCGTCACGGCGACGGCAGAGGCGAAGAACTCATCGAACAGTGCTGGATCAATTAACCGGAGCCGGGTCACCACGATGACGGGCATCAGACCTCCTGCGGGCTGGGTAACAGGCGCGAACGATCCGTTCACCGGCCGGCGCTCGCCGTCTATCAGGATGCCCGACAGGAAGCCTGGCGTCGAGCGAGCCGTGCGGGCGGACGGCCGGTCTGGCGCAGGCCCAGCTGAGGGTATGACTGGAGTGGGCGGACGTCGACGGCATCCCAGGGTCGCGGGTCCGGGTACGACGTTGAGCACGACGTGGAGGTCGGCGATGACGGTCATGGACTCCACGCCAGCGGCGACACCGCCGGCGGCAGGTGCGTTCTACGACGCCCGGCGCGATATCTACTACACCAAGCCGGTCCTGCGCGGCTGGCTGCACCTGCTCTGGTTCGAGGCGTCCCTGGTCCTGGGCACGCTGCTGCTGGCCCGCGCGCATGGCGCCACCCGGGTGGCGGCTGCTGCTATTTACGCAGCCAGCGTGAGCGCGTTGTTCGGGGTCAGCGCGCTGTATCACCGCGGCAACTGGACTGCTGCGTGGCGCCGGCGCCTGCAGCGCCTGGACCACGCGATGATCTTCTTTCTCATCGCCGGCACGGCGACTCCCGCGTTCCTCCTCGCTGCGCGTGGTGCCTTCGGACTGGTCTGCCTGATCGTGCTGTGGACACTTACCCTGACCGCAGCCGTGATCCACATGGCGTGGATGAACGCACCAGAACTCGTGGTCGGGGGGACGTTCGTCGGGCTGGGCTGGGTAGCCGGCCTTGGGCTGCCCGGAGTGTGGATCCATGCCGGCATCGTGCCGGCCGCGCTGATGCTCGCCGGTGGCCTGCTCTACACGGCCGGGGCGATCTCCTACCATCGCCGGTGGCCTGACCCCTGCCCATCCGTGTTCGGCTACCACGAGGTTTTCCACACCTATGTCTGCGCCGCCGCCGCATGCCAGTATGCCGCGATAGCACTGTTCATCATCTGAATCGGGCCTGCGCGGGTGCCGTTGTCGCGCAGCGCCGTGTCAGCTGCATGGCCACTGCCGGAAAGCGGCTTACGTTGGATTCGTGCAGCATGTGCTCTGGGTGGGCGGCCCGCCTGCGTCGGGGAAGACGACCGTGGCGACCTGGCTGGCCTGCCGTCACGGCCTACGGCTTTACAGTGCTGACACTCGGACTTGGCTGCATCGTGGTCGGGCTTTGGCTGCTGGTCACGAGGCTGCGCACCGCTGGGAAGCGCTGACTTCTGTGGAACGCTGGGAGCGCGCCACCGTGACCGGCATGGTCGAGATGTCGCTGCACCGGGAGCGTGGCGCGATGGTTGTCGATGACCTGGCGGCGCTGCCCGCCTCGCCGCTGATCGTCGCTGAAGGGTCCACGCTGCCCGCGTCCGCTATCTCCGTCGGCATCGCGATGCGCTCGCAGGCGGCGTGGCTGGTACCCAGCCGGGAGTTTCAGCGCGAGCGGCTTCGTGCGCAGGGGACGCCTCAAGGCCCGGCCAGGCTGTATGCCGCGCTCAGGCGGCTGATCGAGCGGGAGGCGAATGATCACGGCGCTCACATCGTCCCGGTCGACGGGTCAAGATGCATCGCGGAGATCGCCGAGACCGTTGCTGGAATATTCGGCGACGCGCTGGCCCGTGGCCCACGCGCCGAAGAAGCCGGCGAGCGCCGGGCGCTGCGGCGCGAGGCCAACGAGGCGATAGCGGCTCAGGTGTATGGCTACCACGCCCGGCCGTGGGCCGACGGTGATCCCGAAGCGGTGGTGCGCCCGTTCATCTGCGAGTGCGGTGACCTCGCCTGCCATGAATTCATACGACTCCGCGTCGGTGCTCTCGGGCTCGGCCGGCCGCTCGTCCCCGGCCATACCACCTAGCTCCCAGGTCGCGAGGCCTGGGTCGGTAAGCGGACAGGAGATGAGATGTTGGAGTCGAGCGATGTGGTCGCCTTCGCAGCAGCGAGCGACCTCCCACGAGCACGAGCGTTCTACGAGCACAAGCTCGGCTTGCCGGTCGTCGAGGACAACGACTTCGCGTGCGTATTTGACGCTCACGGCACAATGTTGCGGGTCACGGCAGTCTCTGAAGTCTCCCGCGCCGGTTACACCGTGCTCGGCTGGCGGGTCTCGGACATCGAAGCCACAGTCCAGGGTCTCGCGGCGAAAGGCGTCGTGTTCAAGACGTACGACGGCATGGACCAGGACGAAAACGGTATCTGGACAACGCCGGGCGGCGACAAGGTCGCATGGTTCGCCGATCCCGACGGCAGCACCTTGTCGCTCACGCAATTCCTCTAGAGGCCACGGCGTGATCCAGCGTGACAGATATGGACGCCAGCTCGAAGAGCGCCAGCGCCAGCTTCCTGGCTGAAACCGCCCACGCCTGACCTTCGCGGGGTCTTGCGCGTCAGCACGACGTGGTGGTATCACCCGAGGGTATGTGCCGTGCGCTTGGTGGACCGCACCGAGCCAGGGCGGGGGAGGGAATGTTGTGAGCTTCTCAGTCGAAGGCGACTACTTCGAGGTGTGCAACTGTGATGTCAGCTGCAACTGCGTTTGGCTTGGGGCCGCCACCCAGGACAACTGCGACGTGTTGCTGGCCTGGCACGTCACCAGCGGCAGCAAGGACGATGTGGACCTCTCTGGCCTCAACGCGGTCATGGCCGTCCACTCGCCGAAGCGGATGACCGACGGCGGCTGGAAGGTGGCCCTGTATCTGGACGACCGCGCCTCCGCCGGGCAGTCCGAAGCCCTGGGCGCTGTCTTCTCCGGGGGCGCCGGTGGCTACCTCGCTGGCCTCGGCCCGCTGATAGGCGAGATCGCCGGGGTGGCACCGGCCACGATCACGTTTGAGAAGTCGAACGGCTCGCTGCACGCTGAAGTCGCGGGCACTCTTTCGATGAGCAGCGACCAGCTCGTCGGGATGGATGGTGAGAGCCCGGCCGTGATCGCGAACGCGCCGTTCGGCGCGGTCACGCAGCCTGTCCGGCAGGCCACGTCGAAAGACGTGAGCTACCACGGCCACTGGAGCGCGGATTTCTCGGGAACTAACAGCTTCGTCACGGACTTCCGGTACGAAGGCTGACCAGAGACCCGGCCATGGCTGACCAGGCTGGCCCGGCCGTCGGCCCGCGGCCCGTGCAGACCCTCCCGCCGCGCCAGCTCGCCCTGCCGTGGATCGCGGTCGCGGCGCTTGCCGCTGCGGCGTGGGCGATCACCGTCGCGCAGGCCCGGAGCATGGGCAACGGGCCGGGAACGATGGGCCTGACGTTGCTGCCTTTCCTCGGGCTGTGGGTACTGATGATGGCCGCGATGATGCTGCCGTCTGCCGCGCCGGTCGCCGTGCTCTGGACCCGTTCGATCAGCGGCGTCTCGACCGGCCCCCGGCGCGTCATGCGCATGAGCCTGTTCCTCAGCGGTTACCTCCTGGCCTGGGCTGCCTGCGGGGCTGTCGCCTTCGCGGCCCTGGCCGGAGCCAGGCGGCTCGTCATGGCGTCCCCGACAGCGGCGCAATGGCTCGGCGTGGCGATCTTCATCGCTGCGGGCACCTACGAGCTCACCCCCTGGAAGGACTGGTGCCTCCGTCATTGCCGCTCGCCGATCGGCGCGTTTATGTACTACGTAGGTTTCCGGGGCCGGGGCCGCGACCTGCGTGTCGGCCTCCATCACGGAGCGACGTGCGTCGGGTGCTGCTGGGGCCTGATGATCGTGCTGATCGCGGTCGGCGTGATGAACGTGGCCGTCATGGCGGCACTGGCGGTGGTCATCTTCGCCGAGAAGCTCTGGCGCTATGGCAAGCCACTCGGCCAGGCGGCCGGGATGGTACTGGTGGCGATCGGCGTCCTGGCGATCTGGTTCCCCTGGCTCCTTCCGGGCCTGCACGTCTCCGCGATGCCGGTCATGTAGGCCGGCGCCCGGTCAGCACCGGGGCGGCTGTACTGCCCGGACGGGGTGCGTTGGCACGTGCCGGGAGAAAGATCAGGGCCGCGGCTGCTGCTGCGGCGGTGCCCGCCGCGGCCACCAGTGAACCCGCCGATAGCCCGTCCACGAACGCCTGCCGTGCGGCCTGCGCGGCCGCGGCCTGGAGGGCGGGAGGCAGGTGCGCAGCAGTGCTGAGCCCGGCGACCACTGACTGCCGGGCAGCGGCTGCGGCGGCGGGCGGGGCACCCAGGCTCGTCAGCGAGCGCAGCACGTGGGGGCCGTAGACCGAGGCCATCACCGAGCCAACCACGGCCACGCCGAGGGTACCGCCGAGCTCGCGGGTCATGTCGTTCACGGCCGATCCGGCCCCGGCCTTCTCGGGCAAGACCGCGCCCATGATGGCATCGGTGGCCGGGCTCGACGTCAGGGCCAGCCCGGCCGCCATGAGTGTCATCGAGATGATGATCCGGCCCCAGTAGGCGGAGTCGACTCCTACGCCCGCCGCGACCACGAATCCGGCACTCATGAACACCAGCCCACCAGCCACAACGATCTTCGTCCCGATTCGCTTCATGATCCCGATCGCGGCCGGTGACATCGCGCCGGTAACCACGGCGAACGGGAGCGTGGCCACGCCTGCGCGGAGCGTGTCGTACCCGCGCACCACCTGGAAGTACTGGGTGATGAGGAAAATGAACCCGAAAAGCCCGAAGAAGGCCAGCGCGATCGCGCCGCTGGCGGCCGAGAAGCGAGCGTTGGCGAACAGCCGTACGTCGAGCATCGGGTCGGGCCGGCGGACCTCCCAGAACGCGAAGCCGGCCAGGATCACGGCCGTCCCGGTGAAGCCGGCCAGCGTGGTTGGCGATGTCCAGCCGTGCCGGGGGGCCTCGATCACCGTCCAGACCAGCAGCCCGGCGCCCGCGACCGACAGGACCGCGCCGAGCGGGTCGAAGCGGCCGGCGTGGCTGTCGCGTGACTCCGGGAGCAGCCAGGCGCCGGCGGCCAGGGCGATGACCACGACGGGCACGTTGACATAGAAGACCGAGCTCCAGGAGAAATGCAGCAGCAGCAGGCCGCCGCTTACCGGCCCGATGGCCACGGCCAGGCCCGAGACGGCCGACCAGATGCCGATGGCCGTGGCGCGCTCGCGGGTGTCGGCAAAGGTGGTGGTCAGCAGCGCGAGAGTAGCGGGGTAAATCAGCGCCGCGGCGGCGCCCATCGCGGCCCGGGCCGAGATCAGCTCGCCGGTGGTCCGGGACAGCGCGGCGCCGACCGAGGTCAGCGCGAACAGCACCAGGCCGGCCTGAAGGACACGGCGCCGCCCGATCCGGTCGCCGAGGTTCCCGGCGACCAGCAGCAATCCCGCGAAGGCCAGGGAGTAGGCGTCAACGATCCACTGCAGGCCCTGCGTGGAAGCCGACAGCTGCCGGCTCATGGTCGGCAGCGCGACGTTGACGATCGTGTTGTCCACGACCGCGAGCAGGACGCTCAGGCACAAGACCGACAGGATCCACCAGCGCCGGCGGTGGACAATGGCGTCGACTACGGTCGGCATACTCATGACCCAGCGCCGCGAGCCGGCGTGGTGCTAACACAGCAAACAGGCACCAGTGTGCGTGACACGACGGTCTCCCCGGCGATGCGCTGGCTGACGGACTCCGGCAGTGCAGGCGGCGCGCTGGCCAAGCGGAAAAGGCCGGGGTCCGGAGCCAAACGCCAGATGGGAGCACAACACGGCTGCCTGTCTGCCTGAAAGTCTGGCGGCATGAAGCCATCGTGGCAAGCGGGCAAAAACTTGACGGTGCTCAAAACACCGCGGCATGCTGTGCTGGTGGCCAGGCCGGATTCCCCGCAACCGCATCTGAGCCGGCGTGACCGCCGCAAGCAGGAGACGACCGACGACATCAAGGCAACAGCCCGCCGCCAGTTAGCCAGCAGCGGCCCGGCCGGGATCTCCCTGCGCGCGATTGCCCGAGACCTGGGCATGACGGCGTCTGCGTCGGAGTATTTGCTGCTCTACGGGCACACCGGCGGCGCGGCCGGGAGCGGACACCTACAGGCCCGTCAGGCGATGTCGAGCGTTGCCGCCGTGCTCTTCGCGATGATGCGAAATGCCGTCGCTAACGGTGACGTCGACACTGAACGGATTGAGGCTGCGACGCCGGCGCCGCTGCGCGGACAGCTGGCCGCCTGGCGCGAGACGACGGACGGCATCGGCGACCTGCCCGACGGCGCGCTCGCGGCCTGCATGATCGGCTTTGCGCAGCTGCACGGCGCGATCACCCTCGAACTGATCGGGCACGTTCCACCGCAGCTCACCGACCGCAGTGCCCTGTTCGACCTCAGGATGGCGCACATCGCCGCGTCGCTGCACCGGCCGCATCCCGCCTGATCTGCGCGCCCGGATCCTGATGACACCCGGCGGCGCGGGTCCTTTACGATGCCGTAGACGTGCCGGAGCCGCACCCGGGTAACCAGAACCGGGCACGCACCGCAGGGACTGAGATGAGGCGCCGTGTCCCAGAGCTTGCTCGCCCGGAGCCGCGGGTTCCGGCTGTTCTGGGGCGGTCGCACGGTCTCGCTCGCGGGAACCCAGATCGCCCGGGTCGCGCTCACCGTGCTGGTGTACCGGCTCGGCGGCGGCGCGGCCGGAATCAGTATCCTGCTGCTCGCGTTTACCCTGCCGCGCCTGCTCGGCCCGCTCGCCGGAGCGATCGCGGACCGCTCGGACAACATGAGGCTGATGGTGTCCTGCGACCTGGCGCAGGCGCTGCTGTTCGCGGCGCTGGCCTGGGTGCGGTGGTGGCCTGCCGTGGTTGTCCTTGTCTTGATCGCCACGCTGTTCGCCACGGCGTACCTGCCGGCCGGCCGGGGCAATATCCCTCTGATCGTCGGCCGCGAGAACCTGGCCCGGGCCAACGCGCTTTTGGCGACGGGCTCGAATACGGCGCTTGCGGTGGGCCCGGCGCTCGGTGGGATTCTGCTCGCGGTCGGCGGTCCCGGGCTGGCGCTGATTGTCAACGCCGGCACGTTCTTACTATCCGCACTGCTCACCCTGGGGATTCCTGGCCTGCGCAGCGGCACGGGAGCCAGTCGCGCCAGTGCGAGGGGCGCCGGGGCGAGCGGCGCTGGGGCGAGCGGCGCTGGGGCGAGCGGCGCTGGGGCGAGCGGCGCTGGACATCCGGTGACGCTTCTGGGGCAGGCGAGGCTAGGCCTCGGCGACGTGTGGCGGAACCCGGTGGCCCGCACCCTCGCGATCATGCTCCTGCCGGGCGTGGGCTTCGCCTCGCTGGATAACGCGGCGCTCATCTTCCTGGTGCGCCAGGGGTTTCACGCCAGCGCGGGTACTTATGCGTGGGTGGTGACGGCGTTCAGTGCCGGCATGGTCGGCGCGCCGCTGGCCGTGTCGGTCATGCGGCGCCGGCTGACGCCGCGGGCGCTGCTGTTCGGCGGCGAAGGCCTGTTCGGCGTAGGGACACTGGCCACTGGCCTGGCGCCGGGCCTGGCGGCCGGGATCGGCGCGCAGCTGGCCGCGGGCGCCGGGAACGGCATGGAGAACATCGGGGTGGACACGCTGCTGCAGGAGTCGGCGCCTGATGAGCGGCTCGGAATGGTGTTCGGTACCGTCTACGCTGCGCTCTACGCGGGGCAGATCGTCGCCTATGCGGTCGCGACGCCGGTCATCGTGGCACTGGGGCCGCGGACCACGTTCGTGGTTGCGGCAGTGGGCGTGCTGGCCGCCCTCGCCGTCCTCATCCGAATGCTGCCCTCACCTGGCGCGTCTGGGGAGCAGAGCACGCCGTCCTGACGGCCCGCCCCCGGGCACCCGGGCGGCCGCTCATCGACGGGTCAGGACAGCCAGATAGTTCACCTGATCCACGCGCTCGACGTCGGTCAGTCCCCACGGTGTGCCGGCCGCGAGCCCAGCCAGCTCAGCGGGGGAGCACAGCAGGTATGGGAACCACTCGGTGGCCAGGTCGCGGTGCCGGACGCGAATGGTCATTTGCCCGCCCATCGCGCCGGTCGCGTGGTTGCGCTCCCGGTAGCGGACGTGGACGGGGTCATCGGTCTCGTGCGGGTCGGCCCCGTGGCCAATGATCCGGGCCGCGGGACTGGCGACCTTGGCCAGCCCAGCCAGGAAGGCCGCTGCTGAGACGCGGCCCCCGATCAAGCCCAGATTTTCGCCCATCAGCAGGAAGGTGTCGTAGGCCGCGCGGCCGGGAACGCCATCCTGCGCGCTCGCGAGCACAACGTCGCGCACGCCCCTGCGGCGGGTGACCTCTACGGCACCGGGCGAGATGTCAAGCGCCGTGACCGCGGCCCCGCGTTCCTGCATGGCGAGCGCGAACCGGCCCGCACCGCAGCCAATATCGATGACCCGGCCCGTAGCCAGGTCGAGCGCCCTGCGCTCGAAGGGCGCCCACTCGGCCGGCTCGGCGAAGTAACGCGACGGTGACGCGGCGCGGATGAACCCGTCGTCGCGCTCGACGATCTCGGGGACGGAGCCGCCGCCGCCAGCTTGCCTGGTCTCCAGTTCCGCGAGCAGCATCTCGCCGAACGCGTCCCCGACCCTCGGCCCGCCCGTCACCCAGGCCCTTTCCGCCGGCCCCGGCGGTAATCCGTGTGCTGCGGCTGAGCGGCCATTCCGCCTTCCTTGCCCGGCCCAGGTTTCCCGGCCATTGATGGCGATCACTTCATCGGCCCCGGGCAGTGCGGGATACACCGAGCATCTGTACCGCTGGTAGATTACATGGACTAGTCCGGTAGCGGGATGATTGCCAATGCTGCGGCCATTTCCCGGTTTTGCGAGGAGGATACCTTGTCTATCCACAAGATCATTGCTCGTCCATCATCCGGCGTGACCAGGAGCTTCACCATCATCGAGCTGAAGAACGCTGAGGAGCGCAAGCCAGAGCCCGGCACTGCGGAGAGTGCCGCCCCGGCCAAGGAGTAACAGCGCGGCCGGAGTGAGCTGAGGCGGCCGGCGCCGCGGCCCTGTCGCTGGCGAGCCCTCTACCTCACCTGGAATCTGGCGACGCTGACGGGCGCGCTCGGCGTGGCCAGGGCGAGGATGGTCGTGGGCAGGGCGAGGATGGTCACTGTGGCGACGGTTCTTGCGTTCCATGCCCATCCGGACGATGAGGTGCTGCTGACGGGTAGCACCCTGGCGGGGCTGGCGGCCGAGGGTAACCGGGTGGTCGTGGTCATGGCCACTGACGGGGTCATGGGCGCAGCGACCGGGCCGGGCGGCGGCAGGCGGCTGGAGGAGTTGCGGGCCAGCGCGGCGGTGCTGGCGTGGCCCGGGTTGTGCATCTGGGCACACCGATGGTTCATGGGCCTCAGCGCCACCACGAACCTGACAACTGGTCCCCGGTAAGTTCCGGCCGGTCCTGTCGCAGATCGTGTGGATGTCTGCGGTCGCGATTGCCGGGTGCCGACCTTGCCGGACTGGGATCCCGCCGGGAAATCCGCGGGGCTCTTGGCCAGGCTGGTCCCTGCGCCCGTTTCAAACCGCTGGGCCGCCGTCCCGTTCGGCGCGGTCCCTGATGCCGCGCAGCATCCGCTGCGTCATCAGGAAGCTGACCCCGGCCACAGGTTCGACGAGCAGCCGAGCCCACCACCGCGAGTACGCGTATCGCTCGCGCACCAGCACGCGCGTTGTCCCCCCCGGCTGCTCTCTCAAGGCAAAGGCCCAGGTGAAGTCGTACGGCGGCGGTGCTGTGCCTATGGGGACGCCACCGCGGAGGACCAGCGCCCGGCCCTGCTCCACAACAGTTACACCCAGCCCAACCTCCGGGGCGAGCTTGACCTCGTCCCCGACCTTGACGTCCTGCCACTCTGAAACGATGCGGTCCACGCTGCGGATGTCGCAGCCGATCAGGTTCTCAAGTGCGTCATAGCTATAGAAGCCGCCCCGCCCCTGCCCGAGCTGGGCGATCCACGGCCAGATCTGACCTGGCGGCGCATGGACGGTAATGGCCCGGGTTGCCACCAGGTCGGGGGCCGGGATCAGGTCATCGCCGGCGAGGGTGGCGCCGGCTTCTTCATCGGTCGTACCCCAGCCGAGCTGCCTCGGCCTGCCGACGAGGATGTAGGCAGTCGCCGCACTGCCGATGACCGCAGCGCCCGCTGCATATGCACGGCTCTTCATTCAATCTCCTTCGCCACTCAATATCGTCCTCCCTCATGAGCGATGAGACGGTCTAGAGTGCATGGCCATGGCAGAGATTGTGCTGCGCGTCCGGCTCACTGGTGGTGATCACCTGGATGTTACGTACGAGGAACCCGGCATCCTCGCCGAGGACGAGGTCCTTGAGCACGTCATCTCTGCCCTCGCGGAGGATGCCGGGATACTGCGCTGCACGCACGGTGACCGGCTGCTAGTCCTGTACGGCCGGGGCGTTGCCGCCCTTGAGGTGGCTCCGCGAGGCGCCGTGCTGTGACTAGCACGGCCCTGCCAGGTAGCAGCCGGAGCCGACAGCCGGTCGGCTGGTTTGATCAGCCGATGGCGGTGCCGAACAGGTGTCCGACACCGTAGGTGAAGGCCAGTCCGAGCGCTCCGCCGATGACCACTCGAAGGACGGCACGGCGGATGTTGCTGTCGCCGATGCGGGCGCTGAGGGCACCCGCCAGACCGAGAGCGATCAGGACGGCGACAAAAGTGACCGGCACCCGGAGCGCGGCTGGGGGGAGCAGGATGGCCAGCAGCGGTAGCAGCGCGCCGGATGTAAATGACAGCGCCGACGCGGCGGCGGCCTGCACGGGCCGGGCGAGGTCATCGGGGTCGATGTGCAGTTCAGCGTCGAGGTGGGCACTCAGGGCGTTCTGGGCGGTCAGCTCAGTAGCGACGGTGCGGGCGGTGGACGCGGAAAGGCCCTTGGCTTCGTACAGTGCGGTCAACTCGGCCAGTTCGGCTTCCGGGGTGTCGGCGAGTTCACGTTTCTCCTGAGTCATCTGTGCGAGCTCGCTATCGCGCTGGCTGGAGACCGACACGTACTCACCCAGCGCCATCGACACCGCCCCGGCGACCAGCCCGGCCAGCCCGGCGGTGAAGATAGGGCCGCGGGCAGAAGTGGCGCCCGCCACCCCGACGACAATGCCGGCCACCGACACGATCCCGTCGTTGGCTCCCAGCACCGCAGCCCGCAACCAGTTCAAGCGCCCCGCGGTCCCGCCAGCATGCGGCTCCGCGGGGTGAGTCGCCCGGCCGTCGGCGGCCGCTTGGACCTGAGCAGCTGAGGGCATCACGTCATCAGTACCCATGACTCCACTAAACCAGCGACCCCGGGCACGCGCTACCGCCGGCGAAGCCGTCACACTCGTCAGGCCACGCCGAACGGCGGCCTGGAGCGCGCACGCAGCAGGTGGTCCATCACGTCCCGCCCAGGTCTCACTTCATGTTCAGGCGCTCGGTGGGCTGCCCGGTGATCTCGGCTATTACCTCGAAGTCCTTATCGAGGTGCAGGACTGTGAGCCCGGCGAGTTCCGCGGTCGCCGCAATAATCAGGTCGGGCACTGAGGGAACGCGGTGCTGGCCCCGGTCGGCTAGCAGCGTGAGGATCTCAACCGCCCGGGTTTCGATTGCCGGTGTCAGGTGCTCGACCGGCATCGATGCCAGCGGCGGCTGCCGGAGCCCGGCTCGCAGGTCCGGCCCCGACCGGGCGGAGTAGCCGGCCTCCAGGCGGGTGACAGTCGTGATCCGCACCAGCCCGCGCTCGATCCGCTTCGCCCACCCAGCGGCGTCCGGGCTAGCGCCGAGGCGGACGAGTGCGGACTTGTCGATCAGCCACGTCGTCACTGCCATGCCCGTGACATCACCTCCAGATCGGCCAGATCACTGAAGACGTCGGCAAACCGCGCCAGATCCTGCACGCTGACCGGGGAACCAGGAGTCGCGGCGTCCTGGGCCAGGCGCCGGCGCACGTACTCACTGCGCGACAGCCCCAGGCGGCCAGCATGCGCATCGACCGCTGCGATGACGTCATCAGGAACATCGCGGATCAGCATGTCGGTCATCTCCGCCTCCCAGTGATATCCCATGATAGCGCCAGCTGCCCGGGGACGCTCCGCCACACACCCCTGTGGCGGGCCGTCAATGACGGCCAGCCACCCGCTGCCGCATTCTTGAGGGCACGGTGATCGGACTGCTGGTAACCGGGTTCTATTAGCCGGCCACGACGATCTTCCCTAGCAGCCCATGCGCCTCGCCATTGGGTCCGGCGGAGAAGATCAGCTCGCCTGTCTTGGCGGCGTTCCCGTTGCCGAAGCGCAGACCCCACAGGCCATCGATGACGATCGGCCGCCCGTTCGCCTGGCGCAGGTCGCCGACATGCGAGCCGGTGTTCGGGTTGTAGACGTTGATGTGACCGTCACCGAAGTTCCCGACCAGCAGGTCGCCACCGAAGCTGCCGAAACCGGCCGGTGCCAGGGCCAGTCCCCATGGCGAGTTCAGCTGGCCACGTGTCACGAGGCGCTTGACGAAGGCGCCGTCGTTGGTGAAGACGTCCACGAAGCCGTGGCCAGCCCCGGCCACGTCGTCATGCAGGGTGGCGTCTTGCTTGGCGTAGCTCACGTACAGCTGGCCCGCGAGCTCCTGAACGTTGAAGGGCGCGTAGCCAGCCGGGATCCGGGTATCCACGAACAGGCCGCCGGGCAGCTCGACCGGCTTGAAGTTGGCGTTGTAGGCCTCGACCCGCCCGGACCGGAAGTTGGCGGCGTAAAGATAGGTGTGGCCATCGGACGCCTGCGCGGTGGCGAGGCCTTTGTAGACGGCGTTCGCGCCGTTGTCTACGGGTACCTCAGTGTTTGTAGACGGCCCGGGGGCGGTCGCCCCGACGCCCGAGTTCCAGGCGTCGATCGTGCCGTTTTCCGTGTCGAAGATGAATGGCGCCGACCCTGAGTGCCCGCTGGCGTCGTGGACGATGAACGCGGTGCTGTCCGGGTTGAACACCTGACCGGTCGGGGCACCAGAGGTGATATTCACGATCAGGCCGGCCTTGGTCACCGAGGTAGCGGTGCCCGAGGAGTACAGGGTGGACTTGTCGGAGCCGTTGTCTGACACCCACAACGGCGAGCCCGGGGCGGCGTCCGTGCCCGGCGAGGCAGCCAGACCCCAGGCATTGACCAGGTCCGCGTCCAGCAACTGGGCGGCGCCAAGGACGTCGGATACCAGGTTGACCTGGCGGAAACTGGACTGGTGCCCATCAGCGGGCGAGGCGCCCGCCGGCAGGGTGCCCGCCGCCATCGTGATCAACGTTCCCGCTGTTACCACGGTGGCTGCTGACCACCGCCGTGCTCGGCTGCTCCTTAAGGTCCGCAGCAACGTCGAGTTCGAGTGACGGAACATGCGTCGAGTCATCGGTACCCTTTCGCTCGGCGCGAGTCCACGCCCTTGTGACGCTCCCGCGCGCGCACCAGTTAATTCACGTATGGCGCACGCGCACGGTTCAACGCCGTTGGTGAACCTTTGGTGAGCAGGCTGGATCCCGTCTTAGTGATCAAGGTGTCAGCCGGTGGCGTTTCGCATCGTCAGCTGACATGCACATAATTGGCCGCACAACCCGATCCTGCTCAGCAGGAAAGGGTGTTTCAGCAGGCCACAGAGTGTGCCCCCGACACGATTCGAACGTGCGCGCCCAGCGGAGGTGCTGCCGCCCTCCCGCTACTCGCGCACCCGCTGTTTGGCGCGTTTGGCGATGCCGCGGGCCTGACCCGCGAGATATGCGGCGCGGCTGGGGCGCCATCCCCGGTACGGGGTCTGGTCAAGGCTGGCGAACCAGTCGTCGCGGAAGGGGTGCGTGCACTCGTAGCTCCACGCCTTCACCGCCGTGGTGAAATGCACGATCCACGGATCCTTGACCACCTCGGCGAGCTGCTCCTCGTCAAGGGGCAGCGTCGCCTGGTGGGACGGCTGGAAGTGCTCGGTCTGCACGTTCCAGTGCGGGTCGAGCTGGCCGATCCTGCCGGGCAGGACGGCGTTGATCGCTTCCTGGTCGACCAGGAACTGGTGCCGTCCGTCGGTGAGATAGGCCACGGCTGCCCCGGTGATGTCCTCCTCGCGCCAGGCGGGCAGATTCAGCAGGAGCACGCCGGAGTTGAAGTTGACCTCGTCGGCGCGCCGCCCGTACCGGGACCAGTAGGGCACGCCGTGGAGCGAGGAGACGTAGGGGGAGCCCGCGTCAGCTACGGCCCGCGCGGCGAAATCGCCCAGCGGGGAGTCGAACAGCTCGCCGACGCACCGCCGGACGATGAGGTCGCTATCGAGGTACAGGGCCTGGTCCAGGCCGGGTGGCAGCACGGAGGGGATGAACAGCCGGGCGTAGGCGGCCCGGGAGATGCCGGGCACGGCCTCGGGGAGGTGCCCGACCTTCTCCCCCAGCGCCGTCACCCAGTGGAGCCGGACCTCGGGCCGGGCGGCGGCCGCGGAGATCATCTCCCGGTTCTGGGCGGTGATCCCCATGTCACACAGGTACAGGTCCAGCTCGCGCCCAGGACTCAGCTGGGAGACGATCGAGGCGACCGTCGCGGCCAGCGGTCGGCTGAAGCGGTCATCAGCCGCGAGAACCGTCGTGATTCGGTTGTTGGCCACGTGTGCCATCCCATTGTGATCATGCCTGGCAGCTGACGCCTGGCACCTGTCTGTCAGTCAGTACGCCCGTGCCCCCCGGAAGACCGCGGGCCAGATCTTCCAGAGGATCTGCAGGCCGAGAGCGAAGGGACCAGGTGGCGCGGTCAATCTGCTCCGGGGAGATGGCTATCCCGGTGATGTTCCCGAACGCGCCCAGCCGGGCCCAGGCGATCTCCCAGACGCCGGTTCCGCAGCCCGGCGATGACACGCGCAGCCCGGGCCGGCCAGCCAGCCAGGTGCAGGCCACGTGCTCGGGGAATGGAACCTCGCTACTATCGGTCCCGACGGTGAGCCATCGGCGCCGCACAGCGGGAGTCTCATCCCGCTGCACCTTCTCAAGCGAAGGATCGGCCTCGGCCCCGCGCACCAGGTCCCGGCCTGGGCCGCGGACTCGGACCTTCTCGATGACCCGCTTTACCTGCCCACGGCGCAGCTTGCGGGACAACCGCACCGCATCATCGCGATTGGCCAGATTACCCAGCACACGACCCGCCCCCCATCCGCGCGCTTCGCAGGCGCAGCATTCAGCCGGGCCCAGCGGTCCGCAGCCCGTACCTGACGATCCCTCTGCCACATGGCCCATCCCCATGCGCACACAGGCAGTGCACCGTACACCGAGAACCTAAGACGGTTAGGTTATAACACCCAGGCCCTGGCGCAGGGCGTTGATGACAACATTCACCAGGTGCAGCTTCTGAGGCCTTGCGCTGTGCTGTCCCGCGAGCTTCGGCGGTGACCATTTCCCGGCCGTGAGGGGTAGCGCCCGGAGCCCAGGACGGCCCCTATGCCGCTCAGGTGATAGTGTCCGCGTTCTGGCCCGGGAAGTCTGTGAGCCTCGAAGTCCGGCCGGAGTCCGCGTGGTCATCACGCGGGTCCAGCGGAGTGACTCAGGCGGGTCTGTGGACGGCAGGAGGGGCAGCGTGCGGAGCTTCGGCGACCTGGAGGCCGCCATCATGGACCGGATCTGGTCTGCTGAGCAGCCGCTGCTGGTGCGCGATGTGCAGCGGACGCTGACCCCGGAGCGCGCCTACAACACGGTGCTGACGGTGGTGGAGATCCTCTACCGCAAAGGCTGGCTGGCGCGGGAGAAAGACGGCCGGGCCTACCGGTACCGTGCCGTGGTCACCCGGGCGGATTACACCGCTGGCCTGATGCGTGAGGTGCTCGCCGCCAGCTCGGACCGGGCCGCCACGTTGCGCCGGTTCGCCGAAAGGATTGGCCCAGACGAAGCGGCGCAGTTGCGCGAGGCCCTGGAACAGGCACAGCAGGCCGGGGAACGCCAGTGATCGCGGCAGTGTGCCTGCTCGGTTATGCCTGGCTGCTGCTCACCATTGGGGTCTCACGGCTGGCGCGGGCGGGCTGGACGGACCGGGCGCCCCGGCTCGCGATCGCCGCCTGGCTCGCGCTGAACAGTTCAGCCATCGGCTCGGTGATCTTGGGTGGGCTGGCGCTGGTCGTACCAACTGGGCGGGTCAGCTACCACCTGGCCGGCCTGCTCGCCGCCTGCGAGCATGACGTTCGGGCCCGGTATGCTCACCCGGGCGGCGCAGCGCTAGCTGGCGCCGGTGTCGTGCTGACCGTCGCCGTGGCCGCCCGGGTGTGCTGGTGCCTGGCCCGCATGCTGGCCACTGCCAGGCGGGACGGTCAGCGGCATTGCCGCCAGCTGCGGGCCGTTGGCCGCGCGGACCAGCGACTGGGTGCCGTGGTGGTCGATTACAACGAGCTTGCCGCGTACAGCCTGCCCGGAGCCCGCCAGCCGGTCGTGCTGACCACTGCAGCTATTGAAGCTCTGGACGACGCACAGCTCACTGCGGTCCTCGCGCACGAGCGGGCTCACCAGCGGGGTCGCCATCATCTGCTGGTACTGGTGGCCGGGTCCCTGGCATCGGCGTTTCCCGGTGTTCTGGCATTCCGGTACGGTCACGAGCAGGTCGCGCATCTGGTCGAGTTGCTGGCCGATGACGCGGCCGCGAAGACGTCTCCCCGGCTGACGGTAGCCGAGGCACTACTGGCCCTGAGTGCACCCGCCGTGACCGCGCCCTTCGCGCTTGGTGCCGGCGGATCCGCCACGGGAACCCGCATCAGGCGTCTCCTCCGCGCATCCGCACCGCTCAGCCGCCCCCGCGCGATGGCGGGCACGGTCGCCCTCGCCGCAGTGGTCGCCTTTCCTTTCCTGGCGCTCGGCGGCCCGGCCCTGACGCTCATCGGCTCGCAGTGCCCGCCGCTCACCACAGCGGCTTCTGCCGCGAGGCATCCGGTCTTTCCACACTGAACGAAGTCTGGCAGCGGACCTGGCTGCAGGGCGACAACACTGAGCTGCTCCGCCTCGGCGAGAACGCGATCTATCGGCTGGCCACCGATCCGGCCGTGGCCCCGACCGCACGGGAAGAGGTGTTTCCGCAGCTAATGATGGGTGCCCCCGACACGATTCGAACGTGCGCACACGGCTCCGGAGGCCGTTGCTCTATCCCCTGAGCTACGGGGGCTACAGGACGCAGCAAGGCTATCAGGCACGGGGAGCACCGCAGGCCTGCCGCTGTGATGCTGCTGAGAGCTCGCTGAATACTGGCACGCGAGGTTGTCCGGACACGCTAATCTCGCGCCCGTGGCCCAGGCTCTCGGACGCGTGCTAGTAGTTGATGACGATGAGGTGATCAGACAGCTCATCGCCGTCAACCTCACCCTGGAAGGGTTCGATGTGGCGACGGCTGTGGACGGGCAGGATTGCCTGGACAAGGTCGCCGCGATCGACCCCGATGTCATCACGCTGGACGTGATGATGCCGAGGTTGGATGGCTGGGTTACCGCTGGTCAGTTGCGGCGCAATCCCCAGACGTGCGGGATCAAAGTGGTCTTGATCACAGCGCGGGCCCAGGAGGATGACAAGACCCGGGGCCTTGAGATCGGCGTGGATGCCTACCTGACCAAGCCGTTCGATCCGGCGGAGATGATCCGGATCGTCCGGGACCTGGCCCGGCGACGGCCAGAGGGACAGTTCGGCGGAGCGGCCGCCCCCGAGCTGGGCCCGGCCTAATCCGCCCCCGGGGCTGCGGCCCCGTCCCGGCGGCCGGAACCCGGATAGCCTGCACGGCGTGATAACCGGGGACCTGGACATGGCACTCGCCGAGGTCATCGGGGCTGCCACCGCCACCGGCAACCCCAGCACCGGCAACCTCAGCACCGGCAACCTCAGCACGGCGGGCACCTGGCGACCCGCCCCGCCCGGGGCTAGCGGCGGCCCAGGCACCTACGCCACCACGATCGCGTTCCTGCTGGCCCGGCCCACGGACCTGTCCCCCCGGGACCTGGCCGGCAGGCTGGCGGCCCGCCTCCGGGCCCGGCGTGAGATCAGCCAGGCGACGGTCACCGGCGGCGGCTACCTGACGATAACCGTCACCGCCGAAACCCTCTCCGCGCTCGCCGTCCGCATCGCGGAGGCCGGCCCCTCCTGCGCCCGCGGCGGCGCGCTCCGCGGAGCCGCGCTGGAAGCGCTCCGCGGCGTCGACCTGGCCACGGCCCGTAACTGGGACGAGGCGTATCAATGGCTGGTCAGCGAGGTAACTGGCCGGCTCGCGGCGGCAGCCGGTGCCCAGGTGCAATGGACAGATCCGATGCAACGGACACGAGCCGCGGATTCCCGGCCCACAGCCAGCAGCGGCCCAGTCTCGGACTCGATCAACTACGCGGGCGCCGATGCCATCAGGTACGCGCTGTGCCGTCTCCGCTGGATGCCAGGCGGGCTCGCCGTGGATGCACGCGCGGCGGCGGAGCAGCATCTGGGCAATCCCGCCTATGCTGTTCGGTACGCGCACGCGCATGCCGCCTCCGCCCTGCGCCAGGCCGCTGACCTCGGCCTGGACAAGGGGAGTGCGGCAGACGCCGAGGTGCACCTGCTCGCGCACCCTAGCGAGCGGGCGCTGCTCGACGCGATGTCCTGGCTGCCTGAACGGGTTGGCGGGGCCGCGCGCCGCGGGCGGCCGGATGTGCTTACCGGCTACCTGGAGGACCTGGCGGCGGCCTACCTCGGCGGCCAGGAAAGCTGCCCGGCAGTGCCGCCGGGGCTGCTGGATGAGCCCCCAGGCCGCCCGGTCACCAGGGCCCGGCTGTGGCTGGCGGCCGCCGCCCGGGCGGCACTGGGCGCAGGCCTGGGGCTGCTCGGCGTGGCCGCGCCCGACCGGCTTTGACACCCGCAGCATCGATCCGAGTACCGCATGACGATAACGAGCACCGACCAGCAGGGGAAAGTTTCATGAGCCGTGTCGCTCACCCGGCCGGACCACGTCACGCCGACGTGCTCCCGCCCGAGCACCCGCGAGCCGCTCCGGCGGACCTGAACGCGCTGCACCCGCAGATCTGGCCGCGCACCGCACGCCGTGCCGGTGGCGTGCTCGCCATCGGCGGCATGGACGTGCGGGATCTCGCCGCGGAGTTCGGCACCCCGCTGTTCGCCTGCGATGAGGCGGACTTCCGGCAGCGCTGCGGTGAGTTCCGGGAGGCGTTCGGCGAAGGCGCGGCGGTCTTCTACGCGGCCAAGGCGTTCTGCTGCCGCGGGGTGCTGCGCTGGGCCAGCGAGGAGGGGCTCGGCGTGGACGTGTGCACCGGCGGCGAGCTCGAGGTAGCCCTCCAGGCCGGGGTGGACCCCGCGATGATCACCCTGCACGGCAGCAACAAGCTTCTCGGGGAGCTGGCCCGCGCGCTGGAGACAGGTGTCGGTCACATCGTGGTGGACTCGTTCGAGGAGATCGCGCGGCTCGCCCACCTCACCGAGCCTGCGGTCGGCCCGCCCGCAGCGGCGAGCACCGCCGCGCAGGCGCCACGCCCCAGAGTGCTTGTCCGGGTGACCACCGGGGTCGAGGCGCACACGCACGAATTCGTGGCGACCGCCCACGACGATCAGAAGTTCGGCTTCTCCCTCTCGTCCGGCGATGCCGACGAGGCGGTGCGGCGGATCGTCGCCTGCCCGACGATCGAACTGGCCGGCCTGCATTCGCACATCGGGTCACAGATCTTCGACACGGCTGGCTTCGAGGTGGCCGCCCGCCGGGTGCTGGACCTGGCGGTGCGGATCCGCGACGAGCATGGCGTCGAGATTGCCGAGCTCGACCTCGGCGGCGGGTGGGGCATCGCGTACACGCCCGACGACGACCCCGCCGATGTCAAGCTCATCGCCCAGAACCTCAACGAGATCTTGCACAGCCAGTGCCTGACCGCAGGCCTGGCGGTGCCGAGGCTGACGGTGGAACCGGGCCGGGCCATCGCCGGGCCGGGCACCGTTACGCTGTACGAGGTCGGGACGGTGAAGAACGTAGACGGGTTGCGCACCTACGTCAGCGTGGACGGCGGCATGAGCGACAACATCCGCACGGCGCTGTATGACGCCGAGTACACCTGCGTCCTCGCTTCGCGCGAGTCCGCCGCGCCGCCGATGCTGTCGCGGATTGTCGGCAGGCACTGCGAGAGTGGGGACATCGTGGTCCGCGACACCTATCTGCCGGCCGACCTGGTCCCCGGGGACCTGATCGCGGTGGCGGCCACCGGCGCGTACTGCCGGTCCATGGCGAGCAACTACAACCACGTGCCGCGTCCGCCGGTGGTCGCGGTCCGTGACGGCGCGGCCCGGGTCCTGCTCCGCCGGGAGACCGCCGAGGACCTGCTCCGGCTGGACGCCGGGTGACACAGTCCGGTTCGACGCAGCCCGGTTCAACCCAGCCCGGTTCAACCCAGGGCCGTTTGACGCGGGGGGGCTTGACGCGGGGCGGCTTGACGCAGACTGGCATAACAGGGAGTGGCTTGACCGGGAGGGGGCCAGCCGGAGTGCGGACGTTGCGGGTGGCCCTGCTGGGCTGCGGCGGAGTGGGCTCTGAAGTGTTCCGGCTGCTGCAGCGGCAGGCAGACGACCTGGCCGCCCGGATCGGTGCTCCGCTGGAGGTTATCGGGGTTGCGGTACGGCGGCCCGGCCGGGCCCGCGCCGTGCCGGTGCCGCCAGAGCTGCTCACCTCCGACGCCATGGACCTGGTCACCCGCCCTGAGACCGACATCGTGGTCGAGGTGATCGGCGGCATCGAGCCGGTTCGCTCACTGCTGCTGGCCGCGATGAAGAACGGCAAGTCAGTGGTCTCCGCCAACAAGGCGCTGCTCGCCGAGGACGGGGCGACGTTGCACCAGGCCGCCCGCGAGAACGGCGCGGACCTGTACTACGAGGCGGCGGTGGCCGGCGCGATCCCGCTGCTGCGCCCGCTGCGCGAATCGCTGGCCGGCGACGCCGTGCGCCGCGTGCTCGGCATCGTCAACGGCACCACCAACTTCATCCTCGACCGGATGGATACTTCCGGGGCTGGCTTCGCCGACGCGCTGGAGGAGGCGCAGGCGCTGGGCTACGCCGAGCCCGACCCGACCGCGGACATCGAGGGCTTCGACGCCGCCGCGAAGGCGGCGATCCTGGCCGGGCTGGCCTTCCACACCCGGGTGACCGCCGCGGATGTGCACCGGGAAGGCATCACCGGGGTGACCGCCGCGGACATCGGCAGCGCGCGGGCCCTCGGCCACGTGGTCAAGCTGCTCGCCATCTGCGAGCGGCGGGAGCGTGGGGTATCCGTCCGCGTCCATCCGGCGATGATCCCCCGCGAGCACCCCCTCGCGGGGGTACGCGAGGCCTATAACGCGGTTTTCGTGGAGGCCGAGTCGGCCGGCAGGCTGATGTTTTACGGCGCGGGCGCCGGCGGGGTGCCGACGGCCAGCGCGGTGCTCGGCGACATCGTGGCCGTCGCGCGCAACCGGTTGGCCGGGACCCGCGGCCCGGACGCGTCTACTTACGCTGAGCTGCCGGTGCTGCCCATGGGCGAGGCGCGCACCCGGTACCACGTTGCGCTGGATGTCGCGGACAGGCCGGGGGTGCTCGCCCGGGTGGCTGAGACCTTCGCCCGGCACGACGTATCGATCAGGGCCGCCCGCCAGGAGGCCAGGGGGGATGACGCCCAGTTGGTGATCGTGACGCACGCCGCGCCCGACGCGGCGCTGGCGAGCTGCGTGGACGACCTCGGAGCGCTGGGCGTGGTGCGCGCGGTCGCGAGCGTCATGCGGGTCGAGGGACAGGAGGAGCAGTGAATGCCGGCGTGAAGTCCGCGGCCGATGCCTCCGCCTCGTTCGTGCCGTGGCCGGGCGTGATCGCCCAGTACCGGGACCGGCTTCCGGTGACCGACGACGCCCCCGTGATAACCCTCGCGGAGGGAGCGACGCCGCTGCTGCCCGCACCGGTGCTGTCCGGCCGCACCGGTTGCGAGGTGTACCTGAAGGTTGAGGGCGCGAACCCGACCGGGTCGTTCAAGGACCGCGGCATGACGGTCGCGGTGAGCATGGCCGCCAGTCGCGGCGCCACCGCGGTGATCTGCGCCTCCACCGGCAACACCAGCGCCAGTGCCGCCGCCTACGCGGCCCGGGCGGGGATGACCTGCGCGGTGCTCGTGCCGCGCGGCAAGATCGCTCTCGGAAAGCTGGCCCAGGCCCTGGTGCACGGCGCGCGGCTGCTGCAGGTGGACGGGAACTTCGACGACTGCCTGGAAGTCGCCCGCAAGCTGGCCAACGACTACCCGGTGGCCCTGGTCAACTCCGTGAACGCCGACCGGCTGGAAGGCCAGAAAACGGCTGCCTTCGAGATCGTCGAGGCGCTCGGTGACGCGCCCGACGTGCACTGCCTGCCGGTCGGCAACGCCGGCAACATCGCCGCGTACTGGATGGGATACACCGAGTACGCGAACGCCGGCCGGGCCACCCGCAGGCCGCGAATGCTCGGCTTCCAGGCGAGCGGGGCGGCGCCCATCGTCCGCGGCGAGCCGGTGCTGGCCCCGCAGACCATCGCGACGGCGATCCGGATCGGCAATCCGGCCTCGTGGCACCTCGCTGAGCAGGCGCGGGACGAGTCCGGCGGCCTGATCGACTCGGTTACCGACCGGCAGATCCTGGTCGCCTACCGGCTACTCGCCCAGCAGGAAGCGGTTTTCGGTGAGCTCGCCTCCGCGGCCGGCGTGGCCGGGCTGCTCCAGGCGTGCCAGAACGGGCAGGTCGCCGCGGGGTCCCGGGTCGTCTGCACGATCACCGGCAACGGGCTCAAGGACCCGGACTGGGCGGTGTCGGCCGCGCCCGCGCCGGTGACGATCGCCGCGGACCCGTCCGCCGCCGCGTCCGCGCTAGGGCTCGCGTGAGCGCGCCGCGCTGGGCCGACGGACCGGTGGTGGTGCGCGCCCCGGCCACCAGTGCGAACCTCGGCCCGGGCTTCGACGCGCTCGGCCTGGCCCTGGCGCTGTACGACGTGGTGGAGGCGCAGGTGACCCCCGGCGGCCTGGCCATCGAAGTGTCTGGCGAGGGCGCGGACACCGCTGCCGCGGGGGAGCGGCACCTTGTCGTCCGCGCGATGCGCGCCGGCTTCGGCCTGCTCGGCGGGCAGCCGCCGGGAATCGGGCTGCGCTGCGTCAACGCGATTCCGCACGGCCGGGGGCTCGGCTCGTCGGCCGCTGCGATCGTCACCGGCGTGCTGGCCGCCCGCGGGCTGGTCATCGACGGTGCCGCCCGGCTGCCGGACGATGCCGTGTTCCGGTTCGCGGCCGAATTGGAGGGCCACCTGGACAACGTGGCGGCCTGCCTGGCCGGCGGCCTCACCATTGCCTGGACTGCAGCGCCCGGGGCGGGGTCACCGGCCGTTCCGCGGCTGGCTAAGCTCGCTGTGCTGGACGGGATTGACCCGGTGGCCTGCGTTCCGCGGGATGTGCTTTCCACCGAGACGGCCCGGCGCGTGCTGCCGGATACCGTCCCGCACGGCGATGCTGCGGCCAACGCGGGACGCAGCGCTCTGTTGATCGCCGCCCTCACCAGTTCACCAGAGGTGCTTTTCGATGCCACCGAGGACTTCCTGCATCAGCGATACCGGGCCGCGGTCATGCCGGCGACCGCGGATTTGCTGCGTCGGCTCCGGGCGGCCGGCCTGGCCGCGACGGTGTCCGGCGCCGGTCCGGCCGTGCTCGTGTTGCTCGGCCCAGGCGCGGAAACCGCGCCTGACCTGGTGGATTCAATCGTGGGAGAAACGGGTATCCCATGGCATATAAGCCCCTTGGGCGTCGACAGGCACGGTGCTACCCTCCAGACCGCCGTGCCAGGCGCACGCCCGTGAGCTCAGCGCGCGGCGGATCATCCCCCAGAAACTGCTCAGCGGCCGCGCGCGGTCCTGCGGGGCCGTCTCCGCGGGATTGGCCAGCATCTTCCGTGACACACGGGCAACTCTGAGGGAATGCCGTGAGCTCTCTTAGTGTTAAGGTGGGTGCTGCACCAGATACCCCATCATGGGGCCAGGTGCTCGCCCGTCACTTGCCGCGAGGCCGGCCTTACCGCCGGGCAAGGCCAGTGACGCCCCGCCAACTCTCAGATCACTACTTCTTCTGCGTACACACAACACGCGGAGGGCGTGGTGAGCCGGGAGAGGGCCGGGGACCAGGGTGGGCCTCCCCAGCTGGCTGGTCTCGTTCCGGCACTTACCCGTTGGCCGCTGAGTCCGCGCTGAACCCGCGGCGGCGAGCCGCGGACCAGGCCCCGGGACGAAGAATGCGCGCGGGCGCATGGCACGGCGATGGGGAAATGACGCACCAAGCAGTACCTGGCCCGGCCGATTCGCCGGGTCGTGACACCGGGTCGACCGGCCGCCACCGCGGCCGCCGCCCGCTCCCTGGGAAGGACCCCTCGTGAGCGACACCACCGAAATCTTCACCGGCTCCTCGGGCGTCTCTGAGGCATCGCCCGGGCAGTCTGGCGCGCCTGAGGGGCGCACCGTGGAGGACGCGGCCACTGGGGCCGCGGCCAGCGGAGCGCCGCCGACACGAGGCGCCGCCGCCGGTGAGACGGTGACCGACCGGACCGCCCGCCGTGGCGGCTCAGGGCTCTCCGGAATGCTGCTGCCCGAACTGCAGCGGCTCGCACAGTCGATGGGCATTACCGGCGTCGCCCGGATGCGCAAGGGCCAGCTCATCGGGGTGATCCAGGAGAAGCAGGGCAGCGGGAGCGGAGCGCCCTCCGGAGGTGGGGGCTCGGCATTCGATAACTCAGCCCAGCGGGGCACGTCCGCGGGAGCAGGCGCGCTCCGCCACCGTGAGCAGGACGCCATGGAATCAGACATATCACGACAGTCCGGTCTGGCCGGCGGCACACCCGCGGCCAGTGGCCAGCACGAGAGCGGCCGGGACGTGGGCGGGCGCGAAGCACAGCGCGGCGAGCCTCGCCTCGCAGCCCAGTCAGCCGAATCCGGCCCGGGCGCCGGCAGCGGCCAGCTCAGCTTTGAGCGGCCGGCGGCTGGCGGTCCAGTGGTTGGCCCAGTGGTTGGCACTGAGATCGGGTCGAACGGGGCCTCCGCGGGCGACGGCGTTGGCCGAGTGACCGCGCCCGCTGGCGACGGCCAGCAGGGCGGCGAGGGCCAGCGCCGCGAGCAGCGGAGCCGCAACGGCAGGCGGGACGGCCAGCAGCGCGGCGGCGATGCGGGCGAGCAGCGCCATGACCAGCGGGACAACAGCCAGCGTGATGGCGGCGGCCAGCGGGACAACAGCCAGCGCGACGGTGGCGGGCAGCGCGATTCCGCCGGTCAGCGTGACGGCGGCCAGCGCGGCCAGCGTGACAGCGGCGGGCAGGGACCCGATCGCGGCGGTGACGATGACGACCCGAGCCGTCGCAGGAACCGGGACAGGTTCCGCAACCGCAACCGTGGCCGCCGCGAGCGGGGCACGCAGGGCGAGCCCGAGCCCGTGATCGCCGAGGATGATGTGCTCATCCCGATCGCCGGCATCCTGGATGTCCTGGACAACTACGGGTTCATCCGCACCACCGGGTACCTGCCCGGATCCAACGACGTGTACGTGTCGCTCTCCCAGGTCCGCAGGTACGGCCTGCGCAAGGGGGACGTGATCGAGGGCGCGGTGCGCCAGCCACGGGACGGCGAGCGCCGGGAGAAGTTCAACGCGCTGGTCCGCCTCGACAAGATCAACGGCCTGGACCCCGAGCAGTCCCGCGGGCGGCCCGACTTCTCCAAGCTGGTCCCCCTCTACCCGCAGGACCGGCTCCGCCTGGAGACCGATGCCACGGTGATGACCACCCGGATCATGGACCTGGTGAGCCCGATCGGCAAGGGTCAGCGCGGTCTCATCGTGTCGCCGCCGAAGGCGGGCAAGACGATGATCCTGCAGGCCATCGCGAATGCGATCACCAAGAACAACCCGGAGTGCCACCTCATGGTCGTCCTCGTGGACGAGCGGCCTGAGGAAGTTACCGACATGCAGCGCTCGGTCAAGGGCGAGGTCATCCACTCCACCTTCGACCGGCCGGCCGAGGATCACACCACGGTCGCGGAGCTGGCCATCGAGCGGGCCAAGCGCCTGGTGGAGATGGGCCACGATGTGGTCGTGCTGCTGGACTCGATCACCCGCCTGGGGCGCGCGTACAACCTGGCCGCGCCGGCCAGCGGCCGGATCATGTCCGGTGGCGTCGACTCCACTGCCCTCTACCCGCCGAAGCGGTTCTTCGGTGCGGCCCGCAACATCGAGCACGGCGGCTCGCTGACCATCTTGGCCACCGCCCTGATCGAGACCGGGTCGCGGGCGGACGAGGTCATCTTCGAGGAGTTCAAGGGCACCGGCAACATGGAGCTACGGCTCCGCCGCGAACTTGCCGACAAGCGGATCTTCCCCGCCATCGACGTGGACGCGTCCGGCACCCGCAAGGAAGAGATCCTGATGACCCCGGAGGAGCTGAAGATCGTCTGGCAGCTTCGCCGGGTGCTGCACGCGCTGGAGCCGCAGCAGGCCCTTGAGGTCCTCATGGAGCGGATGCGGGAGACGAAGAGCAACGCCGAGTTCCTGCTCCAGGTCCAGAAGACGACCGTAAGCTCATAGTCCGTAGCCGTTCCGGAGGCCGGGGTGCGGGGAATGGCCAGGCCCCGGAGGATGTTTGATGGTCTGGCACACTAGTAAGCCGAAAGAGTGCGGTACCGGTTCACGCCCGGGCGTGGCATTACACGCCTGCGGCGACCCGGCGACCGCCAGAGGCAGGAGTATTAACGTGAAGCCTGGTATTCACCCTGACTACGTGGTGACGACAGTCACCTGTACCTGCGGGAACACCTTCACCACGCGCAGCACGGCCAAGAACGGCGTCATCCACTCCGAGGTCTGCTCGGAATGTCACCCGTTCTACACCGGCAAGCAGAAGATCCTCGACACGGGCGGCCGGGTCGCCAGGTTCGAGCGCCGGTTCGGCAAGAAGGCAGTCGGCGGCGCCGACAAGGAAAGCACCGAGAAGGCGGCCGACGGCGCGGAGAAGGCCGGCTCCAGCAAGTAGTTCCTCCAGATCACCGTATCCGGCGGTGTGGCACAGCCATGCGCTTCGGGTGCGGTGATCTTGGACGTCGACGGGCCAGTAGCAGTAAGCACAGCAAAGTAAGCACAGCAATCAGCAATCAGCAGGCAGGAGTGAGTAACGGTGTTCGACCGGCTCGGTGAGCTGGCGAGTGAGCATGCCGAACTGGAGCGTGTCCTCGCCGATTCCGCCGTGCACGCGGACCCGGATCGGGCCCGGGCGCTATCGAGGCGCTACGGCGAGCTCAGCCATGTTGTGGAGGCCTATCACGAGTGGCAGCAGACGGTCGCCGACGAGGAGACAGCCCGGGAACTCGCTCCGGAGGACCCGTCGTTCGCCGTGGAGGCCGAGCAACTCGGCCGCCGCCGGGCGGAACTCGAGACCCAGATCAACGCGCTCCTGGTGCCGCGAGACCGCAGCGACGGCAAGGACGTCATCCTCCAGGTGAAGGCCGGAGAGGGCGGCGAGGAGTCCGCGCTGTTCGCCGGTGACCTGCTCCGCATGTACCTGCGGTACGCGGAGCGCCGCGGCTGGAAGACCGAGATCCTCGACGCGACCACGACCGGCCTCGGCGGCTACAAGGATGTGACGGTCGCGGTCAAGTCCGGCGGACGGGCCCCGGCCCCAGCCGGCGTCTGGTCACGGCTGAAGTACGAAGGCGGCGTGCACCGGGTGCAGCGGGTGCCGGTCACCGAGTCACAGGGGCGCATCCATACCTCGGCCGCCGGCGTGCTGGTCATGCCCGAGGCCGACCCCGTCGAGGTGCACATCGAGCCGAACGACCTGCGGGTGGATGTGTTCCGCTCCTCAGGTCCTGGCGGGCAGAGCGTGAACACCACCGACTCGGCCGTGCGGATCACCCACGTGCCGACCGGGATCGTGGTCTCCTGCCAGAACGAGAAGAGCCAGCTGCAGAACAAGGAACAGGCGCTGCGCATCCTGCGGGCCAGGCTGCTCGCCCAGGCGCAGGCCGACGCGGACGCTCAGGCCGCGGCCGACCGTCGCAGCCAGGTAGCCACCGTGGACCGCTCGCAGCGGGTCCGGACCTACAACTTCCCGGAGAACCGGATCTCCGATCACCGCGTCGGCTTCAAGGCCTACAACCTGGATCAGGTGATCGACGGGGACCTGGACGCCGTGATCACCGCCCTGGTGCAGGCGGACCAGTCAGAGAGAGCAGCGGCGGCCGATGAACCTGCTGCTCGATGAGATCGCGGTGGCGGCGGCCAGGCTGGCCGAGGTGGGTGTGGATTCGCCCCGTGCCGACGCGGAGCTGATCGCCGCGCACGTGCACGGCGTCGCCCGCGGCGAGCTGCACCGGGTGCCCGACACGGACTTCGATCCGCGGTTCTGGGATGAGATCGCCCGCCGCGAGGCTCGCGAGCCGCTCCAGCACATTACCGGGCACGCCTACTTCCGCTACCTGGATCTCGAGGTCGGGCCGGGCGTATTCGTGCCCCGCCCGGAAACCGAGGTGATGACCGGCTGGGCGATCACCCGGCTCACCGAGATGGACGTGGCCGAGCCCGTGGTGGCCGACCTGGGCACCGGTTCCGCCGCGATCGCCCTCGCCATCGCCCAGGAGGTGCCCCGGGCCCAGGTGCATGCGGTGGAGGTGGACCCCCTCGCACGAATATGGGCGCAACGGAACATCGCGCGCTGCTCATCCTCCGCACCGCACACGGCCGGGCGGGTGACCCTGCACAGCGACGATTTCGCCGGTGCCCTGGACGCGCTGAGCGGATCAGTGGACCTGGTGATCAGCAACCCCCCGTACATCCCGTTCGGCGCGTCCGTGCCGCCCGAGGTCGGCGAGTACGACCCGGCGACGGCGCTGTGGGGTGGCCCTGACGGCCTGGACGCCATCAGGGTCGTGGAGCGGGTGGCGGGGCGGTTGCTGCGCCCAGGCGGCCTCGTCGCCGTTGAGCATGGCGCTCCCCAGGGTGCATCCGTCTACTGGGTGTTCCCCGAGGAGCGGGGCTGGCGGGACACCCGCAACCATCGGGACCTGGCGGGCCGGGACCGCTTCGTTACCGCGACGTGGCCGGGCCAGCCGCCCGAAGAGTGGAAAGATGAACTTCATGAGCGCAAGGTTTGACTGTTTGGACGCGGCTGGCCGCGCCCTCGGCATCGAGGAGGCCGCGGCCGCGTTGCGCAGGGGCGAGCTGGTCGTGCTGCCGACCGACACGGTGTACGGGCTGGCCGCGGACGCCTTCGACCCGGCCGCCGTGACGTCCCTGCTGGCGGCGAAGGGACGGGGCAGGCAGGCGCCGCCCCCGGTGCTGGTCGGGACCGTCCGTGCCGCCGCCGCGCTCGTGGAGGATTTCGGGAGCGCGGGCGAGGACCTGATCGACCAGTTCTGGCCGGGTGGGCTCACCTTGGTCTGCCGGGCCAGGCATTCTCTGGTCTGGGATCTCGGCGACACCAAGGGCACGGTCGCGGTCCGCATGCCGTTGCACCAGGTCACACTGGACCTGCTCAAGCGGACCGGGCCGCTCGCGGTGAGCAGCGCGAACCAGTCCGGCGAGCCGTCGGCCACGACGGCCGCCGAGGCGGAGCAGAAACTCGGTGAATCGGTCGCCGTCTACCTGGACGGAGGGCCATGCCCCGGCGATATGGCGTCCACCATCGTCGACCTGACCGGGACGGTGCCGCGGCTGCTCCGGGCGGGCGTGGTGCCCATCGAGCGGCTTCGTGAGGTGATCGCGCTGGCCGTGACCGGCGATGTGGATGACGAAAAAGTGTTCAGCGCGGATGAAAGAGCCTCGAGGCTTATCGGGGAAGCGCTCGGGGCGCAAGGGCCAGCGCCCGTAGAGCAGGCGCCAGCCGCGGACGAGGAAGCGTCCAGCGGGTGACGGCAACAGCTGAGCGGACTGGGACACGTCCTCCGGCAGGTGTTCTACAGTGACAGGTAATGCAGATGACGCACGCCGCGCCCACTCGGGCCGGGTGACCCCGGATGCGTGAGTATGGCCTCACGCTGCTGGTAGCGGCGGCCATCACCTATTTGCTGACTCCCCTGGTGCGCCGCTTCGCCATCGCGGTGGGCGCCTCGCACGCGGCCCGCGACCGGGACGTGCATGTTGAGCCAACCCCCCTGCTCGGCGGCATAGCCATGTACGGCGGCCTGGCCGCGGGGCTGCTTGTCGCCTACCAGTTGATGCCCCTGGGGTCGGTGTTCGCCGGGACCAGGGTGGCCAGCGGGCTGCTGCTGGCAGGCGGCCTGCTGGTGACCGTTGGCTTCGTGGATGACCGGTGGGGGATGGGCGCGGTCAGCAAACTCGCCGCGCAGGTGGCGGCCGGGGTGATTCTTGTCTGGAGCGGAACCCTGGTGGCTTGGCTGCCACTGCCGGGTAATGGCACCCTGTCGCTCGACTACAACGAGCAGGTCGCGCTGACCATCCTGGTGGTCGTGGTGACCATCAACGCGGTTAACTTCATCGACGGACTGGACGGCCTCGCCGCCGGGGTCGTCGGGATCGGCGCGGCGGCTTTCTTCCTGTTCTACTACACGCTGACCAAGCGCCTGGGGCTGGGCGATCTGACCGGCCCCGCGCTGTCGTCAGCCGTGCTGGCCGGTGTGTGCATAGGGTTCCTGCCGCACAACTTCTACCCGGCCCGGATCTTCATGGGTGACACCGGGGCGATGCTGCTGGGGCTGCTGCTCGCCTATGCGCCCATCTCCAGCCTGTCGTCGCTGGACCCGAACAGCCTCACCAATACCGCGGCGCACGGCGGGGGAGTGCCCAACCGGTTTCCTGAGGTACTGCCGCTCCTGCTGCCGGCCGCTATCCTGCTGATCCCCTACACGGACCTGGTGCTCGCGGTGATCCGCCGGATGCGCGCGGGTCAGTCCCCGTTCGCGGCGGACCGGAAGCACCTGCATCACCGGCTGCTCGAGACCGGGCACTCGCAGCGGGCCAGCGTGATGATCATGTATCTGTGGGCCACCCTGTTCTCGGGCACCGTCGTGCTGCTGTCGGTCATCCGGACCCGGCTGCTCGTGCTGGCTGTGGTCACGGTGGTCGCTGTCCTGGTCCTGCTGCTGGCCACGATGCCGAGGCTACGGCCGTGGACCAGGCGCGGCCGGTCCCGGGCGCCTTCCCCGGCGATCAGCCGCCCGCAGGCCGCGGCGTTCCTGGGTCACCGCGCGGTGCCGGATCACGCGGTGCCGGATCACGCGCTGCCGGATCACGCGGTGCCGGATCACGCGCTGCCGGAACGCCCCGTGCGATAACGCGCGGTACGGCTGGGCTGCGGTGTGAGGCTGCTCAGATGGCCACGGGTGACCTGCCCA
>JAWWPY010000415.1:0-2914 GCA_033854735.1 Streptosporangiaceae bacterium | reverse complement strand
AGTAGTCCGGCATCCGGTGCAGGGCGTGGATCGGGATCACCAGGTTGTCGCCCTCGCTGATCCGGTGCTCGCCCATCTGGTCGTCCGCCGCGGCGTCCCGGGTCATGCTGTAGACCGGCGGGTACAGCCGCAGCGACTCCTCGACGGCCTGCCCCGTGTAGCTGAGCGCCTTGAGGTCGTCGTAGCGAGGCGGCCGCCCGCCCAGCACCTGGTCCAGTTCCTCATGCAGGGCCCGTTCCGCGTCCGGGTTCTCGCTGAGCAGCAGCCAGGTCCAGGCCAGCGCGGTCCCCGTGGTCTCGAAACCGGCGAAGAACAGCGTGACCACCTGGTCCCGGAGTTCTTTTTTCATCGCCGCGGCCTCCTCCCCGTAGGAGCGGATCAGGCTGCTCAGGATGTCGTCGTAGTCGCCGGCGCCGGCCAGGCGCTCCTCGATCCGGTCGTAGACGAACCGGTTCACCGCCCGCACGCAACGCCGGAAACGCCGGTGCAGGCGGATCGGCAGCCACAGCGGCAGCGTCACGGGGCTGATGTTCCGCAGCCCCACCACCTCCACCCCGACCCGGACCGTCTCCGCGAAGTCGTTGGAGGTGGTCCGCAGGTCCTGGCTGAACAGGGCCAGGCCGATCACCCGCATGGTGAGGGTCTGCATGTCGCTGTAGACCTCGACCGTCTCGCCGCGCTGGCGGGCCGTGTCCCAGCCGTCCAGCACCTCGCCCATCAGCCGGGCGGTGATCTCCGCGACCCGCTCCAGCAGGGCCCGGTCGAACGCGGGCTGCATGAGCCGGCGCTGCCGCCGCCACGTCTCACCCTCGCTGCAGATCAGCCCGTAGCCGAGGACCAGCGCCAGGTTGTCGTGCTGCAGGCTCCGCCGGTAGGTGCCCAGCTTGCCGAGGAACATCTGCTGGTTGGCCTCGGCGTCGGCGAGCAGGGTGAACTCCCGGCGCAGCACCCGGTAGCGGACGAAGCCCTGGTGCTCGGCCACCAGCCGTTTCTGGGTGCCGAGCAGGTCGGCGCGCAGCGCTTTGAGTCCGAAGCGCAGCGGCGGGGCGTCAGGCGGGCTCATGGTTCAGCACCGTGGGCGTCGCCTGATTTCCCAGGGCCAGGGCCTCGGCCAGGAAGGCCTCATCCAGCCCGGCGGCCCCCTCGATCAGCTGGGCCAGGGTCTCCCCGAACCGCGCGCCGGGAGCGCCGTCCACGATGTCGTGGTTGACGGTGATGGTCGCGCTCAGCGTCCGGCGCGGCTGCGGCCCAGCCTCCGTCCAGCAGACCTTGTCGAACATCCCGCCGAGGATCAGGACGCTGGTCAGGAACGAGATCGAGATGCCCCAGGACGGTCGCGGGCTGATGAACGAGCCGACGTTGGACACGGCCGTGGTGCCCCACTGCTGCTTGAGCCGGGCCGGGTCCCGGCGCAGCCACCACCAGATCACCCGCCGCGCCGGACGGGGCAGCCGCACGATCCGGCGGCGCTGGCGCACGCCCGCGTCGTCGTACAGGTCGCTGCGTGAGGCCGCGCGCATCTCGTGATTGATCTGCGCCAGGCTCTTCTTGTCCGCGCCCCGGACGATGTAGAACACCGGGATCAGGGTGCCGTCGGGTTTGCGCTTCTCGAGCAGCGTGTTCACGTCGACGTCGTCGAACATGACCAGCTTGCGGCGGCCCTTCCGGTAGGCGTGCAGCATCGGGTGCTGCCCGATCGCGTGGCCCAGGCAGTACACCATGAAGGCGGTGAAGGACAGTCCGTCCGGGAGCCGGGTTTTGTACTCGTCGATCAGGGCCAGGGGCCGGGAGATGTCCAGTTCCACCAGGCCGTGCGCCATGTGTATCTGGTGCCCGAGCGTCAGCGCGTCGACGACCAGTTCCCGGATACGGGGCCACGGCACTTCCGTGGCGGGGGGATTCTCCATGCGGGATTCCTATGCGTTGACGGCCTGGGAGGGGGCGAGGGGCTGGGTGCCGAGGGAGCGGGGGCGCCCCGGCTGGTGCTGGTCCGCGAAGGCCTCCAGGAAGCGGGCGAGGTAATCGACGGATTCCTGGGTGACGCCGTTGAACAGGCTGGCCCGGCACCCGCCGACACTGCGGTGCCCGGCCAGGCCAGCCAGGCCCGCCTGGCTCGCCGCGGCCAGGAACTCGGCGAGCAGGTCCGCCGAGGGCAGGGTGAAGACCACGTTCATCAGCGAGCGCGAGGCCGGCCGGACCGGGCACTGGTAGAACGCCGCGGCGTCCAGGTAGCCGTACAGCGTGGCGGCCTTCTGGCGGTTGATGGCGCCCATCGCCGCCAGCCCGCCGATCTCGCGTTCCAGCCAGTCCAGCATGAGCCAGGTGACGTAGATCGCGAAGGTCGGCGGGGTGTGGAAATTGGAATGGTGCGCGCTGTGCGTCCGGTAGTCCAGGATGGCGGGGAGGCCATCAGGAATGACATCCAGCCATGACCTGCGCAGGACGACCAGGGTGACGCCCGCGACGCCGATGTTCTTCTGGGTATGGGCGTACACCATGTCGCAGGAATCCGGGTCGAACGGCGCGGACATCAGGTCGGAACTCATGTCGGCGATGAGAGGAATGCCGGTGTCCGGTAGCCGCTGGAATTGGGTGCCCTCGACCGTATTGTTGGAAATGACGTGGCAATACCGTGCCTCCGTCCGGGGCCGGATCGACGCCGCGTCCGGGACGTAGGTGTAGCCCTGGTCCGCGGAGGACGCGGTCAGGGCCACGTCGCGGCCCAGGGCCCGCGCTTCGCCGATGGATTTCTGCGCCCAGTACCCGGTGTCGACGTAATCGACCGGGTCCCCGGCGGCCGAGAAATTCATCGGGATCATGCAGAACTGCAGCGACCCGCCGCCCTGGAGCAGGAGAACTTCCATGTCGCCGCCCAGGCCGAGGAGCCGGCGCGTCCGCTCGGTGGTATCGGCGA
>JAWWPY010000414.1:0-5840 GCA_033854735.1 Streptosporangiaceae bacterium | reverse complement strand
ATGGGCGGGCCGCCGGGGGCGGATCGCGGCGTCCCCGCACGCGCCACTCGTCGTGGCGGCGCTGCTGGGGGTAGCGGCGGTGACCGAAGCGCTTACGCGGGCCGCAGGCACCAGCGTGGGCGGGTCGCCGCTGGTGCTCAGCCTGCTGGCCGTGGCCATCCTCGCCCTGGCTACTACCCTGCCGCTCGGGTTCTTCTGGGCCCAGCCGGCCGCAGCTGCGATAGCGGTCTCCGCGGCGAGCCTGCTATCGCTGGGGGTCTTCCAGATATTCACCGTCGCGGGGCTGCTGGGTCAGCTCACCGTCTTGTACCGGCTCGGCCGCCACGGCCCGCAGCAGGCCGGCCTGCGCTTCCTGGCCGCCGGCCTGACCGCGCCATTCCTGGTCCTGGCCCTTGCTGTGCCTCATTCCGGAGGCTCTGAGGAAAGGATCCTCACCGTGCTGCTGGCCTCCCTGACCCCGGCCGCCGCCCTGGCCGGGATCGCCGTGGCGGCACGCAGTGAGGCGCTCGTGCACAGCGCCGCCCGGCAGGCCATCGCGGGCACCCTGATGGACCACACCGCGCGCGGCGAACGGGCCCGGATCGCCCGGGAGCTGCACGACGTCGTCGCCCACCACATTTCCATGATCGCCGTGCAGGCCGAGACGGCCCGGCTGGCCACCCCCGGAATGCCCGCCGCGGGCGCGCAGCGGCTCTCGGAGATCGGCGACACCGCGCGGGCCGGGCTGACCGAGATGCGGCGGCTGCTCGGCGTCCTGCGTGAGGACGCCCAGGCCGCCATGCCCGGCGATCAGGGCACGGACCGGCAGCCGCAGCCGGGGCTCCGGCAGCTCAACGAGCTGCTCGACGGGGCCAGGGATGCCTCCGGTGCTGGCGCCCGGCTCATCGTCTCCGGCCCCCCCGCCACGCTCGACCCCGGGGTCGAACTCGCTGCCTTCCGCATCATCCAGGAGGCCCTCACCAACGCCCGGCGGCACGCGCCAGGCGCCGCCATCGACGTGGAACTGCACTTCACCGACGACGTCCTGCGGCTGCACGTCCGTGACAACGGGCCCGGTCCCCCCGCCGCACCGCTGGCAGGCGGCCACGGCCTGGCCGGCATGCGCGAACGTGCTGCAGCCGCAGGCGGCGAGCTGCGTACCGGCCCCGCACCCGGCGGCGGCTTCCTGATCGAGGCCACGCTGCCAGCCAAGGCCGAGGCGGCCCTGTGAACGCCCCGCCGCCCAGGGTCCGGATCATCGTCGCGGACGACCACCATGTCGTGCGGACCGGATTCGCCACGATGCTCGACACCCAGCCGGACTTCAGCGTCATCGGCACCGCCCGCGACGGGGAGGAGGCGGTGCGGCTGGGCCGTGAACTAGCCCCCGACGTCGTCCTGATGGACGTGCGCATGCCCGGCATGGACGGCATCGAAGCCACCAGGCAGCTCGCCGGCCCCGGCCTGGGCGGTCCGCGGATCCTCATCCTGACCACCTTCGACCTGGACCAGTACGTCTACGACGCGCTGCGGGCCGGGGCCAGCGGATTCCTGCTCAAGGACGTCACCGCTGAGCGGCTCTTCGACGCCGTGCGGGTGATCGCGGCCGGCGATGCGCTGCTTTCACCGGGCGTCACCCGCCGTCTCATCAGCGAGTTCACCCGCCTGAAGCCCCCTCCGGACGGGCCGCCGGCCGCCGCGCTCGCCGGGCTCACCCCGCGCGAGACGCAGGTTCTCCGGCTGGTAGCCGCAGGCCTGTCTAACCCGGAGATAGCCGCCCAGCTGGTCGTCACCGAAGAAACCGTCAAAACACACGTCAGCCGCATGCTCAGCAAGCTCGGGCTGCGGGACCGGACCCAGGCAGTCGTCACCGCCTACGAAACCGGGCTGGTCGTGCCCCCCTCCCGCAATCCTGGATAGCTCCTGCCAGCTGAGACAGGGCCGAGTCAGTCCGCCGGCTGACCTTCCGGCACGCAGACACGTAAGGTTGTGCGGTGCGGGCGCCCGTCAGCGACAAGGCGGCAGTCGGGTCTGCACCCTCACCAAACCCATGCTCCTCACGGGGCTGGTGTTCTGCGCGGGACTGACCCGGTAACCCCCATTAGGGCAGGTAGAGGTGCAGCCCGGCGGGCATGTGATCAGTGATGGCGATGGTGCCGTGGAACACCCCGTTGATGTAGGCGGCAACGTTGGCCGGATAGGCGCCGCCGGGGCTGTGCTCGGCGGTGAGGCGCAGGATGGCGGACGGCTGGCATTTATGCCCGCTGGCCAGCTCGGCGAGGGACATCTTGCCCCCGGTGGTGTGTTCGATCATCGTGGCTCCTGCCTTGACGCGCTGGGCTTGTCCGGCCCGGTGGTGTGGCCGGGCCAGCTTATGCTCGCCGGGTGCGAGGCAGGCCAGGCCTGCTCCGGCCCTCACCCCGGCGCGGATGCCGTGAAGTGCCGGACGTAGTCGATCAGCATGGTCCGCGGGAAGGTCAGTGAGCTGTCCGGGTTTCCCGGCCAGGTCCCGCCGACGGCCACGTTGATCACCACGAAGAAGTCGTGGTCGTAAACCCAGGCCTTCCGCCGTGGCACGTCGCCCGGTGTCACGCAGGCATACTGCTGACCGTCGAGGTACCAGCGGATCCCGCCAGGCTCCCAGGCGACGGAGTACACGTGGAAGCCGTCCGCGAGGCTCGTGCGGGCGCGATGTGATGCGTGGATGCCGCGGGCCCCCGAGTACCCCGGCCCGTGCACGGTAGCGTGCGCGGTCGCGGGATCGTGGCCGAGGATTTCCATGACGTCGATCTCACCGCACTGTGGCCACCCGGCCGAGTCGATGTCCTGGCCGAGCATCCAGAACGCGGGCCAGATGCCGCGGCCCGCGGGGATCTGGATCCGGGCTTCCACCAGCCCGTAACGCAAGGGCACCCGGTCCTTGCTGATCAGCCGCGCCGAGGTGTACCCGGACTCGCCGTAGCCGCTGTCCGCCATGCCGGGGTCCAGCCGCCGGGCGACGATGGCGAGGTGGCCGGCCCCGTCGAGGAACGCGTTCTCGCCGCTATCGGTGTAGTACTGCAGCTCCTCGTTGCCCCACCCCCCAGCCCCGGTCTGCATCTGCCAGGTGGCCGGATCCGGCGGCGAACCCGCTTCCCCATCGAACTCATCCGACCAGGCCAGAGACCACCCCGGCATGCGATCGCTCATTCGCGCCTCCCGTTGGCCGATCCGCCGGTGATGCGCGGACCGCAGACGTCTGGCGGTCACAAATTGCCGGGCCCCCGGGTCAGGGGGGTGTAACCCGCAAGGACCACGAGGAGATCATCATGGACCCCCGTCTCAACTTCTACGGCAACACTGTGGCGTCGAGATTCGCGAAGTACATCAACTCGGCGGGCTCGGTCGTGTCTGAATCGGCCTTGCCGGCCACGACGCAGGAGCTGGTGAAGATCCGGGCCAGCCAGATCAACGGCTGCGCCGCCTGCACCGACATGCACACAAAAGACGCCGCTCACGCTGGGGAAAGCCCGGTACGGCTCAACCTCATCGCCGCGTGGCGCGAGGCCACAGTCTTCACCGAGGCCGAGCAGGCCGCCCTGGAACTCACCGAGCAGGGCACCCGCATCGCCGACGCCGCCGGTGGTGTCACCGACGATGCATGGGCGAACGCGGCCAAGCACTACGACGAGGACCAGCTCGCGGCGCTGGTGTCTCTCATCGCCCTCATCAACACCTACAACCGGGTGAACGTCATCATCCGGCAGCCCGCCGGGGACTACCAGCCTGGCCAGTGGTGACGGGGGCACCACCACTCCCCTGGGCTCGCGGGAAGGCACATCGAAAATAATCAGGTAGGCGACGAGTGGCGGAGAGTCAGCGAGGCGTCGTCGCACACGGCATTTATCGTGGCCAGGTGCAACCGGGGTCGCCCGCTCGGCGGCTTTGGGCGAGGGTCCGCTACCGTTCGGGCATGACGATCGTGCCCGACACGAAGGACTGGACCTGGGTACTGCAGCGCCCCTGCCCGGAGTGCGGCCTGGATGCGCAGAGTTTCGCCCGCGATGCGGTCGCCGGGATGATCCGCTCCAATGCTTTCGCGTGGCAGGGTGCACTGGCCCAGCCTGCTGGCGCCCGGCACCGTCCAGCGCCAGGCAAATGGTCAGCCCTGGAGTACGGCTGTCATGTCCGGGACGTCCTGCGGCTGTACGACCAGCGGCTGGAGATGATGCTCACCCAGGAAGGGCCGCAGTACCCGAACTGGGATCAGGACGCGACGGCGGTGGCCGACTGCTACGACGAGCAGGATCCCGCCACGGTAGCCGCCGAGCTGGTTCAGGCTGCCGACACAATCGCGGCCCGCTTCGAGGCGCTTTCCCCCGGTCAATGGCAGCGCACCGGCAGCCGCAGTGACGGTGCCCATTTCACGGTTGAATCGTTTGCGAGGTACTTCATCCACGACCCGGTCCATCACCTCTACGACGTCACCGGCGTTCAGTACGCCGACCAGGCCCGGCCAGGCACCTGACGGACGCATCCACAGCGGCATGATGCTGGCTGCCGGGGAAGCGGCGCATAACTATGCGGCCGGTGCTGACCTGGATGCCTGGCGGCAGGTCGGGCAGCTTCCTTGCATACAGTGGCTGTACTTCCCCTGCATGCGATCGAAGGGACATACATGCCCGTGGGTCACGCGGCCACGCAGCACGCCGGTTCCGGCGGCCTGACAGCGACCGAGCACCGTCTGGACAACGGTCTGCGCCTGGTGCTCTCGGAGGACCACCTGACTCCGGTCGCGGCGGTCTGCCTCTGGTATGACGTCGGCTCTCGGCAGGAGGTGGCGGGCCGTACGGGCCTGGCTCACCTTTTCGAGCACCTCATGTTCCAGGGTTCGGCGCAGGTCAAGGGAAACGGCCACTTCGAGCTGGTCCAGGGCGCAGGCGGTTCTCTCAACGGCTCGACGAGCTTCGAGCGCACCAACTACTTCGAGACCATGCCCGCGCACCAGCTGGAGCTGGCGCTCTGGCTGGAGGCGGACCGCATGGGCTCGCTGCTGGCCGCGCTCGACGAGGAGTCGATGGAGAACCAGCGTGACGTGGTCAAGAACGAGCGCCGGCAGCGCTACGACAACGTGCCCTACGGCACCGCGTTCGAGCGGATGGCCGCGCTGGCCTACCCCGAGGGCCACCCGTACCACCACACGCCCATTGGCTCGATGGCCGATCTGGACGCGGTGACGCTGGACGACGCGCGCGCGTTCTTCCGCGCGAACTACGCGCCGAACAATGCGGTCCTGGCGGTCGTCGGGGACATCGACCCGGAGCAGACGCGTCGATGGGTCGAGGAGTACTTCGGCTCCATCCCGTCCCACGACGGCAAGGCGCCGCCCCGCGACGGCACGCTCCCCGACATCATCGGCGCAGAGGTGCGCGTGGAGATCCAGGAGGAGGTCCCGGTGCGCGCGCTGATGGCCGCCTACCGGATGCCGCGCGACGGCACGCGGGAGTGCGACGCGGCCGAGGTGGCGCTCACTGTGCTCGGCGACGGCATGTCGTCCCGGCTCTACAACCGGCTGGTGCGGCGCGACCGCACCGCCATCACCGCAGGCTTCGGGCTGCTGCGGCTCGCTGGTGCCCCCTCGCTGGGCTGGCTGGATGTGAAGGCCTCCGGCGACGCCGACATCCCGCAGATCGAGGCGGCGGTCGACGAGGAGCTGGCGCGGCTAGGGGCGCAGGCTCCGACGGCCGAGGAGATGGAGCGGGCGCAGGCCCTGCTGGAACGCGGGTGGCTGGACCAGCTCAGCACGGTCACGGGCCGGGCCGACGCACTGTGCCGGTACACGGTGCTGTTCGGCGACCCGCAGCTCGCGTTCACCGCCATCA
>JAWWPY010000413.1:0-32779 GCA_033854735.1 Streptosporangiaceae bacterium | reverse complement strand
GGCCGGTCGGGATAGATGGTGATCCAGACCTTCCCGCCCCGGCGGATGTGCCGCGTCATGGCGATACGGGCGGCCTCGATCTGCCGGTTGGTCACGTACGAGCGCTCCAGCGCCTGGATGCCGTATTCGCCAAAGGCCACCCTGGTGCCGCCCTTGGCGTTACCGTGCCGGTCCGGCCGGTGCTGTTTGCGGTGCGCTGTCCTGCGCGGGATGAGCATGCCTCAGCCCTCCTCGCTGGTGCCCGCGGCCGGTGCGGCCGCGGTGGCCACGGCGGCCCGCGGCGCCTCGTCCGTAACGGCGGGCCCGCCCGGGGCTGGTCCACCCTGGGTGCCCGAGTCGCCAGGACGGCGACGGGCCCGGGCGGTCTGCTGCGGCGGGCGATCCCGGCGCTGGCCGGCGCGCAACGCGGCCGCGGCCGCCTCGCGCTCGGCCCTGGTCTGCGGGGCCTCGCCGCGGTAGATCCAGACCTTCACGCCAATCCGGCCGAAGGTGGTTCTCGCCTCGTAGAAGCCGTAGTCGATGTCGGCGCGCAGGGTGTGCAGCGGGACCCGGCCCTCGCGGTAGAACTCCGACCGCGACATCTCGGCGCCGCCGAGGCGGCCCGAGCACTGCACCCGGATCCCCTTGGCCCCGCCCTTCATCGACGTCTGCATCGCCTTGCGCATAGCCCGCCGGAAGGAAACCCGGCTGGACAGCTGCTCGGCTACGCCCTGGGCCACCAGCTGGGCGTCAACCTCGGGGTTCTTCACCTCGAGGATGTTGAGCTGGATCTGCTTGCTGGTCAGCTTCTCCAGGTCGCCGCGGATCCGGTCCGCCTCAGCGCCACGGCGCCCGATGACGATGCCGGGCCGCGCGGTGTGGATGTCCACCCGGACCCGGTCCCTGGTCCGCTCGATCTCTACCTTGGAGATGCCCGCGCGCTCCATACCGCGCTGCAGCATCCGGCGAATCGCCACGTCTTCCGCGACGTAGTCCTTGTACAGCTTGTCGGCATACCACCGGCTCTTGAAGTCGGTGGTAATGCCCAGCCGGAACCCGTGTGGGTTCACCTTCTGTCCCACTAGCGGGACCTCCCCTTAGGCTTATCCGAGACGATTACCGTGATGTGGCTGGTGCGCTTGTTGATTCGGTAGCCACGACCCTGGGCGCGCGGCCGGAAGCGCTTGAGCGTCGGCCCCTCGTCCACCCAGGCCCGGCTGACCACGAGCGAGCTGGCGTCGAGCTGCTGAGCATGCTCCGCGTTGGCAATGGCACTGGCCAGCACCTTGCCGACGGGATCGCTCGCCGACTGCGGCGCGAAGGCGAGTACCGCCCGTGCCTCCTCGGCAGGCATCCCGCGGATGAGGTCCACCACCCGGCGGGCCTTCCGCGGCGTGACGCGTACATACCGCGCCTTCGCCCTAGCCTCCATCGCTATCTCCGTCTCTCTTCCGGGACCCGGACCCTCTATCCGGGGGTCCGGGGGGTTGCCCCCGGGGCTGGTACTGCCGGTGTTCTCGTCTGATCTGCTGCGGTTTATTCGTTGGGGAAAGGGGCCGACCTAGCGACGGCTACGGCGGTCATCCCTGACATGGCTGCGGAACGTGCGTGTCGGGGCGAACTCCCCGAGCTTGTGCCCGACCATCGCCTCGGTGATGAAGACCGGCACGTGCTTGCGGCCGTCGTGCACCGCGATCGTGTGGCCCAGCATCGCAGGAATGATCATGGAACGTCGCGACCAGGTCTTGATCACGTTTCTGGTGCCCTTGTCGTTCTGCGTGTCCACCTTCTTGAGCAGGTGGTCGTCAACGAAAGGGCCCTTCTTCAGACTACGAGGCATCGTGAGGTGCTCCTACCGCTTCTTCTTGCTGCGCCTGCGGGTGATCAGCCGGTCGCTTGGCTTGTGGGCTTTCCTGGTGCGCCCCTCCGGCTTGCCCCACGGGCTTACCGGGTGACGGCCACCCGAGCTCTTGCCCTCGCCGCCACCCAGCGGGTGATCAACGGGGTTCATCGCGACACCGCGAACCGAGGGACGGTGCCCCTTCCACCTGTTCCGGCCCGCCTTGCCGAGCTTGATGTTGCCCTGCTCGGCGTTGCCGACCTCGCCGACGGTGGCGCGGCAGCCCGCATCCACCCGCCGGATCTCGCCAGAAGGCATGCGCAGCTGCGCGTACCCAGCCTCCTTGGCCAGCAACTGGACACCAGAGCCGGCCGAACGCGCGATCTTGGCGCCGCCACCGGGCCGGAGCTCGATGGCGTGCACCACGGTGCCGGTCGGGATGTTCCGCAGCGGCAGGCAGTTGCCCGGCCTGATGTCAGCACCCGGCCCGTTCTCCACCCGGTCCCCCTGGGACAGGCCCGCGGGGGCCAGGATGTAGCGCTTCTCGCCGTCGGCGTAGTGCAGCAGCGCGATCCGGGACGTGCGGTTGGGGTCGTACTCCAGGTGCGCCACCTTGGCCGGGACGCCGTCCTTGTCCGCGCGGCGGAAGTCGATCAGCCGGTAGGCGCGCTTGTGGCCACCGCCCTGGTGCCGCACGGTAACCCGGCCGTGCACATTCCTGCCCCCGCGGGAGTGCAGCGGGCGGACAAGCGACTTCTCCGGCTCACTCCGCGTGATCTCGGAGAAGTCGGCGCCGCTCGCGCCCCGCCTACCCGGGGTCGTCGGCTTGTACTTGCGGATAGCCATCTGTGCTCAAGCTCCTCTGGATGTGGTCGGCTGCCTAGCTGCCGTGTTAGCTGACTGGGCCGCCGAAGACATCGATACGCTCACCCTCAGCCAGGCTGACAATGGCGCGCTTGGTGGCGACGCGCGTACCCCAGCCCTGCCGGGTCCGCCGCCGCTTTCCTGCCCGGTTGATCGTGTTGACGCCGGTCACCTTGACCCCGAACACGGCCTCCACCGCCTGCCGGATCTGGGTCCGGTTGGCCGTGGGTGTCACCAGGAAGGTGTACTTGCCGTTATCGGCCAGCCGGTAGCTCTTCTCAGAGATGACCGGCCGCAGCAGGATGTCCCGCGGATTCGCGATCTTGCTCACCGCTGCCCCTCCTTCGGCTTCGCACTGGCCCGGCTGATGAACGCGTCCAGAGCCGGCTCGGTGAACACCACATGCTCACTGACCAGGACGTCACGCGTGTTGAGCTGCTCTGTCGCGAGCAGCCGCACGCCGCGGGCGTTGCGCAGGCTCTTCCAGGTCAGTTCGTCGTCCGCGACCGCGACCACGAGCACCGCGGCCGACAGCCTGGCACCGGTCTGGCCGGTCGCCGCGCGCAGCACGGCGAGGGCATCAGCGGTCCTCGGCTCGTCACCGTCCACGAAGCCGGCCACCACGGCCACCCGGCCGTGGCTGGCCCGGTCAGAGAGGGCACCGCGGAGCGCGGCCGCCTTCATCTTCTTCGGCGTCCGCTGCACGTAGGAGCGGGGCACCGGGCCGTGCACGACCCCGCCGCCCGCGTACTGCGGCGCCCGGATCGAACCCTGCCGGGCCCGCCCCGTGCCCTTCTGGCGGTAGGGCTTGCGGCCACCACCGCGGACGTTCCCGCGGGTCTTGGTGGAGTGCGTGCCCTGGCGTGCCGCCGCCTCCTGCGCCACCACGACCTGGTGGATGAGCGGGATGTTGACGGCCCGGCCGAATATCTCGTCGGGGAGTTCCACGTCCCGGTCAGTGGCACCGGACGCGGAGACGATGCTGATGACGGTGCTCACCTGGCCTCCCTCGGGGCGGGCGTCTTGACGGCGGTGCGGACAAAGACGAGCGCGCCGCGGGGCCCGGGCACCGCGCCACGGATCAGCAGCAGGCCACGCTCGGCGTCGACCGCGTGCACCGTGAGGTTCGGCGCGGTGGTGCGGACGCCGCCCATCCGGCCCGCCATCCGCACCCCCTTGAACACGCGGCCCGGGGTGGCACAGCCGCCGATGGAGCCCGGCGAGCGGTGCTTGCGCTGCGTCCCGTGCGAGGCGCTCAGCCCCTTGAAGCCGTGCCGCTTCATGACGCCCGCGAAGCCCTTGCCCTTGCTCTTGCCGGTCACGTCCACCAGTTCGCCGGCGCCGAACGTCTCGGCGGTGACCTCCTGGCCGAGCGTGTAGTCCGTGGCGTCATCGGTCCGCAACTCCACCAGGTACCGGCGGGGAGTCACGCCCGCCTTGGCGAAATGGCCCGCGGCCGGCTTGGTCACCTTGCGCGGGTCGATCTCGCCGTAGCCGAACTGCACGGCCGAATACCCGTCAGAGCCGGGCGTGCGCACCGCGGTTACGACGCAGGGGCCGGCCTCGACGACGGTTACCGGCACGATCTTGCCGTCGTCGCTGAAGACCTGGCTCATGCCGAGCTTGGTGCCCAGCACGCCCTTGATCTGCTTGGTCATGTCGGTGCGTCCCTCAGAGCTTGATCTCGATGTCGACGCCTGCGGGCAGGTCCAGCCGCATCAGCGAGTCGACGGTCTTCGGCGTGGGGTCGATGATGTCGATCAGGCGCTTGTGCGTGCGCATCTCGAAGTGCTCGCGCGAGTCCTTGTACTTGTGCGGCGAGCGGATGACGCAGTAGATGTTCTTCTCCGTGGGCAGCGGGACTGGCCCGGCAACCCGCGCGCCGGTGCGCGTCACCGTGTCAACTATCTTCCGCGCCGAGCTGTCTATGACCTCGTGGTCATAGGCCTTGAGCCTGATGCGGATCTTCTGTCCCGCCATGTGGCTTCCCTACGCCCTTCGATTGCGCTGTCTTCGCCTGAAATGGTTGCTGCCTCGCAGAGAGCCGCGGGGGGGCCGGAGCCCCCCCGCGGATCGCTACTTGATGATCTTCGTGACCCGGCCGGCCCCCACGGTGCGGCCGCCCTCGCGGATAGCGAAGCGCAGGCCTTCCTCCATGGCGATGGGCTGGATCAGGTCGACGTGCATTTCGGTGTTGTCACCGGGCATCACCATCTCGGTGCCCTCCGGCAGGTTCACCACGCCCGTCACGTCCGTGGTCCGGAAGTAGAACTGTGGACGGTAGTTGTTGAAGAACGGGGTGTGCCGCCCGCCCTCGTCCTTGGACAGGATGTAGACCTGGCCCTCGAACTCGGTGTGCGGCGTGTTGGTGCCGGGCTTGATCACGACCTGGCCGCGCTCGACATCCTCACGCTTGATGCCGCGGAGCAGCAGGCCGGCGTTGTCGCCCGCCTGGCCCTCGTCGAGGATCTTGTGGAACATCTCGACGCCGGTGACCGTGGTCTTCTGCGCCTTCTCCTTGATGCCGATGAGCTCGACTTCCTCACCGGTGTGCACCTTGCCGCGCTCGATCCGGCCGGTCACCACCGTGCCGCGGCCGGTGATCGAGAACACGTCCTCGACCGGCATCAGGAACGGCTTCTCGACGTCGCGAACCGGCTCGGGGATGCTGTCGTCGCAGGCCTGCATCAGCTCGACGACCTTCGCGCCCCACTCGGCATCGCCCTCGAGCGCCTTGAGCGCCGAGACCCGGATCACGGGCAGATCGTCGCCGGGGAACTCATACGTGCTGAGCAGCTCCCGGACCTCGAGCTCGACGAGCTCGAGGATCTCCTCGTCGTCCACCATGTCAGCCTTGTTGAGCGCGACCACGATGTACGGCACGCCGACCTGGCGCGCGAGCAGCACGTGCTCGCGGGTCTGCGGCATTGGGCCGTCCGTGGCGGCGACCACCAGGATCGCACCGTCCATCTGGGCGGCACCGGTGATCATGTTCTTGATGTAGTCAGCGTGACCTGGGCAGTCCACGTGAGCGTAGTGGCGCTTCTCGGTCTGGTACTCGACGTGCGAGATCGAGATGGTGATCCCGCGCTCCTTCTCTTCCTTCGCATTGTCGATCTGGTCGAAGGGCGTGAAGGGATTGACGTCAGGAAACTTGTCGTGCAGCACCTTGGTGATCGCCGCGGTCAGCGTGGTCTTGCCGTGGTCGATATGCCCGATGGTGCCGATGTTCACGTGCGGCTTGGTCCGCTGGAACTTGGCCTTCCCCACTGGTTTTCACTCCTCGTTGCGATCTTTCCCACCGTGCGGTGGGACCAGGCGCTCCATCGGTGCGCCCTGTGCTCTTTTAGCTGGATCTGCCTTCTGACATGGTTTCTCGTACTTACTCGCCCCGGGCCTTTGCGATGATCTCCTTGGCGATGCTGGGCGGCACCTCGGCATACGAATCGAACTGCATGCTGTAGTCCGCCCGGCCCTGCGTCCGGCTCCGCAGGTCACCCACGTAGCCAAACATCTCGGACAGCGGCACGACCGCCTTGACGACCCGGGCCCCGGAGCGTTCCTCCATGGCCTGGATCTGGCCGCGCCGGCTGTTCAGGTCGCCGATGACCTCACCCATGTAGTCGTCAGGCGTTCTGACCTCGACGGCCATCATCGGCTCGAGCAGCACGGGATCGGCGTGCCCGGCCGCCTTCTTGAACGCCATCGAACCGGCGATCTTGAAGGCGAGTTCCGACGAGTCCACCTCGTGGTAGGCACCGTCGGTGAGGGTGACCTTCACATCCACCATCGGGTAGCCGGCCAGCACGCCGAACTCCGCCGCCTGCTGGCAGCCCGTGTCCACCGACGGGATGTACTCCCGGGGGATGCGGCCACCATGGATCTTGTTCTCGAACTCGTAGCCACCCCCGTCACCGCCGGTCGGCTCCAGGTTGATGACGACCCGCGCGTACTGGCCGGCCCCGCCGGTCTGCTTCTTGTGCGTGTAGTCGACCTTCTCGACCTTCCTGCGGATGGTCTCCCGGTACGCGACCTGCGGCCGGCCGATGTTCGCCTCGACCTTGAACTCGCGCCGCATCCGTTCCACCAGGACCTCGAGGTGGAGTTCACCCATCCCCGAGATGATGGTCTGGCCGGTCTCGTCGTCGGTGCGGACCTGGAAGGTCGGGTCCTCCTCGGCGAGCCGCTGGATGGCGATGCCGAGCTTGTCCTGGTCGCCCTTGGTCCTCGGCTCGATCGCGACGTTGATCACCGGCGCCGGGAAGGTCATGGACTCCAGGATCACCGGGGCCGACGGGTCGGACAGTGTGTCGCCGGTCGAGGTGTCCTTCAGGCCCATCACGGCGACGATCTGCCCAGCGATCGCGCTCGGGCGCTCCTCACGCTTGTTCGCGTGCATCTGGTAGATCTTGCCGATCCGCTCCTTGCGCCCCTTGGTGGAGTTCAGCACGGCCGTGCCGGTCTCCAGGGTGCCCGAGTAGACCCGCAGGTAGGTCAGCTTGCCCAGGTGCTGGTCGGACATGATCTTGAAGGCCAGGGCGGCGAACGGCTCGGCCGGGTCGGGATGCCGCATGACCTCACGGTCCTCGGCGCCGACCTCATGGCCGACAATCCCGGGGACGTCCAGCGGGCTCGGCAGGTACTCCACGATCGCGTCCAGCATCGGCTGCACGCCCTTGTTCTTGAATGCGCTGCCGCACATCACCGGGGTGACGCCGCCCGCAATGGTGGCCCGCCGGATGGCCGCGTTCAGCTGCTCCTCGGTGGGCGCGATGCCCGCCAGGTACAGCTCCATCATCTCCTCGTCATTCTCGGAGATGGTCTCGATCAGCCGGTCACGCCATTCGCGGGCCGCCTCCACGTGATCGTCGGGGATACCGACGACGTCGTACTTGTCGCCCTTGCCCTCCGTCTGCCAGAGCAGGGCACGCATGTGGATCAGGTCGATGACTCCGCGGAAGTCCGACTCCACGCCCCACGGCAGCTGGATCACCAAAGGGGTGGCCCCGAGCCGGTCGGTGATCATCTCGACGCACCGGTGGAACTCGGCCCCGACCCGGTCCATCTTGTTGACGAAGCAGATCCGGGGTACGCCGTAGCGGTCCGCCTGCCGCCAGACGGTCTCCGACTGCGGCTCCACGCCTGCCACCCCGTCGAACACAGCGACAGCGCCGTCCAGGACGCGCAGCGAGCGCTCGACCTCCACGGTGAAGTCAACGTGACCGGGGGTGTCGATCAGGTTGATCGTGTGATCCCGCCAGATGGCGGTGGTCGCGGCCGAGGTGATGGTGATGCCGCGCTCCTGCTCCTGCTCCATCCAGTCCATGGTGGCCGCGCCCTCATGAACCTCACCGATCTTGTAGTTGATACCGGTGTAGAACAGAATCCGCTCGGTGGTGGTGGTTTTGCCCGCGTCGATATGCGCCATGATCCCGATGTTGCGGACCTTGGCGAGCTCTACGGCGGTCTGGGTGGCCACTGCTTCGTTTCCTTCGCTGATCTTCAGTTGCCTGGTGGGCTTTTCGTTGCGGCAGGTAAGGGTTTTGCCTTAGCTACCAGCGGTAGTGGGCGAATGCCTTGTTCGACTCCGCCATCTTGTGGGTGTCCTCGCGGCGCTTCACGCTCGCCCCGAGGCCGTTGCTGGCGTCGAGCAGTTCGTTCATGAGCCGCTCCGTCATGGTCTTCTCACGGCGCTGGCGGGAGTAGTTGACGAGCCAGCGCAGCGCCAGGGTGGTGCTGCGGGAGGCCCGCACCTCCACCGGGACCTGGTACGTCGCGCCGCCGACCCGGCGGGGGCGAACCTCCAGGGTCGGCTTCACGTTGTCCAGGGCACGCTTCAGCGTCACCACCGGGTCGTTGCCCGTCTTCTCCTTGGCTCCCTCGAGCGCGCCATACACGATCCGCTCGGCCAGGGAGCGCTTTCCGCTCCGCAGTACCTTGTTGACCAGAGCGGTCACCAGTGGGGAGCCATAGACAGGATCGGTGACGAGCTGCCGTTTGGTCGCGGGGCCCTTGCGCGGCATGTCAGCTCTTCTCCTTCTTCGCGCCGTAACGACTACGTGCCTGCTTGCGGTTGCGGACACCCTGGGTGTCGAGGGAACCGCGGATGACTTTGTACCGGACACCGGGGAGGTCCCGGACGCGGCCGCCACGCACGAGCACGATGGAGTGCTCCTGCAGATTGTGGCCAACACCCGGGATGTACGCGGTGACCTCGATCTGGCTGGTCAGCCGGACACGGGCGACCTTGCGCAGAGCGGAGTTTGGCTTCTTGGGGGTGGTCGTGTAGACGCGCGTGCAGACCCCCCGGCGCTGCGGGCTGCCCTTAAGCGCAGGGGTGTTGTTCTTGGCTACCTTGTCCTGCCGGCCCTTCCGGACCAGTTGCTGGATCGTGGGCACCGCGTCTCCGTCTTCTTCAGCGTGCCGTTCGGCACGGGTCTGCTTCAGCGTGCCTTCGGCACGGCGTCTTCCATCAGCACGCCTTCTGGCGCGACGTCTCTTTCAAGGCACTGCTTTCAGGCACTGCGCTTTTCAGGCACTGCGTTTTTCAGGCACCGGGCAAGCGCCTGACCTGCGGATTTACTCGCCTCTCCGACCCCCGTGGTCGGGTGTGTCGCGGTGACCGCGGCACACCAGCCCGGAAGGATCCGAACGGCAAGAAGGGATAAGGCTCGCGCGCGTGGCCGTCCGCCGCCCCCGGCCTTCCGGCCATGGAGCCCGCTGCCCGCTAGCGCGCGCATGCCCGCGTGTCACGGGCACGATGCCCAAGACTACCCAACGTTTTGCCCGCAGGCAAAGCGAACCACGATCATGACGCCGGAGGGGGAAGCAAATACCACTCTTCCCGGCCAGCGAGCTGAAACGCCGCCCGGGCGGTCAGCGGGAGCCAGTTACATTCCCACTTGCCGCCGGGGTGGACAACGGCCACCGCGCGGCAAATATTCCACGCTCAGCCACGGCCAGGTGGGCTGGCTGCTCCCGGGTTTTCACGATCTACGAAGGGTTGACGCCACATGGGCACAGTGTTGCCGGGTGGCGGCGGTACACCGGCTGCGTGTCAGCGCGGTGAGTTGTGCACCATAGGCGCGCACTTTGCACCACGTAGATCCGCCAGGGCGCCGGCACCCGGGAGGGCACGGAAGCCAGGCACCCGCCTGGGGCTGGCGATGCACCAGGGGTCAGGGTGACGACGGCTCAGGGTGACGACGGCTGCGCAGTCTGACCCGGCGACACCATCCAGCCTGACCGGCCTGACAAAGAATATGGGGACCCCCCGGGCCGACGAACAGTCAAACGGCCTGGGCCCCGGCCGACACACAGCCAAACGACCGCCCCCGCGAGCCGACACACAGCCAACCGGCCCCCCGGCCCAACACACAGCCAAACGACCGGCCCCCCCGGCCCAACACACGGCCAAACCGACCGCTCGGGCCGACAGCGACCCTGCCCGGCCGCCCCGGTACTGCATGGTCTTCTTCCTGCAGTACCCGGGGCGGCTTGGCCACCCCGGACCGACGGCGATCCGGCCCGCCGGAACCGGGACGCGATTCAGGCCGTCACTTCTTGAAAGCGTCCTTGACCTTCTCGCCGGCCTGCTTGAGGTTCCCCTTCGCCTCGTCGGCCTTACCCTCCGCTTCCATCTGCTGGTCGCCGAGCGCGCGGCCGGTCTCCTTCTTGGCCTTCCCCTTGACCTCGGTCACCTTGTTCGCTGCCTTATTCTCAGCCGCCATCGTGTGGCTCCTTACTATGGGTGTTTCACTGGCACTACCCGGCACCGGACGGCCAAACGTCGGTTCCCGCCCGCCCGGCGGCTTCCGCGGCCTGGCGCCGGCGCCTGCGGGCCACGGCGACGGACAGCGCCGTGCCGCCCGCTGCCATCACGACGACCGCCGCGAGCACTGCGGCCAGCCCGGCCGTACCGCCGGACGACGAATGCGCCGCCGCGACCGGCGAACTGCGGGCCGAGTGCGGGCTCTGGTGGGCAGACGATGTGACCTGGCTGCCCGGCTGGCCAGCCAGCCATATCTTGAACGCCTCATACACCGGGTTCGGCGCGTCGGCGGGCACGTCATATTTGGACGCGTTCACCGCGCCGGCGATCCTGACGATGCCGTACCCAAAATTGTCGTTGGGCACCGGGCTGCCCTCCGGCAGCGCGGTGTTGATGATCCGCTGCACCACCTGATACCAGGGCATCGACGGGTACCTGGACCGGACCAGCGCCGCCTCGCCGGAGACGAACGCGGCCGAGGAACTCGTTCCGTATCCGTCCGGGAAATACCTGCCGTCCATCCCGAGAAAGCCGACCTCATTGCCCGGCGCGGCCACCGCCACGTAGGACTGCTGTTCGCTGTCTGGCCAGAGCGTCAGGTTGGGACTCACCGCGCCGACCGCCAGCACCCCGGCGCACGACGCCGGCTCCTCCGGCGGATTCAGCAATTTCGCGTTGTTGCCTGCAGAGGCGACCACCACCACGTTGTGTTCCAGGGCGTAGGCCACCCCGTCTTGCACCACCTGATCGCAGGCTGAGGCCGACAGCGTCAGCCCGCCCACGGACATGTTGATCACCTGCGCGCCGTGATCAACCGCATACCTAATGCCCGCGGCCTGCGTCGCGTCCGATCCGCCCATCGAGACCGCGTTCAGGCCCCCGATCCGGACCGGCAGGATCTTCACCGCGGGCGCGATGCCGACTGGGCCGCCCTGCAGGCCCTGACCGGCGATGAGGGCCGCCATCGCGGTTCCGTGCCCATCGTTCGGGTAGTTGTCGTCGGTCAGGCCGTTGGTCCCCGCGCCGGTGGTGTCGCCGCCAGGCAAGATCACCCCACGCAGGTCGGGCTGGCTCGCCTGAACCCCGCCGTCCAGCAGCGCGACTGTCACCCCCGCCCCCTGGGTCAGCGGCCAGACGCGCGTCTGGATATCCCATGCGGAGAACCACCACTCATCCGGCAGCGGCTGCAGGTCCAGCTGGCCCGGCCCCCCCGGCGCGGCCCGTGCCGGGGAGACCGGGGCTAACGCCAGGCAGATGACCGCCAGTGCGGCCAGGACGCTCAGCGTCCGCCGCAGCGCGACTACGACCACAGCTCACATCCTCTGCGCGACACGACGGTCAGGAGCATGCCTGCCCACTGCTCTCCGGTCGCTCGCTCTCGGAATCTTTCCCGGCGGAGAACTCCGGGTCAGCCGCCGATCAGCGCCGGGACCAACTCGGCCGCCGCGGCCCAGATGTCGGCATCCTCGGCCATCCAGGCCTGGCGGCGACGCTCCATGTCCCGCTGCCCGGCGGCGGAGCCCGTCATCGGGAACCCGGTCATTCCAGAATCACCCGCCACGGCTCCGTCCACGGCGCCGGCCGCCCCGGGCTCGCCGGCCAGGCCGCCGCCCAGGCCCTCCGCGCCCGGGCCAGCTGGCGCCATGCCGATCATTCCGTCGGCGCCCATGATGGCGCTGTCACCCGGGGCCGCCCCGGCCATGCCTTCGCTGATCATGCCTTCGCGGCTCAGGGCGGCACCGTCAGCACCCAGGCCCCCGTCGCCGAGTCCGCCCCCGCCACCCGGCCCGTCCACACCGCCGCCTGGCACGCCACCGCCAGAGATCGGGAGAATGCCGCCGCCCGAACCCGGTCCGCCGGAACCCGGAGCCCCTCCGGCTGGAACGGTCCCGCCGCCGAGCGCTCCGCCCGGGCCGGCTCCTGCGCCGGAGCCGCCGCTGCCGCCGGGAGGACTATAGCCCGCCAGGTGGGTGGCAGAAACCGGCGATCCATGGCCGAGGCCGCCGAGGCCGCTGCCCACGCCGCCGCCAGCGCCCACGCCGCCGCCGACCGGGCTGGCGGTCCGGTGCGCGCCGCTGGTGAGACCGCCCACGGCGCTGGCCGCCTGGCCGGCTCCGGTGCCGCCGGAACCCACGCTGCTGGTGCTGGCGCTACTGTGCCCGTTATTTTGGCTGGTCAACGACAGGTGCAGGCTGACGCTGGGCGGCAGGCCGTCGTTGGCCTGCGCGAGGCGGTTGTTGAGCCGCTCCATGACCGCCTGCGCGGCGCTGTTCTGCGGGTTGTGCCCGAACAGGCTCTCCAGGTCGCCGACGACCCCGTTGCCCGGCGCCTTGTAGTTCTTGTAGTAAGGCAGGATCGTCTCGCCCAGCCATGACAGCACGGCACCGGTCTGCGCGCTGGCCTGGGCCAGCCCGATGGCCGTCTCGTGCAGTTGCTGGAAATTGACCACTGCGGCCTGCGCCGCGGTTCCGCTCCAGTTCTCATTCAGGACCTGCACGTGCTTGACCAAGTCGTCCGCAATGCTCGTCAACGTCTTGCTCGCGGCGGTGTGCGCGGCGCCCGCCTGCGCAGTTGCCCCCGGGTCGAGGTGAGAGAACATCTCCTCTATCGCCGAAGAGGTGTACCCGCTGGCTGGCTCCGGCGTAACCGCCATGGTCTTGATGGTGTAAGTGCCACCGGTAGTCGCGCGGTACCCGCCGCCCCCGCCGATTCGCATGCTGTCGTGTCCCCTCTGCCCGGTCAGGCGCCCAGAGCGCCGGTTGCCGTCGCTTGATTGCCGATACCGCGGGCCGCACTCGCCGTGGAGGACTCAGCGTCGGCGTAGTTGCTCGCTGACCGCTGCATGTAGCTGATCACCTCGTCGTAGGCGGAATTCAGCGCCTGGTAGAACTCCGAGATCCCCGAGTACGCGCTGCCTGCATTGGTCCCGAAGGCGTCCGCGGTCGGCCAGCCGCCGATCGTCGCGCCACCGGCCCCGCCGCTGTTGAGCTGCAGCAAGGTCGTCTCCAACTGGCTGAGGTCGGCGCGCATCTGGGTGGCCACCGCCTTCAGCTGGTCGTGGTTCACGGTCAGCTCTTTACCCGCCGCCGGGCTGGCCGGAAAGGTCGACTCGGGCCGCTTGGGCGGACGGTAGTCGTTGGCTTTGCCCGAACCGTCCGCGTTATATAGCTGGCTGTTGCTCGCCGCCTGCTGTTGGTCGAGCTTGGCCTGCTGCTCAAGCGCCAGCACGTCGCCATAACCGCCCATCACGAACCTCCCTACCGATGCCGGTCATACCGTTCACCCGCCCGGCTCAGCCCCACATCTGCGTGTTGGCTGACTCCGCCGCGGTGTAGTTCTCGCTGGCCACGCCGATCACCGCGCCCAGCTGGTTCAGCACGCCCGCCATGTCGGCCATGGCGTTGTCCCATACGGTCTTCGCCGCGTAGTAGGCCTGCTGAGCCGAGCCGTCCCACTCCGCGAGATTGGAGCGTAGCTGGGAGTCCAGCGTGGAAACGGTGTTCTGCAGGGCGCTGTAGGTAGCGGCGAAATCCGCTCGCCCCTGCTCCATCGTGCCGAATTGAACTCTGGTGTACTCGCTCATCCCGTCTCTCCTTACTCGTCCGGCCTGGCCTCGTCCTGGTCTGACCTCGCCCCTGCACGGCCGGCTGTAACGCCCCGGCGGGCCCGCCGGCCGATGCCGCACCGCGTCAGCGGTTGAGCAGGCCCGCGACCCGGTTGACCGTCGCGGTGTTCGAGTCTTCCGTGGACTGGTAGTTGGCCCGCGTGCCGACCAGCTTCTCGTGCATCCCCTCGAGCGCGCTGAGCACCTTCGTGAAGTCAGCGCTGAACGACTCGAACGCGCCGGTGAACGCCGTCGCGGCGTCACCCACCCAGCCGCCCACGAGTTGGCTGTGATACCCGTTCAGCTGCGATTGCTGGCCGCGGATCTGCCCCACGGCATCCTCTACCTGCACCGCAGCCGTTGCCATCTGCGCTCTGTTAACAGCAGTCTCGCCAGCCACCGCCGCACCTCCTGTGTCTAGCCCTGTTCGGGCTGTCCTTACTGGCCTGATCATCCCCCCCGGGGAGGCAGCCGCGTTCGATCCCTGCCCCGTGGGCGCGCGGTGGCTGATGAATGGCCCCCGCCGCAGAACAGGGTTAAGTCAACTTAAGCCTGGTCAATGGTGTCAATGGGGATAATAACTTCGTAATATCTTCCATCCGGGCGGCTGGGCCAGCGGTTTTCTGGATCTTTCATTGACCTGCGGCAAGTCCCGCCATTCCGGAAATAGAGGACGGAAAGGGTTAGCCGATCGTTACCCGACCGGTAGCGGCCGGGTCGCTCGGCGCGGCCAGGTGAGCCGATCATCACCCGCCGGGCGCCACCGGCCGGGTCGCCTCGGCCGGGTCAAGCGCGGGCCCGGGCGGGATCAGGTCGACCACGCCGGCTGGCAACTGCACCGCCTGCGCGGACAGGTTGTAGCCGAGCATGGCCGCGACGCTCTGCGAGGCCAGGGCGTACCTCCGCCCGCCGGACACCAGGAAGTAGCTGATCGCGCCCCCGGCCCGGCCGGTACCTGGAGCAGCCCCCACCAGAGCGCCCGCTCCGGGCGGGAGCGTGACCCGGTCGACGTCCGCGGCCCGGCCGGTCGGCGTGCCGCCCGACGGCACCCGGCCGCCGAACACGACCTGCCGGGCCATCGTGCTGCCCGTAGCGCCATAGACGACGCACCACGGGGCGGACCGGCTGGTGCTGGCGACGGCGGGGACTACGCTCGGCAGGCCGCCATCCGGCACCGTGGCCGCCGACAGGTGGCCGCTGACCTGTGACGGGTTCAGCATGCTCGGCTTCGGCGCGAACGGCTCAAAGTCCAGCAACGCCGCCTGCGTCTCGGAGATCCGCGCCAGGCCGCCCTGGAGCATCACGTAGTACTGCAGCGGGCTTCCCCCGACGGCATTCACCTCGTAGACCTGCCCGACCCGCACGGTGCCGCCCGGGCCGGTCACCGGGGTGCCCTGGCCCGCGATCGTCGGCGGCGCGAAGGCCGGCCCCTGGGGCAGGGCGTCGAGCCAGACCGGCGGCACCGCGACCGGCTGCCGGGGGGCGAACAAGGCCTGCAGCCTGCCCGGCTGAATAGGCATGCGCTGGCCACCCCAGATCACCCAGTCCTGGCCCAGGGCCCCGGCCAGCAGCGCGCGGCCCGCCAGCGACTGGCCGCCGGTCCCGATCCCGCCCACCAGGGTGGTGCTGGTCCGGTCGCCGGACAGGCCGATGACGGTCTGCATGCACACCGACCAGGGCTGCCGCAGCAGCAGCCCGGGGTCGGGCAGCGGCTGCGGCAGCCCTGGTATGCCGATAAGCGGTCCGCGGCCGAACTTGGTCAGGGATGCCTGGCTCACCGTCCGCTGGTCCACCGACGGGCTACGCAGGGCCAGCCGCGCCGACGCGTAATTCAGCACCGGGCAGAGCTTGCCTCCCTGGCAAAATACATAGGCCGTGCCGGTCTGCTTGTCGATGACGAGGGTGCCTGGCTGCTGCTGGAGTTGCGAGCCACCGTGCCCAAGCAGCCCCCAGATGCCGAACAGCGCCGCCACGATCACAGCGACCAGCACGCCGGAGAAGGCCGCGATGTTCAGCCGCCGCAGCGGCTGATCCGGGATGTCGGGCTCGCCTCGCAGCAGCGCGAGGGCCGCCCGCTGAGTCATCAGCCGGTGGGCCTGGAACAGGTCCCTGCGGCTCTGCATGACAGCTCGCCTCCGCCGGTCAGCTGGTCAAACGGGTCAAACGGGTCAGGTGGATCAGGTGGATCAGCAGGGTCACCCGCCCAGCCCGTGGATGTAGCCGAAGAGCCCGGCGACGCCGAGCGCAAGCGGGAACAGGCTGATGATGAGCAGCGTGTCGGCGATGTCGGCGGCGCGGCCCCAGAACGGCGATGGCCGGTGCGTGGAAAGCCACATGCCGACGCCGACCACGAGCGCCACCCCCGCGATCAGCGGCCCGAGCGCCAGGGCCAGGTGCTGCGTCTGAGTGGATCCGCGGGCCGCGCCGACCGCCAGCAGCACGAGACCGCCAAAACCGGGAATCAGCAGCCAGAGCCGCTGGGCGAGACCACGGAAGAGCCGGGAGCGCAGCAGCAGTGCGCAGGCGAGCGCGGCGCACGTCACCAGGCCGAGCCAGCCCCGAGCTAAGGCCAGCGCCGCTTCCGCGCCCGCGGCCACCAGGCCGGTGGCCGCCGCGGCGGCGGTGACGAACCGGTCCGCCGCGGCCGTATGGTCGAACACCTCCGCGCCGTCCACGGCCAGCGTGTCGCGCCGCAAGTCGTCGGCATTACGCGGCACCTGCGGCAGCGCCATCCGCGCCATCCGGAACGAGACCGCTGGGATCAGCGGGGTGAGCGCCAGCGTCGGGACCACGATCACCGCGGCGGCGGCGTCGAAGGCGAGGCCGAAGGCGTACGCGATCCACGAGCCGATCACCGCGAGCAGCGCGGCGCCCGCCAGCCCGAAGAACAGTGGCACTTCCGCGGACGCCGCGGCGGCCAGCACCGCACTGAGTACGACCGCCGCGAACGCGGGCAGCAGTTGCACGGCGTGCAGGTGGGTCAGCCCCGTCGACCGGGCCGGGACGAGCAGCCCGGCCAGGAAGGCGTAGAGGACCGCGGCGTAGCCGAGGACCGCCCCGCCGCCCGAGTCACCCGCGGCCCTGGACACCGCCACGACCGTGATGAGCAGCGCCACGGCGACGGCCGCCGCGGCCAGCGCCGGCTGTGTCCACGGCGGCCCGGACCGCAGGATGAACACCGCCCCGGCGGCCAGCGCCGCAACGCCTGTACCCAATGCCGTCCGGCGGATGTCACGCGGTCCCCACCGGCCGGGCTGGTCGTTCAGGCCGGTCGCGATCACGTCGGCGACGTCGTCGAACGCCAGCTGCGGCAGCTGCGCCCGGTGCGGTCGCAGGTAGATCATCTCGCCGTCGCGGAGGCCGGCCTGGAGCGGGGTCATGGCCGGCGCGAACGGCTCCTGGCCCAGGCGCTGCAGCACCCACCCGCCCGGTTCGCCGACTGCTTCCGGTCCGTCGAGGCCCGCATACCTGGCGACCGCCGGAAAGAGGTCGGCGAACGACACGTAGCCGGGGAGCGCGATGTCGATTCGCCGGGACGGCCCTACCACGGTGACCCGGCACAAGTCCGCTCCGCCTGGCGAGCTCATCTGCCTCCCTCGCAAACCCAGTCATCGATCGGCCCGGTCCCGTTTGGCCCGGTCCCGTTTGGCCCGGTGCCGATCGGCGATGTCCCGATCAGCCCTGGCCCGATCAGCGTGGATATCCCCGGAGATCTACGGCCGCCCGCTGCGCCTTTCCCTTCCCCGTGGCCGCCGCCCCTCGGCGCAGCGCCCGCCGCGGCGGAAATGCGGCTGTAGAATGATAACTCTTCTCAGCGCGGACTTACCGGTCCAATCGCGCCGCGCGCCGTGACCGGAAAGGATTCCGAAAGGCAGCGCCCGTGAGCACCGTCATCGTCCGTCGCACCGAGCGGCATGACCCGCCGGAGCTTCCGAGCGGCGAGATCCTGCTCCAGTCCCCGCCGGAGATCCCGGAAGCCAAGCAGGACAGCTTCCAGCAGACGCTGATGTACCTGCCGATGCTCGCGATGACGGTCGGGATGGTATCCATGATCGCCGGCCCGACCGCGAGCACCGTCCAGTACGTGGGCGGCGGCGCGATGGCCCTGGGCATGGGCGGCATGATGATCGGCCAGATCGGGCGCGGCAAAGGCGAGCGGAAGATCAAGCTGAATGGCCTGCGCCGGGACTACCTGCGTTACCTGGGCCAGGTGCGGACCAGGGTGCGCCGGGCGGCCGCGGCGCAGCGCGAGGCGCTCGAGTGGGGCAGCCCTGATCCGCGTGCGCTTCCCGCGCTGCTGATCGACCCTGAACTGCGGCGGATCTGGGAACGGCGGCCGTCCGGCGACGACTTCGCCAATGTCCGCATCGGCACCGGGACACACCGGCTCGCGGTCCGGCTCGTGGCGCCGGAGACCAAGCCGGTCGAGGACCTTGATCCGCTCTGCGCGGGCGCGCTGCGGCGGTTCGTCCGGGCTCACGGCAGCGTTCCCGGCCTGCCGGTCGGCATCTCGCTGCGGTCGTTCGCCCGGATCGCGCCCGCGGGCGATCCCGAGGCCGTCTACGGCATGCTCCGAGCGATGATCGCGCAGCTCGCGGTCTTTCACTCCCCCGACGATGTCCGCATCAGCGTGTGCGCCTCGCGGGACACGGTGCGGTCGTGGCAGTGGATCAAGTGGCTGCCGCACAACATGCATCCGACCGAGGCCGACGCGGCGGGACCGGTCCGCCTGATGGCGCCCAGCCTGCCGCAGCTCGAAGCGATGCTCGGCGGCGACTTCGCCGACCGCGCACCCTTCGCGGCCAGCCGGTCGGCTGCGCTCCCCTTTCATGTGGTGATCGTCGATGGCGGCGAGGGGATGGCGGATTCCCGGCTCGGCAGCGACGGCGCCGAGGGCACCGTCGTCATCGACCTGACACCGGCCGCGGCGACCGCGGCGGGCGCGGCCACCGCGTCCGTCCTCCGCCTGAACATCACCTCCGGCGGCACCGAGATGCTCAGCCGGGACCGGACGGGCGCCGAGGTGCGCTCGCCGATCGGCGTCCCTGACGCGCTGTCGCTCGCCGAGGCCGACGCCCTGGCCAGGCAGCTCGCCCCGCTGCGGCCCAGCGTGGGCGGCCCGGCCGACGACCCGCTCGCGGCCGACACCACGCTGACGTCGCTGCTCGGCATCTCCAGCCCGCTCGTGCTCGACGTACCCACGCTGTGGCGGCCGCGGCCGCCACGCAGCCGGCTGCGCGTGCCGATCGGCAGCGACGCTGACGGCCAGCCGGTCGAGCTGGACATCAAGGAGTCGGCGCAGGGCGGCATGGGCCCGCACGGCCTGGTCATCGGCGCGACCGGCTCGGGTAAGTCCGAGCTGCTCAGGACGCTGGTGCTGGGCTTAGCACTGACCCATCCCTCCGATGCGCTCAATTTCGTTCTGGTCGACTTCAAGGGCGGCGCAACCTTCCTGGGCCTGGACCGGCTGGCCCATGTCTCCGCTGTGATCACCAACCTGGCCGATGAGCTGCCCCTGGTGGACCGGATGCGCGACGCGCTGCACGGTGAGCTGGTCCGCAGGCAGGAGCTGCTGCGCTCGGCGGGCAACTACGCATCGATGCGCGACTATGCCAAAGCCCGCGAGAAAGCCGGACTCCCGCCGGTACCCACGCTGTTCGTGGTCATAGACGAGTTCTCCGAGCTGCTCTCGGCCAGGCCGGAGTTCATCGACCTGTTCGTCATGATCGGGCGGCTGGGCCGGTCGCTGGGCGTGCACTTGCTGCTCGCCTCGCAGCGACTCGAAGAGGGCAAGCTGCGCGGCCTCGACACGCACCTGTCCTACCGGATCGGCCTGCGCACGTTCTCCGCGGCGGAGTCGCGTGTGGTGCTCGGCGTCCCCGATGCCTACGAGCTGCCGCCCAAGCCGGGCAGCGGCTACCTGAAGTTCGACACCGGCACCATGACCAGGTTCAAGGCGGCGTACGTCTCGGGACCGGCGGCCACCGGGCGGGCCCGCACGCCACAGCGCCAGGCACCGCCAGTGATCGTGCCCTTCGGCCCCGGCTACATGCGGCCGGCGGCGGCCGGGGCGGCGGCGGCCGGGGCGGCGGCGCCGGAGGAAGGGCCCGTCGAGCCGTCCGGCAGCCTGCTCGATGTCGTGGTCACGCAGCTCGCCGGGCACGGGCCGCCCGCGCACCAGATCTGGCTTCCGCCGTTGGACGTGCCTCCCACGCTTGACCAGCTGCTGCCCCCGCTGTCGATCACCGAGCAGTACGGATGCACCGTCGACAGCGGCGAATGGCGCGGCAGGCTGTGCGCGGTCACCGGGATCGTGGACCGGCCGTTCGAGCAGCGCTGCGACCCGCTGTGGGTTGACCTCTCCGCAGCCGCGGGCCAGGCCGCCGTCGTCGGCGCGCCGCGGAGCGGCAAATCCACCATGCTGCGGACGCTGATCTGCTCGCTGGCCCTGCTGCATACACCCCGGGAAGTGCAGTTCTACTGCCTGGACTTCGGCGGCGGATCGCTGAGCGGGCTGGCCTCGCTGCCGCACGTCGGTGGCGTCGCCACCAGGCTGGAGGGAACCCGGGTCCGGCGCACGGTCGCGGAGGTTCAGGGCGTGCTCACGCGGCGGGAGCGAGAATTCGCTGACCGCGGCATCGAGTCGATCTCCGCGCACCGCAGGATGCTCGCCACCGGCGAGGTCGCCGGGGATGGATTCGGGGACGTGTTCCTCGTCGTGGACGGCTGGCTCACCCTGCGCCAGGACTTCGAGCAGCTCGAGCAGGCGATCACCGCCATCGCGGCCCGGGGCCTGGGCTATGGGGTGCACGTGCTGGCCACCGCGGGCAAGTGGTCGGAATTCCGGCCGGCGATCCGCGATCTGTTCGGCACCCGGCTGGAGCTGCGCCTCGGCGACCCGTACGAGTCCGAGATCGACCGCAAGCTCGCGATGAACGTGCCCGAGGGCTCGCCGGGCCGCGGGATCACCCGGGAGGGCCGGCAATTCCTGACCGCGCTGCCGCGCGTCGACGGTCAGCCCACGGCCGACAATCTGGGCGACGGAGTGCGCAAGCTAGCGGAGGTGGTCGCGGCCACGTGGCCGGGAGAGCCTGCGCCGCAGGTGCGGCTGCTCCCGGACGCCCTGCCCGTGAGCGCGCTGCCCGGCATCGCGCAGACCGGCACGCGGATCCCGTTCGGCGTAGACGAGAGCACCCTGTCGCCGGTGTTCCTCGACTTCGGCGCCGACCCTCACTTCCTGGTCTTCGGCGACACCGAGTGCGGCAAGTCGAACCTGCTGCGGCTGATCGCCGAGAGCGTCGCCGGCCGCTACACGCCCGACGAGGCGCGGCTGATCTTCGTCGATTACCGCAGGTCACTGCTCGACAGCGCGGAAGGCGAGCACCGGATCGGCTACGCCGCGTCCTCGGCCGCCGCAGCCTCGCTGATCAGCGACGTACGCGAGGCGATGGTCAAGCGACTGCCGCCGCCCGACCTGACGTCGCAGCAGTTGCGCAGCCGCTCCTGGTGGAAAGGCTCGGACCTGTTCCTGGTCGTCGACGACTACGATCTCGTGGCTGGCGCGAGCAATCCGCTGCTTCCGCTCGCCGACCTCGTCCCCCAGGCTCGCGACATCGGGCTGCACCTGATCCTCGCCCGGTCCGGGGGCGGCGCCGGGCGCGCCATGTTCGACCCGATGATCCAGCGAATCCGTGAGATGGGCTCACCCGGACTGATCATGTCGGGGAACAAGGATGAGGGGGCGCTGCTGGGGGGCGTCCGGCCGCAGGCCCAGCCGCCGGGACGCGGCCACTTCGTCGAGCGGCGGAAGGGCACCAATCTCGTCCAGACCGCGCTGCTGGACGACGGCGCCGGGCCACCCCCGGGCCGTGGCACCGCGAGCCCGGCACCGCTGAGCGAAGCCAACTCCCGCGAAGCCGACTCCGAACTCAGCCTGCCCACCGGGCACACGGCACCCCCGAGAACGGTCTGATCAGGGCAGGCCCTAGGGCCAGGTATCGTCGGCGACGCCGCCATCGGCGGGGATCGTCGCTTTCGCCGCATGCCAGCCGCGCCGTCGGCCGTGGCTGATTACCACGGCGCCGAGGGCCACCAGGGCGGCGGCGCCAAGCGAGCCGAGCGTGACAGCTAGCGCGGCGGCGCGGGTCCCCCGGTCCAGTCGCGGTGGCCCAGGCACTGACACTGCCTTCGGCATGACCGACGACGCGCCCGGCGCGCCCCCGGGCAGCACGACGGCGGTGACCGCCTCCAGCGGGTTGACCAAGCCGGCCCCGGTTCCCGGGCCTGTCCCCCCGTCCGCTGTGGTCTCGATCCGCCGCACAACCTGCCCCGCGGTGGCCGTCGGATAGCGGGAGCGGACCAGCGCTGCGACACCGGATACGAACGCCGTGGCATAGCTCGTGCCGTTGAGCTGAGTCTGGTAGCCCTTTGGCCACGCACTGGTGACATCCACGCCTGGTGCGGTGACCGCAACGTGCGAACGCTGATCAGAGAAGGGAGCCAGCGCACCATTGCTGGCCACCGCTCCGACCGACAGCACACCCGGATAGCTCGCGGGATAGAACGGCCCTGAGGTGCCGGCCTGGTCATTGCCGCCGGCGGCCACGATGACGGCGTCTTTGCTCAGCGCGAACGCCACCGCTGAACGTAGCACCGGGGAGTCGCTGGTGGTTATCGAGACGTTGATGACCCCCGCTCCCGACGAGGCCGCGTCGACGATCCCGTTGGCCAGGAGGGTGGCGGAGCCTTGGTCAATGCTGTTCACCTTGACCGAGAAGATGCTCGCGCCGGGGGCCACACCCGCGAACGGCAGGCCTTCCGCCTGCCTGTCGCTCGCCGCGATGATGGCCGCCACTTCCGTGCCGTGGCCCACGCAGTCCTGTGCGCCGGTCCCGGTGAGGTCGATGGGGGTCATCAGCCGGCCGGATAGCTGAGGGATGTCGTCCACGCCGCTGTCGACCACCGCGACCGTGACACCCCGGCCGCGGGTCTCACTCCACGCAGTGCTGAAATCCAGCGCCCGCTGAGCCCACGGCTCAGCGGTGACACGCGAGGTACCCAGGCCCGGGGGGCAACCCGGCGATGGCCCGGGTTCCGAAGCGGCGGCCAGCACCGGCGCCTGGACGGCGGCGATGAGAGCCAGGCCCAGCACCACCAGGGAGACACGGCCTAAAGCAATCCGGCTCATTCGCGCCGCCTCCGCGGACAAATCGATCGAAGCTGGAACGCACCCAGGCTACCCACCGTCGGCTCAATAATTGTCCGGTGAGCCGACTACCGTCACCTCACATGCGAAGGCGCCCGGCAGCAACGCCGCCGGGCGCCTCGCGCTTGGGTAACTGCCCGCTGGGACCGCTACCTGTTGTAGGAGCCGAAGTCGTACTCCTCGAGCGGGATCGCTTCACCAGCACCCTGGCCGAACGCGTAGCTCGGGGCCTCCTCGTACGCGGCCGCCGGGTACACCGACGACCTGGCGTCCTCGGTCGGCTCCACCCGGATGCTCCGGTAGCGGGGCATCCCCGTGCCGGCCGGGATGAGCTTGCCGATGATGACGTTCTCCTTGAGGCCGAGCAGCGGGTCCGACTTGGCGTGGATAGCCGCGTCGGTGAGCACCCGCGTCGTCTCCTGGAAGGAGGCCGCCGACAGCCACGAGTCGGTGGCCAGCGACGCCTTGGTGATGCCCATGAGCACCGGCCGACCCGACGCTGGGGTGCCGCTCTCCTCCACCACCGCGCGGTTGACCTCCTCGAACCGTGGCCGTTCGACCAGTTCGCCGGGGAGCAGGTCGGTGTCACCGGACTCGAGCACGTTCACCCGCTTGAGCATCTGCCGGATGATGATCTCGATGTGCTTGTCGTGGATGGACACACCCTGCGACCGGTAGACCTCCTGGACCTCGTGCACCAGGTGCAACTGCACCTGGCGGGAGCCGAGGATCCTGAGCACCTCGTGCGGGTTGACCGCGCCCTGGATCAGCTGCTGGCCGACCCGCACGTGATCGCCGTCCGCGACGAGCAGCCGCGAGCGCATCGGCACCTGGTAGGCGATCTCCTCGGCACCATCGTCGGGGATGATGACGATCTTGCGGATCTTCTCGGTCTCCTCGAGCTTGATCCGCCCCTCCACCTCGCTGATGGGCGCCATGCCCTTGGGAATCCGGGCCTCGAAGAGTTCCTGGATCCGGGGCAGGCCGTGGGTGATGTCCTGGCCCGCCACACCACCGGTGTGGAAGGTCCGCATCGTCAGCTGGGTGCCAGGCTCACCGATCGACTGCGCGGCCACGATGCCGACCGCCTCGCCGACGTCAACCCGCTTGCCGGTGGCCAGGGACCTTCCATAGCACTTGGCGCAGACGCCGATCTTCGCCTCACAGACCAGCACGCTGAACGTGCGGATCGAGTCCACTCCAGCGGCGACCAGGGCGTCGATCAGCGACTCGGTGGTATCGCTGTCCACGGTCGCGACTACCTGGCCATCGAGCTCGATCTCCTCGGCCACGCTCCGGCCGGTCCCCGTGTTCTCAATGTTGGGGAGCTTACGCAGGCGGCCCTCGGCGTCGGTTTCGGCGATCTTCATGGCCAGCGACCGATCGGTGCCGCAGTCCTCCTCGCGCACGATCACGTCCTGCGCCACGTCCACCAGGCGCCGGGTGAGGTACCCGGAGTCGGCAGTACGCAGGGCGGTGTCGGCCAGGCCCTTGCGGGCGCCGTGGGTCGAGATGAAGTACTCGACCACCGACAGCCCCTCGCGGAAGCTGGACTTGATCGGCCGCGGGATGGTCTCGCCCTTGGGGTTGGAGACCAGGCCACGCATACCAGCGATCTGCCGGACCTGCATCGGGTTGCCACGGGCGCCGGACTGGACCATCATCCAGACCGAGTTGGTCTCGGGGAAGGCGTCCTCCATGTCCTTGGCCACATCCGCCGTCGCGTGCGTCCAGATCTCGATGAGCTCCTGACGGCGCTCCTCATCGGTGATCAGGCCGCGCTCGTACTCGCGCTGTACCTTGTCCGCGCGCTTCTCGTAGGCCTCGAGGATCGCCGCCTTGTTCGGCGGCGCGATGACGTCCTCGATCGCGATGGTCAGGCCGGCCCGGGTCGCCCAGTGGAACCCGGCGTCCTTGAGCGCGTCGAGCGCCCTGGCCACCTCCACCTTCGGGTAGGTCTGCGCGAGCTCGTTGACGATCGCCGAGAGCTGCTTCTTGCTCACCTCGTAGTTCACGAACGGGAAGCTGGCCGGCAGCGTGTCGTTGAAGATGCACCGGCCCAGCGTCGTCGTGAGCCGGAAGGGCGCACCCTCCGTCCAGCCCTCGGATGGGGTGAACCCGGTGGGCGGGGCGATACCGGACAGCCGGATCTCGATCTTGGCCTGCAGGTCGAGCTCGTGCTGGTCGTAGGCCATGATCGCCTCGGCGGTCGAGGAGAACAGGCGGCCTTCGCCCTTCACATTCTCGGCCTGCCGGGTCAGGCAGTAGATCCCGATGACCATGTCCTGGGTCGGCATGGTAACCGGCTTGCCGTCGGCCGGCTTGAGGATGTTGTTGGTGGACAGCATCAGGATCCGCGCTTCGGCCTGGGCCTCGGCGGACAGCGGCAGGTGCACGGCCATCTGGTCGCCGTCAAAGTCCGCGTTGAACGCGGTGCAGACGAGCGGGTGGATCTGGATGGCCTTGCCCTCAACGAGCTGCGGCTCGAATGCCTGGATGCCGAGCCTGTGCAGCGTCGGCGCCCGGTTGAGCAGCACCGGGTGCTCGGTGATGACCTCTTCCAGCACGTCCCAGACCACCGGCCTGGCCCGCTCCACCATCCGCTTGGCGGACTTGATGTTCTGCGCGTGGTTCAGGTCAACCAGCCGCTTCATCACGAACGGCTTGAACAGCTCGACCGCCATCTCCTTGGGCAGGCCGCACTGGTGCAGCTTGAGCTGCGGGCCGACCACGATGACCGACCGGCCCGAGTAATCGACGCGCTTGCCCAGCAGGTTCTGCCTGAACCGGCCCTGCTTGCCCTTGAGCATGTCCGACAGCGACTTGAGCGGGCGGTTGCCCGGGCCGGTCACCGGCCGGCCGCGGCGGCCGTTGTCAAACAGCGAGTCCACGGCCTCCTGCAGCATCCGCTTCTCGTTGTTGACGATGATCTCGGGCGCGCCGAGGTCGAGCAGCCGCTTGAGCCTGTTGTTCCGGTTGATGACCCGCCGGTACAGATCGTTGAGGTCGGAAGTCGCGAAGCGGCCACCGTCCAGCTGCACCATCGGGCGCAGGTCCGGCGGGATCACCGGGATGCAGTCCAGCACCATGCCCATCGGGCTGTTGCGGGTGGACAGGAACGCGGACACGACCTTGAGCCGCTTCAGCGCGCGGGCCTTGCGCTGGCCCTTGCCGGTGCGGATGGTCTCGCGGAGACTGCGGGCCTCGTTCTCGAGGTCGAAGCTGGCCAGCCGCTCCTGGATGGCCTGGGCACCCATGCCACCACGGAAGTACCGGCCGAACCTGTCCCGCATCTCGCGGTAGAGCTGCTCGTCTCCCTCAAGGTCCTGGACCTTGAGGTTCTTGAACCTGCTCCAGACCTCCTCGAGCCGGTCGATCTCCCGCCCGGCGCGATCCCTGATCTGCCGGCACTCCCGGTCGGAACTCTCCCGGAGCTTGCGGCGGGCATCGCCCTTGGCGCCGGCCGCCTCCAGCTCGGCCAGGTCCTTCTCGAGCTTGCCCTGGCGGTTCTCGATGTCGCTGTCGCGGCGCTGCTCGAGGTGCCCGCGCTCGACCGAGAACTTGGCCTCGAGCGACGGCAGGTCACGCGCGCGGGCGTCGTCATCCACGAACGTGATCATGTAAGCGGCGAAGTAGATGACCTTTTCCAGGTCCTTCGGCGCCAGGTCGAGCAGGTAGCCGAGGCGGCTGGGCACGCCCTTGAAGTACCAGATGTGGGTGACCGGCGCGGCGAGCTCGATGTGCCCCATCCGCTCCCGGCGCACCTTGGCCCGGGTGACCTCGACCCCGCAGCGCTCGCAGATGATGCCCTTGAAGCGCACCCTCTTGTACTTGCCGCAATAGCACTCCCAGTCCCGGGTGGGACCGAAAATCTTCTCGCAGAAGAGACCGTCCTTCTCTGGCTTGAGGGTGCGGTAGTTGATGGTCTCAGGCTTCTTGACCTCGCCGTGTGACCACTGCCTGATGTCGTCCGCGGTAGCTAGGCCGATTCGCAGGTCGTCGAAGAAGTTGACGTCAAGCACTTGTGTTATCCCCTGAGGTAGATCCGATTATGGGCTGCCGGGTAGCGCCGCGGCATTGGCAGGCGCTACCCGCTCGCTCATACCTCTTCAACGCTGCTCGGTTCGCGCCGAGACAGGTCAATGCCGAGTTCCTCCGCAGCGCGGAAGACATCCTCGTCCGTATCGCGCAACTCGATCGCGCCACCGTCGCTGGAGAGCACCTCCACGTTGAGGCAGAGGGACTGCATCTCCTTGATCAGCACCTTGAACGACTCGGGAATGCCCGGTTCCGGGATGTTCTCGCCCTTGACGATGGCCTCGAAGACCTTGACCCGGCCGAGAACATCGTCCGACTTGATGGTGAGCAGTTCCTGCAGCGCGTAAGCCGCGCCGTAGGCTTCCAGCGCCCAGACCTCCATCTCACCGAACCGCTGCCCGCCGAACTGCGCCTTGCCGCCGAGCGGCTGCTGAGTGATCATCGAGTACGGCCCAGTGGACCGCGCGTGGATCTTGTCATCGACGAGGTGCAGCAGCTTGAGGATGTAGATGTAGCCGACCGCGATCGGGTCCTTGAACGGCTCGCCGGTCCGGCCATCGAACAGGTTGGCCTTACCGCCCGCGCCGACCAGTCGGTTCCCGTCCCGGTTCGGCAGGACGCTGCCGAGCAGGCCGGTGATCTCTTCCTCACGGGCACCGTCGAAGACCGGTGTGGCCACCGCGGTGCCCGCCTCCGCCGCGTCCGCGCCGATCTTGCGCAGCCGCTTCTTCCAGTCGGCGTCGTCGCCCTCGATCTTCCAGCCGGACTGGGCGACCCAGCCGAGGTGGGTCTCGAGGACCTGGCCGACGTTCATCCGGCCGGGCACACCGAGCGGATTGAGCACGATGTCGACCGACGTCCCATCCTCCAGGAACGGCATGTCCTCGACTGGGAGGATCTTGGCGATGACGCCCTTGTTCCCGTGCCGGCCGGCCAGCTTGTCGCCGTCGGTGATCTTGCGCTTGGCCGCGACGTAGACACGGACCAGCTCGTTCACGCCGGGCGGCAGCTCGTCGCCATCCTCCCTGGTGAACACCCGGACACCGATGATCTTGCCGGACTCACCGTGCGGCACCTTCAGCGAGGTGTCGCGGACTTCCCGCGCCTTCTCACCGAAGATCGCGCGCAGCAGCCGCTCCTCGGGAGTCAGCTCGGTCTCCCCCTTCGGGGTGACCTTGCCGACGAGGATGTCACCGGTGACCACCTCGGCACCGATCCGGATGATGCCGCGGTCGTCCAGGTCCGCCAGGACCTCCTCGGAGACGTTCGGGATGTCCCTGGTGATCTCCTCGGGGCCGAGCTTGGTGTCGCGCGCGTCCACCTCGTGCTCCTCGATGTGGATCGAGGAGAGCACGTCGTCCTGGACCAGGCGCTGGGAGAGGATGATCGCGTCCTCGTAGTTGTGGCCTTCCCACGGCATGAACGCCACCAGCAGGTTGCGTCCCAGTGCCATCTCGCCCTGGTCAGTGCAGGGGCCGTCCGCGATGACCTGGCCCTGCTCGACCCGCTGGCCTTCAGCGACGACCGGCTTCTGGTTGAAGCAGGTGCCCTGGTTGGACCGGCGGAACTTGGCCACCAGGTAGGTGCTGCGGGTGCCGTCGTCGTTCATCACGGTGACGTAGTCCGCACAGGACTCCTCGACCACGCCGGGCTTCTCGGCGACAATCACGTCACCGGCGTCCGTTGCGGCGCGGTATTCCATGCCTGTGCCCACCAGTGGCGCCTCGCTGCGCAGCAGCGGTACTGACTGCCGCTGCATGTTCGAGCCCATCAGGGCGCGGTTGGCGTCGTCATGCTCGAGGAACGGGATCATGGCCGTCGCGACCGAGACCATCTGGCGCGGCGAGACGTCCATGTAGTCCACGTCGTCCGGCCGGATGTAGTCGACCTCGCCGCCCTTCCGGCGGACCAGGACGCGGTCCTCGCTGAACGTGCCATCCGGACCCAGCGGGGTGTTGGCCTGCGCGATGACGTGCCGGTCCTCTTCGTCCGCGGTGAGGTAGTCGATGTGGGTCGTCGCCTTGCCCGCCGTGACCTTGCGGTACGGCGTCTCGACGAACCCGAACGCGTTCACCTGGGCGTAAGAGGAGAGCGAGCCGATCAGGCCGATGTTCGGGCCTTCCGGCGTCTCGATCGGGCACATCCGGCCGTAGTGCGAGGGGTGCACGTCACGGACCTCGAAACCAGCCCGCTCACGGGACAGGCCACCCGGGCCAAGCGCGGACAGCCTGCGCTTGTGGGTCAGCCCGGCCAGCGGGTTGGTCTGGTCCATGAACTGGGAGAGCTGGCTGGTGCCGAAGAACTCCTTGATCGCGGCCACGACCGGCCGGATGTTGATCAGGGTCTGCGGCGTGATCGCCTCGACGTCCTGCGTCGTCATCCGCTCCCTGACCACGCGCTCCATCCGGGCCAGGCCCAGCCGGACCTGGTTCTGGATCAGCTCACCCACGGTGCGCAGGCGCCGGTTGCCGAAGTGGTCGATGTCGTCGGTCTCGACCGGCATGATCACGTCGCCCGACTTCATCTCGTCCTCTCCGGCGTGCAGCCGGACGAGGTACTCGATGGTGCCGACGATGTCGTCCTCGGTGAGCGTGCCCTGCCGGATCGGCTGGCTGAGGCCGAGCTTCTTGTTGATCTTGTACCGGCCGACCTTGGCCAGGTCATAGCGCTTCGGGTTGAAGTACAGGTTCTCCAGCAGCGCCTGGGCCGACTCCCTGGTGGGGGGCTCGCCCGGGCGGAGCTTGCGGTAGATGTCGAGAAGCGCGTCGTCCTGGCCGGTGGTGTGGTCCTTCTCCAGGGTCGCGCGCATCGACTCGTACTCGCCGAAGCGCTCCAGGATCTTCGCGTCGTCCCAGCCGAGCGCCTTGAGCAGCACGGTGACGCTCTGCTTGCGCTTGCGGTCGATGCGGACGCCGACGCTGTCCCGCTTGTCGATCTCGAACTCGAGCCACGCCCCGCGGGACGGGATCACCTTGCAGCTGAAGATGTCCTTGTCGGACGTCTTGTCCACCTGGCGGTCGAAATAGACGCCAGGCGACCTGACGAGCTGCGACACGACGACACGCTCGGTGCCGTTGATGATGAAGGTGCCCTTCGGGGACATGAGCGGGAAGTCGCCCATGAAGACCGTCTGGCTCTTGATCTCACCTGTGCTGTTGTTGATGAACTCCGCCGTGACGAACATCGGGGCGGAGTAGTGCATGTCCTTGTCCTTGCACTCCTCCACGGAGTACTTGGGCGGCTCGAACCGATGATCCCGGAACGAGAGGGACATGGTCCCGGTGAAATCTTCGATCGGACTGATTTCCTCGAAGATCTCCTCAAGGCCCGACTGCTCCGGAACGTCCTTGGCTCCGGCCTGCCGTGCAGCCTCGATACGATTCCGCCAGCGCTCGTTACCGAGCAACCAGTCGAACGAATCAGTCTGCAGAGCGAGGAGGTCCGGGACCTCAAGGGGTTCCTTGAAGCGAGCGAAGGAGACACGACGAGTGGCGGAACTTGTGGCGGAACTTGTGGCCGAGGCGCTGCGCGAGGCTGCCAACAGGGGTCCTTCCGAGCTTGTGGCCGAACTATCACCGCACGCACGCGAAACGCCCGCGGACACGCCGCGAGGGGGTTCCAGGAAGCCGAGGACGTCAGAGTGCAGCGCAAATTGCAGCATAGCCGATGGCCATGCTGCTCGTCAACTGTATCTCACTATGAGGTTCACGGTTGCTCCGCAGCATTGCTCGTTCTGGGCAAAACGTCAAGCCCACGCAGCGTGGTCCGGCGATCTGGGTGGCGTGACGAACGCCACAGTCGACTCTATGTGTAGGACGCGGTCGTCCTGGGTAAAACTACCAACTTCGTTCCGGCAGCCGGGCCGCTCGTGCTGGCGCCCGGCCGGCCGGCGTGCAGGCCGACCCGTGGGGCCGACCTGCCTATGTGCCGGGCCGGCCGGTGGGCCGGCCCGGCACAGGCCGCGATCGGTACCGCTACTTGACGGTGACGGTGGCGCCGGCGCCCTCCAGGGCGGCCTTGGCCTTCTCCGACGCTTCCTTGTTGACCCGCTCCAGGACCGGCTTAGGGGCGCCGTCCACCAGGTCCTTGGCCTCCTTGAGGCCGAGGCTGGTCAGGCTCCTGACCTCCTTGATGACCTGGATCTTCTTCTCGCCTGCGGCCTCGAGAATGACGTCGAACTCGTCCTTCTCCTCGACCTCCGCCTCGCCGCCACCGGTGCCAGCGGCAGCGGGGCCGGCCACCGCGACTGGCGCGGCGGCCTTGACGTCAAACGTCTCCTCGAACTGCTTCACGAACTCTGAGAGCTCGAGGAGGGTCATCTCCTTGAACGCGTCAAGCAGGTCGTCGCTACTGATCTTCGCCATGGTGCTGGGATCCTTTTCCTGGTTCCTTCATTCCTGAATGCTTGAGGTCACGCCTCGGGGGCGCTGGCCTCATCGGCCGCGCTCTCGGTTCCGCTACCAGCCGTGTCAGTGGCGCCGGCCTCGGCGCCCGCATCAGCGGCCGACCCGGCCGCATCATCAGCCGCGGGATCAGCGCCACCAGCCGCCACAGCGTCGGCACCGCCGTCAGCGCCCGCCTCGGCGGCCCGCTTGACCCGCAGCGCCTCGGCGAGCTGCGCCATCTGGGCCGGCAGCGCGGCGAACACGGCCGCGGCACCCGACATTGACGCCTTCATGGCGCCGGCCAGCTTGGCGAGCAGCACTTCACGCGATTCGAGATCAGCGAGCCTGCTGATCTCCGCAGGCGTGACCGCCTTCCCGTCCAGAACCCCGCCCTTGATCACAAGGAAGGGATTGGCCTTCGAGAAGTCACGAAGCCCCTTGGCCGCCTCGACCACGTCGCCGTCAACGAAGGCGATCGCCGACGGGCCGCTCAGCAGCCCGTCCAGCTGGTCGGCTACGCCCGCGTCGGTCGCAGCGATCTTGGTCAGCGTATTCTTCACCACGGTGAACGTGGTGTGCTCGCCGAGGGATCTGCGCAACTCAGCGAGCTGAGCCACGGTCAGGCCCCGGTACTCGGTCAGCACCGCGCCGGCCGAGGTCTGAAAACGCTCGGTGAGCTCGGCGACCGCGGCCACCTTCTCCGCCCTCGCCATGGGCCTCCTTTCCTGGTCCGGGGCCAGGCCCTTCAGCAGGGCGTGACCCGGAGACGTCCGGCGTCGGCGGAAGGCACCCAGACATGCGAACGCCCCGGCGCAGGACACCAGGGCGTTGGCGCTACCCGGTCCTGAACGGACCAGGCGCAGCGATTCAGCTCCGTAACCTGCGCGGGCCGCCCGCATATGCGGGTCCTTCGGTCATCACGTGTGTACGTGACGACGGCCGACGGTCTTTGGCAGCCTTCACAGTACGCGCCTGGCCGCCGACCGCCAAATCAGATACCGTCCATTCGCTTCACTGAACCAAAAATAGGGGGCGACCCCGCCCAGACCCACACGCCGGAAGCCCAGCCCACACGCCGGAAGCCCAGCCCACA
>JAWWPY010000412.1:0-2992 GCA_033854735.1 Streptosporangiaceae bacterium | reverse complement strand
GCTTAGTGGCCGGGTATCGCCGCTGTACTGATTTCTGCTGCTCAATGATCAACGCGGCGGTCGCGTCCGCGATCGGCAGTCGTCGACCGGGTTTGTCGTTCTTGAAATCGTCGTAGATCAGCATGTACTTGCCCTCGCCGTCGCGGTCCAGACAGTTGAACGGCAGCTGGCAAACCTCGACGGGACGGCGACCGGTGTCGATGAGCAACTCGACGGCGACCCGCACGAACCGTGAACCACGTTCCTCCAGAACGGGAAGGGCGTTGCAGAGCTGTCGAAGGATCTCCGTCGGTAACGCGCGCCACGGCTCTTCTCGCTCTGGTTCTGGCGGGAGGTCACGCTCGCGCAATGCGAAGTCTTCTGGAAGGCCGGCTAGTGGGCCGCCCGCCCGGGTGAGCCCCAGCGCCCGCATCTGGCGCAGCGTGTGCCGGACCATACGACAGGTGTGGTGACGCTGGTGGGCACTGATCTCGCCGTTCTGCTCCAGGTAGCCGAGCCGATGCAAGAACGTCTCCACGTCCCGCCGGCCCAGCGCCTGGGGTTGCAGGCCGTGGTCGGATCGGTGCGCTCGTAGACTCTCCGACAGCTTCGCCAACGCGTTGACGTAGGCTCGGAGGGCGCCAGTGACCGTCTTTCCGCGACGGACCGGCAGGTCCTCGGCCGCCCACCGCTTGGTGCTCTCCCGCAACCACGGCTGAGTGATGCCGGTGAAGGTCAGACGCCCGTCGTGGCCGAACACCGCCATGTTCCAGATGTCCTTAACCTGCTCCGTGTCGAAGCTGGCAGGAACGCCATGTGAGGTCAGCGGCGCAGACGCCGGAGCTACGACAGCGGTGCTGCCGAGGGCGCTCATCGCGACGCCTTTCCCGCTGGGAGTTGAGCCCTCGGGCTACCGACCCGCTCGACTGCGGCACGCAGCCGTCCGGGGTCGGGGTGGGCGTAGACCTGCGTCGAGGTAATCGAGGCGTGCCCGAGCAATTCCTGAACCTCGTCCAAGGCCCCGCCGGCATCGAGAACGTTGCTGGCGAAGGCGTGGCGCAGTGCATGCGGATGGGTCGGGCGAATCAGCCCTGTCCGCCGGGCCAGCCCGGCGAACAGGTCATTGACCGCGTTCGGCTTCATCGGCGCTCCCACCGGAGGCCGGAACAGGTTGACGAACACGAAGTCGCTGGTCATTGCCTCGGCGATCTCGGTGCGCTCCACCAAGTACTGGTCGTGGGCCTGCACCACCAGACGGTCTACCGGCACGATCCGCGAGTGCCGCGACTTCGCCCACGCGCCGTTGGCGTTGTCGCGCCGCACCACATGCAGGTGCGAGCCCGGGAAGTCGCAGCCCAAGCTTGAGGCGTCGAGCAGGAAGTGGATGTCCTCCCGACGCAGACCGACTGCTTCGCTGCGACGCAGTCCAACCCGGCCCAGGAGCAGCACCAGGAACCGGTCCCGGGCCGAGCGACAGGCCCGCAGCAACGCCACCGCGTCGGCGTCGCTGGCCCGCTCGACCCGCTTCTTAGGCACCCGGACCCGGTGGCGAGCCCTCATCCGCAGTTTCCAGGCCCCATTCTCACCCCGAGCCTCGGCCGGCAAGTCCCGCCGATCCGCAAGCTCGTAGAGCTGGTGCAGCACATGTGGCGGAGCCGCACCATGGTCGACGGCGAACGCCAGGAACCCGCGGACACCGGCCAGCACCACGTTGATCCGCCGAGGCCCGCGCACCGGAGGGGAACCCGGCCCGGCCACCACTGAGCCACCGGCAAGGCTGCCGGAGGGGGCATGGCGTAGCCACAGGATGAACGACCCCATCCGATCCACAGCCGTACGCCAGTCCGAGCCCGTCCATTCACACCAGGACAAGTAAAGCGCCACCGCGCCCGCGTACGTCTTAGTCGTTGACTCGGCTCCGTCACGGCCGAACCGCACATGCCGCACGTAGGCGTCTGCGATCGGCACCACCCGCAGCTCGTCATCGACCACCGTCCAGTACCGCACGCCAGTCGGCATCCGCACTAGGAAAGCTCGCATCTGTCGCTACCCCCACATCGATCTCGGCCATCACAACGACGACGACCACCTGACCGACACGGGGTGAGAACCCGTATTCCACCAGCCGAAACACCCGACTACTGCAACAATCCACCACACCCGGTAGACCCCGGGGAAACTTCAAGTATCAGAAGTACACTCCGGGAGTGACTTCCGATACTTCGTCTCCAGCGGGTACGCGGCAAGCGGGATCTGCTTCCGATATTTCAGGGCCGGTTCCAGAGGGGGTCACTCCGCCGCGTCGGCGACGCCCGGGTGCGGCGGCGACCGTGGTGCCGGAGCGCTTCGCCGCGGTGTTCACCGCCTACGAACGGCTGATCGCCAAGCCGGGTGGGCCGCTGGATTGGGACTCGGTGCGAGTCTACTGCTCCCGGGTGCGGTGCTACCTGACCTGGCTTGCTGGCGCATTGGCCGCCGGGGAGGTCGACGGGGACCCCCTGAGTGATCCGGCCGCCCGGGACTGGGCGGCCCGGGACTATCGGACCCATCTGCAGACCGTGGCCAAACGTAAACCGTCCACTGTCAACGCTCACCTGACGGCCGTCGATGACTTCTACCGTCGGCGCGGGCTGGGTGCCGCGCACGTCAAGCGCGCGGAGGTCCCCCAGGCCGCGCCGCGGGCCCTGGGTAAACGTGACCAGCTCCGGTTGCTCCGGGAGGCTGACCGCATCCCGGGTCTGCGGGACAAGGCGATCGCCTACACCGCGTTCTATGCCGGCACCCGCATCGCCGAGACCGTTGCCCTGGACGTCGCGGACGTCGTGATGTCGGCCCGCAAGGGTCACCTGGTCATCCGCTACGGCAAGAATGGCAAGTACCGCGAGGTGCCGCTGCACCCCAAGCTTCGCACCGTGCTGGACAAGTGGCTCCAAGAGCGGGCCAAGAACTGGACCGGTGCCGGCACCGAGGCCGCGCTGTTCCTCAACCGCCGCGGCGGCCGGCTCTCGGCCCG
>JAWWPY010000411.1:0-5200 GCA_033854735.1 Streptosporangiaceae bacterium | reverse complement strand
GCCTGGCCAGGCTGGCCAGTTTCCGCAAGGACGGCCGGGTGGTCTTCTACCGGCTCAGCGACGGCTTCCCGCATCCGCTGCTGGAGCACTGCCTGCGGCAGCTGCTGACCATCGCGAACCCGGAGGCTGACGATGCGCGTCCTTGACGCAGCAGGCCACGCACTGGGCGTTGCCGGGACCATGACCTGGGAGATCACCTGGTCTCTGATCCTGGGCTTCACCCTCGCCGCGGTCATCCAGGCCCTGGTCCGCCGCGAGACAATTACCCGGCTGCTCGGCGACGACAAGCCGAAGACGCTGGCGCGGGCCACCCTGCTTGGCGCCGCATCATCCTCGTGCTCATACGCGGCGGTCGCCCTGGCGAGGTCCCTGTTCCGCAAGGGCGCCAGCTTCACCGCCGCGATGGTGTTCGAGATCGCCAGCACCAACCTGGTCATCGAGCTGGGCATCATCCTGGCGCTGCTGATCTCCTGGCAGTTCACCCTGGCGGAGTTCATCGGCGGCCCCATCATGATCGTGCTGGTCGCGGTGGCATTCCGCATCTTCGTCCGGCAGCAGCTCATCGACGCGGCCCGCGAGCAGGCCGGCAAGGGGCTCGCGGGATCGATGGAAGGCCACGCGGCCATGGACATGAGCATCCAGTCTGGCGGCAGCTTCTGGCGGCGGCTGGCCAGCCGGGAGGGGTACACCTCGGTCAGCCACATCTTCGTCATGGAGTGGGCTTCCGTCATCCGCGACATCGTCATCGGACTCCTGATCGCCGGCGCGGTCGGCGCCTGGGTGCCCGGCAGCTTCTGGCGGCACCTGTTCCTGACCGGCCACCCGCTGGCCGCCAAACTGTGGGGGCCGCTCATCGGCCCGGTCATATCCCTGCTCAGCTTCGTCTGCTCTATTGGCAACGTGCCGCTGGCCGGGGTGCTGTGGAACGGCGGGATCAGCTTCGGCGGCGACGTCTCGTTCATCTTCGCCGACCTGATCATCAACCCGATCCTGATCATCTACCGGAAGTACTACGGGACGAAGATGATGCTGGCCATACTCGGGATCTTCTACGCGGCCATGGTCATCGCCGGCTACATCATCGAGTTCCTCTTCAGCGCCCTGGGCCTCATCCCGGCGGAGCGGGCGGCCAAGGTCACTGAGCAGGGCATCCAGTGGTACTACACCACCATCCTCAACATCATCTTCCTGCTGCTGGCCGCCGGGTTCCTGGTGCGCTTCTTCCGGTCCGGGGGAGGCCCCATGCTGAGGATGATGGGCGGCAGCCCGGATGCGGAGCACAACCGGCACGCCGAGCAGCATGGGTAGGGCCGCCCCGAATCCACGCCGGCCCCCGACGAAGGCAGCGCCTGAGCGGGGGAGCCAGGTACCAGCCAGGCAACCACCATGCGGGCGGAGCCGGATCCCCGGTAGGCCGCCCGGGCGACTGACTATGTTGGCAGGTGCGAGCCGCGGGTGGCTTTTCGGTATGCGGCAGCCTGGCAATGACGGCTGGGCGCGGCAGCCGCAGCCCGCCGAGGAGTCTTCATGGTCCAGTCGCACAATCCAGTCGCCCGGCACCCGAAGCCGGATGGCGTGAACGGTGATCGCAAGGGAAAGGGCTGGCCCATAGCTGCCGCCTGCCTGCCGATGCTGGCGGGGGCGGCTGCCTTCGTGCTCGCTGATCGGGCGGGCTTGGTGTTCCTGACCCTCTTCGTGTCCTGTACCGCGCTCGTAGCCTTGATGATGGCCGGGATCGGGTCCCCGCACTGGATGCACCCCAGGCGTCACCGGGTACCGGCCCGGCGGTTCCTATCCCGCTGATCACGGCCTGTACCATCTGCCTGCCTGGTCGGGACCTAGCTGTGGCCAGCCGGTCTGTCCCTGGGAGTGAGGGTGGTCTCGCTCCGATACCCTAGGGGGGTATGGTATGTAGAAGCCGGGCCACGCGGCGCGGAGGCAGGAGGGCGGGCGTGCACGGATACACCGCGAGTAAGGACGACTATCTTCAGCGGCTCCGCCGGATCGAGGGCCAGGTGCGCGGCCTGCAGCGGATGGTGGAGAACGACGAGTACTGCATCGATGTGCTGACCCAGGTATTAGCGGCTACCAGCGCACTTCACTCAGTGGCTCTGGGGCTGCTGGAAGACCACCTCGGCCATTGTGTCGCCCAGGCGGTGACTGAAGGCGGGGATGTCGCCGACGCGAAGCTCCGGGAGGCCTCCGACGCGATCGCCCGCCTGGTGCGGTCCTGACAACGGCACGCAAAGAGGTAGCGGCATGGCATCGGCAACGTACAAGGTCACGGGGATGACCTGCGATCACTGTGTGCGGGCGGTCGCCGAAGAACTCACCAGCGTCGATGGAGTCAGAAGCGTGGCTGTCGAGCTCATCCCGGGCGGGGTGTCCGCTGTCACGGTCACCAGCGAGGCGCCGCTGATCGCCGGTGAGGTCGCAGCGGCGCTGGACGAAGCAGGCGACTACCACCTGGCGGACGCCTGACCCCGTTTGGCGGCCCGCACCTTGACTGGGCAAGGCTGATGGGCGCGCTCGCACGAGGTGCGCCGCTCGAGGGACTCCCGGTCTCGCGGGCACCAGCAGGACAGAAGGGTGAGCTTGGTGGGCACGGTCACAGGTGCGGCGCATGCCAGCCCTGGCGTGGATCTAGCCATCACCGGAATGACCTGCGCCTCGTGCGCGGCGCGGGTGGAGAAGAAGCTCAACAAGCTCGACGGGGTAACGGCCACGGTGAACTTTGCCACCGGCTCCGCCCGGGTAGCGTTCCCGGCCGTCGTGAGTGTGGGCGACCTCATTTCCGTGGTGGAGCAGGCTGGTTACGGAGTGGCGGAGCCAGGTCCGCGGGAGGACGACCCCGCGGGGACGCCCGGCCCGGACGCCGGTGACGATGAGACAGCCGCATTGCGGCAGCGGCTGCTGGTGTGCCTGGCGCTGGCTATCCCGGTGGTCGGGCTGGCGATGATTCCAGCGCTGCAGTTCCGGAACTGGCAGTGGCTGTCTCTAGTGCTGGCCTCTCCGGTGGCGGTGTGGGGCGCGTGGCCGTTCCACCGCGCCGCCTTCGTCAACGCCCGTCACGGCGCCGCGACCATGGACATGCTGGTGTCCGTCGGAGTGAGTGCCGCGTACTTGTGGTCGATGTACGCCCTGTTCTTCGGCGGCGCGGGACGGCCCGGAATGCGGATGGGCTTCACCTGGCTGGCGCCAGGCGGTGGCGGGACGGCGGAAACCTACCTGGAGGTCGCCGCAGGAGTTACAGCGCTCATTCTCACTGGCCGGCATCTCGAAGCCCGGGCGAAGCGGCGGTCCGGTGCCGCGCTGACAGCGCTGCTGTCGTTGGGGGCCAGGAATGTGGCCGTGCTGCGCGCCGGTAACGAGATCCGCCTGCCTGTTGGGCAGCTGGCTGCCGGGGAACTGTTCGTGGTGCGGCCGGGAGAGAAGATCGCGGCCGATGGAGTCGTCGAGTCCGGCAACTCGGCCGTGGACACCTCCATGCTGACCGGCGAGCCGGTGCCCGTTGAGGTGACAGTGGGCGATGCGGTGACCGGCGGGTCCGTGATTGCTGGCGGCCGTCTCATCGTCCGCGCCACCCGGGTCGGGTCGGCTAGCCAACTGGCCCAGATGGCCCGGCTGGTGGCGGACGCGCAGGCGGGCAAGGCGCCAGTACAGCGAGTGGCCGACCGGGTCTCGCGAGTATTCGTCCCTCTGGTGTTCGCGATCGCCGCCACGACCCTGGCCACTTGGGTGGCGACGGGCCAGCCGGCCGGGGCGGCGTTCACTGCTGCGGTTGCCGTGCTGATCATCGCCTGCCCGTGCGCGATGGGCCTGGCCACTCCGACCGCGATACTGGTCGGCACCGGGCGGGGCGCCCAGCTTGGCATCCTGATCAAGGGGCCCGAAGTGCTCGAGTCCACCAGGACGATCGACACGATCGTCCTGGACAAGACGGGCACGGTCACCACCGGCCGGATGAGCCTCGCCGATGTGACCGCTGCGCGAGGCGATGATCGGGGCGAGGTGCTGCGCCTGGCCGCCGCGGTCGAGGACGCCTCCGAGCACCCGGTCGCCGTGGCTATCGCGGGAGGCGCCCGGGACGGGCTCCGCGGCCTGCTGCCGGACGGAAGCCTGCCTGCGGTGGAGGGGTTCGCGAGTTTCCACGGGCTCGGCGCCGAGGGCACGGTGAACGGCCGGGTAGTCGCCGTGGGGAGGCGGAGTTGGCTTGAATCGCGGCAGGCGGCGACGGTCCCCCAGGATCTCGTGCTCCGGGCCGCCGATGCGGAGTCGGCCGGGCAGACGGTGGTGTTCGCGGCGTGGGACGGGAAGATCCGGGGCATGCTGGCAGTCGCCGACACGATCAAGCCCACCTCAGTTGCGGCGATCACCCGCCTCGTTGACATGGGCCTGCGCCCGGTGCTTCTTACTGGCGACAACGACCGCGCCGCTCAGACGGTAGCCAAGGCCGTGGGCATCAGCGAGGTGATCTCCGGGGTCCTGCCGTCCGGGAAGGTGGAGGCGATCAGGAGCTTGCAAGACAGCGGGCGGGTGGTGGCGATGACTGGTGATGGCGTCAACGACGCGGCCGCGCTCGCCCAGGCTGATCTGGGCCTGGCTATGGGCACCGGCGCCGACGCCGCAATCGAGGCCAGCGACCTGACCCTGGTCCGCGGTGACCTCCTCGCCGTACCGGACGCTATCGAGTTGTCCCGCCATACCCTCGCGACGATCAAAGGCAACCTGTTCTGGGCGTTCGGCTACAACATTGCCGCTATCCCCCTGGCCGCACTCGGCTTCCTCAACCCCCTCATCGCCGGCGCCGCGATGGCATTCAGTTCCCTGTTTGTCGTCACGAATAGTCTCCGGCTACGCCGGTTCCAGCCCACCGTGATCCGTCAGTCGCCGGGCGGCCTGGGCTCATAACGTGCTGAACACTATGTTGCCGGCCTCATTCCGATGGAATTTTCGGGCCGTGCCATCGTGCCCTGTGATGATGTCTGGTTGCCGGGGCCCGTCGAGGTACCAGCAGAAGGCGCAGCGCCTCAGGCTCGGCCGGGACACTGCGGGCCTTTCAGCAATTCAGGCGGCAGGGACTCCACCGGCGCAGCGGCACGAGCCGGAAGCTGGCCGCCGGGAAGCCACATTGCACCCTATACTTAGCCACGACTAAGCTGAACTGAATTATCTGTGGCTGAGTTAGCTGTGAAGAGGG
>JAWWPY010000410.1:0-12972 GCA_033854735.1 Streptosporangiaceae bacterium | reverse complement strand
GGGGCGGGGGCACCCCCCCCCCCCCACGTCCTGGTTCGGGTCCTACTTCGCGGGCCCCTGAATCAGGGTGATCGACGAAGTGTGCTTCTGGCCGTTGATGCCCACCCAGGTCACTGAGATCGTGCTGCCGGGGCGGAACTTACTCATGATGGTGGTCAGCGAGCCATCGGAGGTCACGGCCTGCCCGTTGACGCCGGTGATGACGTCGCCGGGGGCCATCCCGGCCGAAGCGGCCGGAGTGCCGTTGAATACATTGCAGACCAGCGCGCCGGAATTGACCGGCGGCGTGTAACCGCCACCGGCGCCCCCGATGCCACCGCTGGAGCTGAGGCAACTCGCGCTGGTGATGCTCCCCACTCCCACGCCGATGAACCCGCTCGGGCCGATCTGGATCTTGGAACTGGATTTACCGGCGGCGATGTCCTTGGCCACGGCCAGAGCCGTGTTGATGGGGATGGCAAAGCCCTGGTCGGTACCCTGGGCGCCGATGTTCTGGCTGTTCGCCGCGGTGTTCATGCCGATCACATGGCCAGTGCTGTCGGCCAGTGCACCACCGGAGTCACCCGCTGCGATCGGCGCGTTGGTCTGCAGCATCCCGTGCAGTGTCTCGGTGTTGCTGCTGCCCTGGTCGCTCGCGGTGATTGTCCGGTTCAGCGCGGTGATTGTCCCGACGGTCACGGTCGGCGAGCCGCCTGTCCCGCCCGCGTTGCCCAGGGCGACCACCGCGGTACCGAGAGCCGCCTTGGTCGAGTTTCCGACCTGGACGGTCTTCAGCCCGGACGCCCCCACGAGCTTGAGCAGGGCAACGTCGTCGGTCAAGTCGGTGCCAACCACCTCGGCCGTGTAGCTGCGCCCAGACCCCACCAGCGTGGCGCTGAGGTGAGTGGACCCGCTCACAACGTGGTTGTTGGTCAGCACCAGGCCGGTTGAGGACAGCACCATGCCTGTCCCGGCGGCCGTCCCGTCCTGGTACTTGAGGGTCGAGTTGATATCAACCAGGCCCGGCTCCACCTTGCTCGCGACGAAGCTCTCGTTGATCGTCGTGGTGCCGTTACCGCCGGATCCGCCGGTCGGCGAGGGGATCTGCTGCGATGAGATACCGGAGTTCGCCGCGGACGTGGAGCCATGGTTGAGCGCCAGCACCGTGCCCGCGCCGATGCCGGCGGCCAGCGCCGCCACCACGACGTACACGAGCGTGCGCGCGCCGCGCCGTCGCGGCGGCTCCGGCCCGTATCCGAACTGACTGGTCGGGTCGCTTCCGCCGGGCGGTGGCGACCACGGACCCTGGCCGTATCCAGGCTGGCCGTACCCGGGCTGGCCATACCCGGGCTGGCCGGATCCAGGCTGGGCGTATCCGGGCTGCTCCGGCTGGGTGTATCCGGGCTGGCCGGATCCAGGCTGGGCGTATCCGGGCTGCTCCGACTGGGCGTATCCCGGCTGGCCGTATCCGGGCTCGGCGTATCCCGGCTGCCCGTATCCCGGCTGCCCGTATCCTGGCTGCCCGTATCCCGGCTGCCCGTATCCCGGCTGGGCGTATCCGGGCTGCCCCGCCTGGCGGTAACCACCGGGGCGGTTCGGGCCGGCCGAAATGTCGGCCGGCAGGGGCGGAGTCCACACGCTTCCCTGGACCGCTGGAGGTGCCCCGGCATCCGGGCCCGGCTGCTGGCTGCCCTGGGTGGGCATCACCCGTGTGTCCTGGGTCGGCGGCATGGCCAGACTCTCCCGGGTGGCATCTGGTCCCGCGCCTGGGGCGGAACTCTCTGCGCCCTGGAGGGAACTCTCTGCGCCCTGGAGGGAACTCTCCGCGCCCTGGAGGGAACTCTCCGCGCCCTGGGAGGAACCTTCCGCGCCCTGGGGGGAACTCTCCGCGCCCTGGGATGAACCTTCCGCGCCCTGGGCGGGGCCTGCCCACGCGCCCGGGGCCGGACGTGCCCCTACGCCCGGGCTCAGCGGGATATCCGCCGTGTCCTGGGCGGGCATGTCCTCCCGGTCCGGAACCGGCGACCACGGGCCGACGTATTCCGCCGGCTGGTCGCCACTCCCGCCATGGCCTTCCTGCATGTCTATCACCCTTCGCCGCCGGGAACCACGCTACGTTCCCGGTCTGGCCGTGGTTGGCACCGGGTCTGCGCCCCGGCTTGTCCTGGCCATCTCAGTAAGCACCATGAGCCTGAGCGCAAGCTGAACGCGCCCTGAGTGTTCCTGGGTCTCTGGTCGCTATCGAGGCGGCCGGTGGCGAACCGGTGCGGCCGCCCTGACGGTAAACCTGCTGGCCACATGCCGTTGGGCAGGTGCACGGGCGTCAGCCCGGCAGGTCCGGCAGGTTGGCGTGCGCCGAGGTGGCTCTCACCGCGTTCATCATGATCTTGTCCGCCTTCGCGCGCTGGGCATCGAGATCGCGGGTGTCGCGCGTGAGCGTCGCGCTCGCCTGGGCCCGCGCCGGGGCGCCGGTGGCGCTCAGCACGTTCGCGATGTCGGCCTGCACCCGCTCCGCGTAAGGGAATGCCCAGGTCACCAGGCCGTCCACGGCAGTGGCCAGATGAAAGCTGGCCAGCGACTCGGTCACCTGGTATTGCGTCAGGTCGTCGAGCAGTTCGTTGTTGGCGGGCAAGCAGTTGGCCGCCCCGTACCTGGCCACCTTGACCGCGGTCGCGGTGTCGTGGCTGGTCTTCGCGTTGATCTCGCGCAGGACCGTGAACGACTCCCGGACCCCTCCCGCGCACGACTCGATGTCGGTATTCATGTCCGTCAGGAACTGCCGGACGTCGCCCGCCCGCTGCGCCTGGCTCGGCCGGTGGACCAGGCCGACCAGGACGGCCCCCACGAGCACCGCCAGGCCGGCCAGCAGCAGCCATCGCGGGGTCCGCTGCGTCGGCCAGCGGGTGTGCCGGATCGGCACGTACGGCGGGTCAGTGCGGGTCGGGGTCTCCATTGTCAGCCTCGCGTCTGTCCGGTGATCTGGGCGACTCCGGCTCTGAGTTCTTGCTCGGTCACGGCGCCACGCACCAGCTTGACGATGCGGTGCCGGGCATCGAGGAAGAACGTCTGGGGGAGCGCGTCCACGCCAAAGGAGATCGTTGTGTGCATCGGGTAGGGATCGAAGGCAACGGGATAGCTGACGCCCGCCGCGTGGATGAATTTCAGTGCCGCCGAGGCCTTGTCGTTCGCGTCGATGCCGATCAGCGTGACGCTGCCGTGCGCTGCCCGGTAGAACCTGGCCAGCAATGGTGTCTCCTTCTGGCACGGCTCACACCATGAGGCGAAGAAATTAACGATGAGCGGCTTTCCCGCGAATCCCGCCAGCGAGATGTGCCCGCCGGAGTGGCCGGAACTGCCGAGAGCCGGGAGCGTGAAGGCTGGCGCCTGGGGATGCGCGGGAGCCTGGCCCGCCCCCCCGGACGTGCTGCCGATGGCGGTGATCGCCGCTACGACGGCGATCACCCCGGCCGACGTCGTGATGGCGAGCCGGCGCCCCCGGCTCAGGGAGCGGAAGCGGGCGATCCAGCGACCGGCCAGCCCCCCAGTCACCCCCGGGCTCTGGCCATCGGCCGCCGCGCCCGGTTCGCCGTCACCGGACCGGCCGTCCATGCGCAGGTTGCCCTCGTCCAAGGTCACCGATTCCTGCTTGCCCATGGATCCTCCTCCAGCGCGGTCGCCTCTTGGTCAGCCACTCCCGGGTCCACCCAGCCCGGAGCGGCCGCGAGGTTGAGCGGCCCGGCGGGAGCCGGCCGCCTGGGCAGGACCACCTCGAACTCGCTGCCCAGGCCAGGCGTGCTGCGCACCCGGACATCCCCGCCGTGCGCATGGGCCACGGCGCGCACCAGCGCGAGCCCCAGCCCGGTGCCCTTGGAGCCGGCGCTCTTGGATCCGAAGTCCACTGGCCCCGTGTCCACCAGCCCTGTGTCCTCGGGTGGGTGGGCCGTGGACTCGATGGGCATGGTTCCGGTCCTGAACCGGTCAAAGATGCGGTCAAGCTCGGTGGGGCGGATACCAGCGCCCGTGTCGGCGACGATCATACGCGCGGGCGCGCCATCCCCGTCGGCGACCACGGACAACTGAATCATGTCGCCCTCTGTGGTGTGCCGGACCGCGTTCTCGAGGAGGGCGTCCACGGCGAGGCCCAGGCGTTCCCGGTCGGCGCTGACGGTCACCGCATCGAGCCGGCCGAGTTGCCAGCGCCTTTCCGCGGTGGGCCGCCATTTACGGATGACTTCCATGGTGAACCGGTCCAGGCGGACCGGCTCGGGATACAGGAAGTCCGGATCTTCGGACGCCGCGATGACGAGCAGCCGCTCGCCGAGCCGGCGCAGCCGGGTGAGCTCGCCCACGACGACCTGGATATCGCGGTTCTGGCCGCGGTCGGCGAGTTCGCGGGCCAGCAATTCGGCGTGGCCCAGCGCGATGGTGATCGGGGTGCGCAGTTGGTGAGAGGCGTCCTGCAGGAACCGCCGCTGCGTGCTGAGCAGCCGGGCGTTCTCGTCGCTCACCATGTCCCGTTCGTGGTCCGCGACCAGCCGGCGGCGCGCGTGCCAGACCATCAGCCAGAACATCGCGGCCATCAGGGGAACCTCGTTCAGCTCATCCACCGACTGGGCGCCGCGCGAGACGTCCAAGCCGATGGCGGCGAACGTGGTGGCCACGACCACTCCGAGCACCCACAGCGTGGGCCTGATGGCCCAGACCCGGAAGCCGTACAGCAGCGTGAGACTGATCCAGATGAAGTGGAACGGAACCGTTTCCCAGTGCGCAAAGATAACAATCGATGCCAGGTTGACCAGGGAGAAACCTACCCAGGCCGCATCGACCCAGGCCAGCTGGGAAGGCCAGGAGCGGTCAGCGGGCGCGTCGGCCAGCGCCGGGCCGAGTTCGTCCCGCGCTTTCCTCATGAAGGGCAGGCCGGACGGAAGCGGATGGCGCAGGCTGGACGGAAGCGGATGGCGCAGGCTGGACGGAAACGGCCGCCGCAATCCGGCGGGGAGCGGCCGGCGCCGACGGCCGTCCGTGGCGCCCTGCGGGCCGGCCGGCGGCACGCCGGGCAGATCCCGGGGGAGGGAGTGCCGCAAACGGGGCGGGACAAGGTGCTTCAGACCGGCGGCCACCGAGTGACGTAGCCGGCCCGCGCCCCAGCCCCTAGGAGGTGAGCTGGTAACCCTCACCGCGTACCGTCTTGATCAGGTCGAATCCAAGCTTCGAGCGGATACGCCGGACGCATACGTCGACGACGTTGGAGCCGGGATCGAAATCGTATCCCCATACCGAGGCCAGTAGCTGACCTTTGGTGACGGACTGCCCGACATGTTCCATTAGCTCCCGGAGCAGCAGGAACTCCAGGCGGGTGAGCGGCACGGGCCCCTGTCCGATGTTGGCTTCCAGCCGGCCGAAATCGAGCAGGAGCTCCCCGGCCCTGAGCACCTCGCTCAGCGGGTGACCGACGTCCCGGAGCCGCACGCGTACCCGGGCCAGCAGTTCGGCCAGCGAAAACGGCTTGGTCAGGTAGTCCTGGGCCCCCAGCTCCAGGCAATCCACTTTGGTGGTCACGTCGGACAGGCACGACAGCACCAGCACCGCCTGCTCCGGCCGCTCACGCCGCAGCTCGGCCAGGATCTCCCGCCCGTCCATGTCCGGCATGACCAGGTCGAGGATGACCAGGTCGTAGTCACCGGCGACGGACTGCCGCAGGCCATCGCTGCCATTACAGGCGAAATCGATTGCATAGCCAGCCGCGGAAAGTGCCCTGGCGATGAAATCACGAATCCTCGGCTCGTCGTCGACGACGAGGAGCCGCGCCGCGGTCGGGTACATGCCCGGCTGGTGGGCGAACTTCGCAGGCAGGTCAGTTGGCATTGGCTGCTTAGGTGACATCGGCGCGGGGGCGGCGGGGGGCCCCGCGTGCCGGTGCACGGGGGTCTTCTGACCATCTACTGCATTCAGGCATTGCCGGTCAACCCTTCGGGTCGTCGGCAAACCATTGCACCACTTCCGCTCAACGGATCAGAGCCGCCGCACACCAATGAGTAACTGTGAGTAGTGCAACGAATACGGAGTGTTGCTATAATGCCTTCTCATGGCCGAATCTACCCGTGCGGCAGGCCTTGATCATGACAATTTCGTCATTCAGGGCCCGTCGAGTTGCCGCCGGAAGGCTAACGATCGCAGGATCAGGTCCATAAGAGGCCTCCGGCCCGCAGTCGTGTGACACAGCGGGTCGGCCCCAGTCGTGTGCGTAACGCGCCGCGAAGAAGCGAGGTGGTGACTGGTGTCTCTACCAGTCCGTGTCGGGACCCTGCTCGTGGCGTTCGCCGCGGTAGCCGTCGGCACGGCCTTCATCGTCATTCATTACCTGCTCGGCGGCCCGGCGCTCGTGGACTACACCCCGACTGCCTCTGGCGGGCAGGTCAACGTGGTTCTGCAGGAGGATCCGCAGAACGATTCGACCAACACGCCGGACTGGGTGAGCTATTACGTCCAGGACCCGACGAACAAGCAGTGGGTGCACACCACACTGTTCAAGGTGCCGGCTGGGACGACCGTCAACATGACGATCCTCGGCTACGACGGATGCACACCTGCGCGCAACAACTACTGGAGCCATGTCCAGGGCACGATCGGCGGCACCGTGAACGTCCGGTGGGTCGACGGTCAAGGCCAGGAGGGGCCGGCGCACAACGTGTCGCTCATCAATGCGTGGTCGCACTGCAACGTCGGGCACACCTTCGCGATCCCGAGCCTGAACGTCTTCGTGCCGGTCCAGTCGCCGGACGCGTCGGCCAGCCTGTGTAGCTCGTCGCCCTGTACGTCAGGCCCCCACAGCGTCGAGAAGTTCAGCTTCAGGACGCCAAGTCACGGGGGCACCTTCCGCTGGCAGTGCTTCATCCCCTGCGGTGGCGGTTTCATCGACGGCAACGGCGGTCCGATGCAGACATTCGGTTACATGATGGGCAACATGGAGGTGGCGTCCTGATGGCCGCGTCCGAAGCCCTGGCGACCACTCCGCCGGCTGAGCCACGCCACGCACGCCGGATCTTCCTGATCTGGCTGGTGCTGGCCCTCGTCGCCGACGTGCTCATCTGGTTCCTCTGGAAGCCGCACATGCCGCCGGGCGACATGACCACGTCAGCCGAGCATCAGCAGGCGGACATCGCGATCCTGGCTCTGGCGGCGGCTCCCGTCATGCTGTTCGTCTGGACATATTTCGGCTACGCGCTCACCAACTGGCGGTACCGGGACGGCGACGAGGACGACGGCCCGCCCATGTTCGGGCACACCGGGATCCAGGCCACCTGGATCATCGGCACAGCGGTGGTCGTCCTCGCGGCGTTCGTGTTCGGCACGGTGGAACTGATCATCCCCGCCGGGGCCGGCGCGGGCGAGGGCCCGCTGCCCGTCTGGAAGCCAGACGGCAGCAACAATCTCCAGGTCCAGGTCATCTCCCAGCAGTGGCAGTTCACCTACCGCTACCCGCAGTTCGGCGGGATGGAGACCACCCAGCTGGTCCTGCCGCAGGGCCGGCCGGTGGAGTTCCACGTGACCTCGCTCGACGTGATCCACAGCTTCTGGGCCTATCAGCTCGGGGTCAAGGCCGATGGCAACCCGGGCGTCGACGACGTGGCGTACACCACTCCCGAGCACACGGGCGGGTTCACCGTGCGCTGCAACGAGCTGTGCGGGCTCTGGCACGGCGCGATGTTCAACTACGGCAAGGTGGTGAGCGCGACGGACTTCGAGACGTGGGCGAATACCACCGAGACGCAGCTCGCGGCGGTAACCAAGATTCTGCCGCCCTACGCGCTGACCTACGACCCGACCGTGGTCCCGCAGCTCGGCCAGGATGTTGTGAAGGTGGCCGGGATCACGGGCGCGAACGGGTACTACTACAACCCCGGCGACCCGGTGCAGCCGTGACCAGGCCTTCGCTCCCCATGACGCGCATTCGCAACCGTTCGATGAAGAGGTGACCGGATGTCCATCGAGATAGAGCCGGAGAAGGCACAGGAGCCCGCGGGACAGGGACCTGCGGCCCCGGGTCGCGCCCGGCCGTGGTGGATGCGGCCCGCGATCCACACCGCCCTGGTCGGCGCCGTGCTCGGCTACCTGGTTGGCCATTTCATCGGCAACTTCCTGTCCAGCAGCTACGCCCGCAACCCGCTGTCCGATATGAACGACTTCCCGCTCGTCCTCGGGTACGTGTTCGGGACGATCGGCTGGCTCGGCGGCCTGGGTGTGTTCAACGACCTGTTCCGGCAGATGCTCGGCAGGCCGGTGCCGGTCCTTGAGGAGGAAGAGGAGGCGGCGACCGGCGTCGCCCGGTTCTTCCGGTACTCCCTGGACCACAAGGTCGTCGGCATCCAGTACCTGGTCGGAATGATCATCTACTTCTGCACGGCCGGCCTGTTCGCGATGGCGATCAGGACGGAACTGCTGTCGCCGACCTACCACGTGTTCAACGCCAGCACCTACATCGAGGTGGTGGGCGAGCACGGCACGATGATGATGATGCTGATGTCGTCGGTCGTGCTCGGCCCGTTCGGCAACTACCTCATGCCGCTGATGATCGGCTCCAAGCGGATGGCGTTCCCCCGGCTGGAGGCCCTGTCCTTCTGGCTGACCCCGGCCGCCTTCATCGTCCTGCTCTCCGGCGTCCTGGTTGGCGGGTTCCCGTTCGGCTGGACCGGCTACGCGCCGCTGAGCGTGCAGGCGACCGAGGGTGCGGACGCCTACGCGGTGGCATTCGGCCTGATGGGGATCTCGATCATCCTGGCCGGGTTCAACATCATCGTGACCGTGATCAACTACCGGGCCCCGGGCATGCGCTGGAGCCGGCTGCCGATCTTCGTCTGGTCCATGGTCACGGTCTCCTTCCTCATGGTGCTCGCCACCCCGGTCCTGGTCGGCGGGATGTACATGCTGCTCACCGACCGCACTGTGGAGACCGCGTTCTTCGCGAGCCAGCTCGGGGGCAGCAGCTACCTGTACCAGAACCTGTTCTGGTTCTTCGGTCACCCGGAGGTCTACATCCTGGCCCTGCCGGGGTTCGGCATCGTGTCCGAGATCCTCCCCGTGTTCTGCCGTAAGCCACTCTTCGGCTACCGGGTGGCCGGCGCCGGGATGATAGGTGTGGCCCTGCTCAGCTTCTTCGTCTGGCAGCATCACCTGTTCGACAGCGGGATCAACCCGGAGATGCGGCCGCTGTTCATGCTGACCACAGAACTGATCTCCATCCCGACGGGGTTCATCTACCTGGTCGCGATGGGCACGTTCTGGAAGGCGAAGATCAGGTTCACCGTGCCTATGCTCTTCGCGCTCGGGCTGTACTTCAACTTCCTGATTGGCGGCATCTCCGGGGTGTTCCTGTCCGACGTCCCGGCGGACACCACCGAGCACGGCAGCTTCTTCGTGATGGCGCACTTCCACTACACGATCATGGGCGGGCTCATCTTCGCCTTCATGGCGGCGTGCTACTACTGGCTGCCCAAGATGCTGGGGATCAAGCTGAACCAGAGGCTCGGCTACATCCACTTCTGGACCATGTTCGTCGGCTTCAACTCGACCTTCCTGCCGTTGTTCGCGGTCGGCATGCTGGGCCAGCCGCGCCGGGTGTTCGAGTACGCGCGGAACCTGCAGACGCTGAACGACTGGGTCTCCATCTCCTCCTTCGTGCTCGGCACCTCGATCCTGATCTTCGTGATCAACGTCATCTGGTCGACGGTGATCGTCCGTGAGCCTGAGACGGCGAACCCGTGGCAGTCGCGGGGCCTGGAGTGGCAGATCTCGTCGCCGCCACCGGGCGGCAACTTCGAGCACATTCCGGTGGTGCTATCGAGTCCCTACGACTACGGCGTGAAGGACGCGCCGCCGGTCGCGGACCTGCATCCGCCGGTCGGTGTCGTGAGCGCCGCGTACGCCGGTGCCGGAGCGGAGGCATAGACATGACCGAGCGAACCGCGCAGCCTTCATCCGAGCTGGACCGCGCTGCCGAGGAAGCTGGCTTCTACCACGAGGCGGCGCTGAACGCGGCTTGGTCAGGATCCCGGATCGCGGTGGGCGCGCTGTCGTTCCTGTATGGCGCCTTCGCGTTCGCCTACTTCTACCTGCGCTCGATCAACTCGGAGGGCAGGTGGCATGGCTCCGGTTATCACGCCCCATCAATGGCGATGGGCACGATCATCGTGGCCCTCGTCGTGGTCAGCGCGGTCGTGCAGCACGTGGGGTTGCAGCGGATCAAGGGCGGTGCCAAGGGCGCCTGGCAGGCGGCCGCGGCGGTAGCGCTACTGCTCGGCCTGGTGGCCGTGGCCCTGCAGATTATCGAACTGCTCAACCTTCCGTTCGCGCCAGGAAGCTCTGGTTTCTCCAGCGTGTTCACCGGCTTCTACCCGGTCATCCTGGTGAGCTGGTTCGGCGCGATGATCTGGCTGGAGATCCTGGTCATGCGGGTCAGGGCGCTGCCCGGTATCTCGTTCGTGGAGCAGCCGCCCACTTACGCGGAAGCCTTCGCCGTGCAGCGCTTTCAGGCGTCGCTGAGTGCCTTCACCCTGATCTGGAACTACCTCGCGGTGGTGACTATCTTCTTCTGGGTGCTGTTCTACCTGCTTTGAGCGGAAAGGATCGGCCCGTCCGGGCAGGCCCAAAGCCCGCCGGCGGCCACAACCGTCATGAACATGGTTGTCTCGCACTGGTCGGCTAACGTCGCGATCCTGGCCGTGTGCCTGGTGATCGCCGCGGTGCACCTCGCCGGGGTGTGGGGCGGCGCGATGCGGGGCGGCGGGATGCGCGGCATGGCCGCCGACAGCCGGCCAGCCGGTGCTCCGGCGCCGGCCGGTCCGGTGCGGGAGGTGATCGCCTTCGACGCCGGGCTGGTCGCGGTCCTCCTGGCCCTGGTGTCGCCGGTGGCCTACTGGTCGAAGGAGTTCATCTGGGTCCGCTCGCTGCAGGACCTGCTGCTGGCCGTGGTCGCCCCTCCGCTGATCGTGCTCGGGGCGCCGTGGCTGCCCCTGCGCCGCGGCCTCAGCGAACTGCGCCGCGGCCTCGGCCCGCTGCGCCGGGGCCTGAGTTTCTCGCGCGGCGGGCGGACTCCGGCGGCCGCTGCGGATGGGGCGCGACCCGATCTGGCCGGTGCTCCTGTGGTCGGGTCATCCGCGGTGGGCGCGGCCCCGAACCGGTCCGCCCGGGGCTGGCTGAGCTGGCCGGTCGCGGTGACCGCCGCATTCACGGTGATCTGGTGCGGATGGCATATCCCCGTGCTGTACGACGCCGCGCTCCGGCACCCGCTGGTCTTGGCCGCTGAGGTCGTCAGCTACCTGGGTGTGGGCACGGCATTCTGGCTCCAGCTGATCGGGTCACGCCCGCTGACTCCCCAGTTCCCGCCCCTGCAGCGGGTCATGCTCATCGCGGCGACCGTCGTGACCAGCACGATCCTGGGCATGGTCCTGGGCTTCGGCGCTAACGTGATCTACCCGGCATATCGTGGCGCGGGGCATCACCATCTCCTCACGGTTGTCGCGGACCAGCAGGTCGCCGGGGCCATCCTGTGGGTGCTGGTGCTGCCGTCGTACATCATCGCCGGAGTCGCGTTGCTCGTCCGCTGGCTGAACGAGGAAGAATCGGAAGCGATAGCACTCGGTTTCGACCGGCTGCTGCGGCCACCGAAGTCCGTCTGGCCCACCAGGACCGGCCTGAGATGACCAGCACAGAGATGACCAGCACAGAGATGATCAGTGAATTGAATCCCAGCAGGAGGATAGGGTGCAGACAGTGATTCCCCCGGAAGCGATTCTCGGCTACACCACGGGCGGGGCCGTCATGACGCTGGTCTTGCCGCTGGGTTTCTTCATCCTCGTGATGGCGGCGTTCTTCTTCGTGTTCACCAGGCCGCACACCGTTCCGGGCCACCGGAAGGACGTTGCGCCTGCGCGGCCGGTTCCGCCGCCCGCCGGAACGGCGGCCGGGCTGGCCGCCGCTGCGGGCATGCCCATCGCGCCCTCGGGAGGCGGGCCCGCGCCGCTCACTGACCGGGACACCCCACCCGTGGTGGGGGCGGCGAAGGATGCGGCTGAGCCGGCAGGACACACTGCCGAAGCGGTGCGGGACGCGGAGGCCGGTGACTCCGGAAAAGGCGGCACGTCAGCAACAACAGACCCGGAGGCCTCCGAGTGACACCAGCGACCGGTGCGCTCCCCATCATGGCGGGGCGGCGCTCCGCCCGGGTTGTTGCCCGGTCGCTCTTCGCGCTGACCAAGCCGAGGATCATCGAGCTCCTCCTGGTCACCACGATTCCCACGATGCTGCTGGCGCAACGAGGCTTGCCCTCGGTCAAGTTGCTGATCTTCACGCTGATCGGTGGGGCGTTCGCGGCCGGAAGCGCGAACACCTTCAACTGCTATATCGACCGGGATATCGACGCGCTGATGAAACGCACGTCCCGGCGGCCGCTGGCGCGGAAGGAGCCGCTGGCTGTCGTCAAGCCGACCGAGGCACTGATTTTCGGCGTCGTGCTGGGGGCCGCCTCGACATTGCTGCTCGGCCTGCTGGTCAACTGGCTGTCCGCGGCCCTGGCCGACGGCGCGATCCTGTTCTACGTCTTCGTCTACACGCTTGGCCTCAAGCGCCGGACGGCCTCCAACATCGTCATCGGTGGCGCGGCCGGCTGCTTCCCGGTGCTCGTCGGCTGGTCGGCCGTGACCGGCACGGTCGCGCTGCCCGCGGTCGTGCTGTTCGCTGTGATCTTCTTCTGGACGCCGCCGCACTTCTGGGCGCTGGCCATGAAGTTCCGTGACGATTACGCTGCGGCCAGCGTGCCGATGCTGCCCGTCGTCGCCCCGGCCACCGTCGTAGCCCGCAAGATTCTCTTTTACTCCTACGTCATGGTGGCGGCCACGCTCGCGCTCGCGCCCTACGCGGGCTGGCTGTATACCGTCAGCGCGGCGGCTCTCGGGGGCTGGTTCCTCACCGAGGCCCACCGGCTCCGGGCCAGGGTGC
>JAWWPY010000409.1:0-4009 GCA_033854735.1 Streptosporangiaceae bacterium | reverse complement strand
CTGTGGCGTAGGCGGCTGCGGTCGGGTGCCCGCGCAGCCCCAGGACGCTCGCCAGGTTGACGACGGCCCCTCCGCCGGACGCGCGCATCGCCCGGAGTTCGCCGCGCAGGCACAGGAAGACGCCGTCCAGGTTGACGGACATCAGCCTGCGCCAGCTGTCCAGGTCATGATCGGCTACCGCGACAGCGGGGCCCCGGACGGCCGCGCAGTTCACCGCGGCGCGCAGCGGGCCGGGCATGGCCGCCACCGCCGCCAGCATCTCCTGCACCGACGCCTCGTCCGCGACGTTGACCGGCACGGCCCGGGCCGCGGGGCCGCAGAGGCCAGCGGCGGACCGGGCAGCACCGTGGTCAATGTCCGCGATCACGACCGCATAGCCATCCGCGGCGAACTGCTGGGCGCAGGCCGCGCCGATACCAGAGGCGCCGCCCGTGACGAGAGCTACGGGCTCCGTGCCTGAGGCCGGGATCAGGAGTCCTGTTCCAGCCGCACGGCGCGCTCCGGGCAGGCGGCCACGGCCAGCCGCGCCTCGCCGAGATGACTGTCCGGTACCTCCATGGCCCGTCCGCGGAGGGTCACGAATCCCTCCTCGTCATCGGAAAGGAGCCCGGGCGCCGCGTCGTAGCAGCGGCCGTGTCCGGTGCACCGGGCCTCATCCACCGAGAGCCGCGCACTCATCAGGCCCCCCGCCGGGCCGCGGGCGGCCGCATTGCGGACGGCGCCGACGACGGCGCGGACAGCGCCCAGCGCATGCTGTGCGCCCGGATATTTCCCACGACGAATCCTCCCGGCTACCGCCAGCCACGCCAACTTCCAGTACAATGATGATTATCATTATTAGCGAAGTTGTCAACCGCTTCGCGGACCTGCCACCCAGCGCCGGCCAGGTTAGCCGGGCGGCCGGTCCCAGGTGATGACCTGGTCCAGGACCTCGGGGAACTTATGCTGCGCGTACTTCGCGTACGCCTCGATATGCTCGCGCATCCTCAGCAGGGACGCCTGGGGATCGCGCTGTGCCAGCGCGGTGTAGATCTCCTCGTGCGCCTTGAGGATGGCCACCCGGCGGTGCTTGGGATAGTCGATGCCGATCACCGTGCCATCCAGGATGCCGAGCAGCGAGTCCACGATGTAGGCGAACAGGACGTTGCCCGAGGACCAGGCGATGATGTCGTGGAACCGCTGGTTGGAGTCCAGGAAGGAGTCCCGGTCCTCCAGGCGGTCCCGCATCTGGTCAATGGTCAGCCGGAGTTCCTCCAGCGCTTCGTCGGTGATGCGCTCGGCCGCCAGCTGGCTGGTCATCGGCTCCATGGCGGTGCGCACCTCGACGATTGACCGGTAGGTGGCCTGGTTCAGCTGCATGAGCAGCTGCAGTGTGCTGGCCAGATGCGACGCCGCCGGAGTCAGCAGGATCGGCCCGCCACCGGGTCCGGGCTTGAGTGCGATGACACCCTGAAACTCCAGCAGCCGCAGGGCTTCGCGCAGCGTGCCGCGGCCGGTCTCGTAGGTTTCCAGCATCACGCGCTCCGGCGGCAGCAGGTCCCCGGGACGCATCTGGCCGCGTACGACGTCGCGCACGATGCGCTGGGCGACGAGCAGTGCAGCTTTGGGCGGGCGGCTGCCGGTCATGGTGGAGCCGCGGCCGTTCAGCATTCTGCTGGGCGGTGGAGCGGGCAATAGACCTCCCCAGGAGGGGGCCCTTCTTGCAGGTCGGGCCGGTGACACAGAATTCTTGTACAAGATTAGCATTTTTTAGTGGGCATTACCCTGCGTCGGCCGTGGGCAGGACCGGCCCGCCGGCGGTCACACTAGCCGCTGCCCGGCCCCCAGCCCGGCTGAGCAGCAGGGCGTCCGCGGGCAGGACCGGTGGCACGATAGCGGGCCCACATCGGCCCCTTGGCGTCTAGCGGCCCTGCCACTGCGGGGCACGTTTCTCCACGAACGCGCGGGCGCCCTCACGGGCGTCCGCCGATTCCCGGACTGGCTCAGTAATCTCACGCTGGCGGGCGAATGCCTCGGCCGAAGTCCAGTCCTGGCATTCGGCCAGGACGCGCTTCGTGGCGGCCAGGGCGAGCGGACCGTTGCGCGCAATGCGCCGGGCCAGCTCGAGCGCCTGCGCCAGCGCGTCACCCGGCGCAGTGATGCGGCTGACCAGCCCGGCCGCCCGCGCCTCGGCGGCGCTGACGTAGTCGCCGGTCAGTGCCCACTGCACGGCAAGGTGGTAGGGCACGTGCCGGGACAGCCGCAGCAGGCCGCCGCCCGCCGCGACCAGCCCGCGCTGCACTTCAGGCAGCCCGAAGCGGGCGTTCTCAGCCGCCACGATCAGGTCGCACGCGAGGGCGATCTCGAACCCGCCCGCCACCGCGGCGCCTTCTACCGCGGCGATGATGGGTTTGCGCGGCGGGCGTTCGACCAGGCCCGCGAACCCCCGCCCCGGTACTGTGGGCCGCTCGCCGGCCAGGAATGCCTTGAGATCCATGCCCGCACAGAACATGCCGCCTGACCCGGTCAGCACGGCGACCGACAGATCCTGGCTCGCGTCCAGTTCGTCGACGGCCGCAGCAACGGCCCGCGCGGTCGCCGCATTGATGGCGTTGCGGACCTCCGGCCGGTTCAGCGTGACGGTGAGCACGCCGCCGCCGCGTTCCACGATCACTTCGTCAGACATGCGTGGTCTCTTCCGCTAGCGGGGCGGGACACCAGGCCCGGCTCACCGGGGCGCCATCCGGATCGCGCCATCCAGCCGGATGGTCTCCCCGTTGAGCATGGGATTCGCCAGGATCTGCAGCGCCAGCATGGCGAACTCATCCGGGATTCCCAGCCGGGAAGGGTGCGGTACGGCCGCGGCCAGACGGCCTTTGATCTCGCCGGAGAAGCGGCCCAGGATCGGCGTGTCGAAGACACCGGGCGCGATCGTGCACACCCGGATCAGCCTGCTGGCGAGATCGCGTGCCGCCACGAGGGTCATCGACACGATGCCGCCCTTGGATGCCGCGTAGGGGATCTGCCCGATCTGACCCTCCCAGGCCGCGACCGAGGCGGTGAGCACGATGACCCCGCGTTCGCCCCCGGCAGGCTCGTTGCCGGCCATCGCCGCCGCCGCCAGCCGCAAGACGTTCCAGGTTCCGATCACGTTGACGCGCAGGATCTCCTCGAATAGCTCCGGCGAGCCCGGCTGGCCATCACGCTCGACTACCCGGACAGTGCCGCCGCGGCCGGCGCAGTGCACGACCGCGCGCAGCGGCGCCAGGCCCGCGGCCCTATCGACGGCTGCTTTCACCGCCGCGGCGTCGGTGACGTCGGCGGCCGCGAACACCGCGCGCTCCCCGAGCTTGTCCGCCTGGGCGGCTCCGTCCGAGGAGGGCAGATCCACGATGACGGTGGCCACGCCCTCGTCGGTCAGCCGGCGCGCGGTAGCCAGGCCAAGCCCTGATGCGCCGCCGGTCACAATGGCCGATGTCCCGGCCAGTTCCATGGTCCCTCCGTGATAGGCGCGTAGTCCGATGGCCCGGCAGCCAGGCCGGCTGCCGCGCCGCTAACCTGCTCAGCGGGCTGGCCCGGCTCAGCCGAGCCGCTCCACGATCATGGCGTTCGCCATCCCGCCGGCCTCGCACATGGCCTGGAGGCCATATCGTCCGCCGGTTGCTTCGAGCTCACCCAGCAGGGTGGTCAGCAGCCGGCACCCCGAGGCGCCGAGCGGGTGGCCCAGGGCGATCGCGCCGCCGCGCGGGTTGAGTATGGCCGGATCGGCGTCGAATTCCCCCAGCCAGGCCAGCGGAACCGAGGCGAACGCCTCGTTCAACTCGACCGCGGCCAGGTCCGGAAGGGCGAGACCGGCCCGCTCGAGCACCCGCTGGGTAGCCGGGATCGGCCCGGTCAGCATGAGCACCGGGTCGTCGCCGCAGACCGCCGAGGCGACAACCCGGGCCCGGGGGCGCAAGCCAAGCTGCCCGGCCCGCTCCTCGCTCATGAGCAGCAGGGCAGCCGCGCCGTCGGTGATCTGTGACGAGTT
>JAWWPY010000408.1:0-3040 GCA_033854735.1 Streptosporangiaceae bacterium | reverse complement strand
GCTGAGAACACAGGTATCCCGTTGCGCCTCATCCGCGCCGGTGTCCGGTACTGGGCCTCCTTTACCGAGGAGATCGACGCCGAGATAGCCGCCGCTGAGGCGGCTGAGGAGGCAGCCGAGGACGCCTGGCGGCGGGAACGCCGCCTGCTCGCCGGGTAGAACCGTGAGCTACCCGCTGCTACTGGATGAGATGTTCTCCGGCGCCATCGCCGAGCACCTGCGCGCCAAGGGCCATGACGTGCTCGCCGTCGTGGCCAACCCAGCCCTGGTCGCGCTGCCTGATGAGCAGATCCTCGCTCACGCCGCCAGCACCGGGCGCGTTTTAGTCACCGCCAACATCAAGGACTTCGTCCCCCTGGACGCCCGCTACCGGGCGGCCAGCCAGGCACACGCCGGGCTGATCCTCGTCTCGGCGAAGACCTTCCCGCAGGACCGCAGCTACACCGTCGCCATCACCAACGCACTGTCCGCCCTGCTCGACCACCCCGCCCAGCTGCAGCCTAGCCAGATCTCGTTCCTGCCCAGGCGATAAGCAGCTCCACCGCCCGCAGGTCTCCAAAGAGACCAGGTGCCAACGACCTGTCATGCCGAATAGCGGACGTTGCGAAGTCCGCATACTTATGCGCTGCCTGTATGCCGGTAACGTCCCGAGCGATTGTCAATTCAGCTTCGCCGTTCATATGAGGCACGGGCCCTGCCGGGTCGGTGTCGGGCTGCGACCGTGCTTGATGCGCCAGCCAGGGCTTGCGGAACGCCTGGTTCCGGGAGCCGCCTGGATGGATCCCCCGGCGGGTGCTGCCGCCTGCCAGGCTGCGCGGGCAGGCGGCCCGGGCGGTAGCCGTCTGCGCCGTCTGCGGGGCCCGTCCGGGCCATGCTGGCCACCGGCTTGCTGCGGATCAGAAGACCTCATGCCCCCCGCGTGCGGACTGGAGCGGCGGCCACGGGCAGGCTTGCTATACATCGATCATCTACTTATGATGCTGGCATGAATACATCGATCCCCGAGATGCGGGAGCCGACGTACTTCGTGCTGGCGTCCCTGCTCGACGGGCCGCTGCACGGCTACGCGATCATCCAGCGCACCTCGCAGCTATCGGGCACCCGGGTACGCATGGCCACCGGGACGCTGTACATGGCACTGGACCGCCTCACCGCCGCAGGTTACGTGCGGCCGGTCCGCGAGGAGATCGTCAACGGCCGGGCGCGCCGCTCCTACGAGCTGACCGGGCCCGGCGTGGCGGCGCTGCGCGCCGAGGCGGCACGGATGGCGCAGGCCGCCCGCCTGGTGACCAGCCGCGACACCCGCCGCCGCGCGGCCCGCGCGACCCGCAGGGCACAGCCGGCATGACCGCGCTGGAGCGGCACTGCCGCTGGCTGCTGGCTGCCTACCCCGCCTGGTACCGCAGGCAGCGGGGCGGGGAAATACTCGCCACCGTGCTGGAGGCCAGCCCGCCCGGCCGCAGCTGGCCCTCCCCGCGCGACGCGCGGGCGCTGCTCATGGCCGGCCTGCAGGTCCGCGCCTGGCGGAACCAGCGGCTGACCACGGCCGCCAGCGTGCGCCAGGCCGTGCTGCTCGGCGCCGCGCTGGCGCTGGCGTGGACCATCTCAGCGGACCTGGCCGGTCAGGGTGCGAGCTTGATCCTGGCCTGGACCCACACCACCGCGCTCCACCTGGACCCCGGTTACTGGATCGCTGCTGACGCGCTGGTCCTGGCCGCGGTGGCAGCCGCCTGGTTCGCGCCGCGGCCCGCTGCCGCGGCCCTCGCGCTGGCCGCCGCTGCCGCCATGTGGCAGTACTGGGGCGACCGGATCACGGTGATCCAGCCCGCAGGCCTGCTGATCTTGCTGGCCATCCTCGCGCCCGGCCGCAGCCGCCTGCCCCGTTCCTGGCTCTGGCTGGCCGGCGTGCTATCCGCCGCGAACCTGCTGGACCAGGCCTCAGGCGTGCTACTGCGGGTTTACCACGTCATCAATCCCCCGCTGAGCGCCGTTCCCTGGATCATCCTCGGCGCCGTCGTGCTGTGGGCCGCCGTGGACGCACGCCCAGCGGTAGCCATGGCCATCTGGCTGACCTCTACCTGGCTGGTGTTCAACCTGCTCAGCTCCATCGACGACCTGCTCAGCTCCACCGGCGGCGGATCACAGGGCCTGGTCCTCTCCCAACCCTCATACCTGTCGGCCGCCGGCTCGGCCGTCCTGGCGGCAACGGCGATCTGGCGGCTGCGACATCAAGCCGCGCTGTGACCCACGCCATCCTGGCCCCAGCCCAGCCCAGCCCGGGCACCGCCACCCAACCACAGCCGCGCGTGCCCGCGCCCCTGCGCACAGACCAGCCCCGAGCTGGCTGAGCGCCCCAGGCCACCTCGCACCGAATCCGCAACACCGCGCCGGACGGCGGCCTGGCCAGCGCATCCCAGGCTCAGCCACCCGCGAAGATCGCGGCGGCCGCCATACAACGACTTGCACAGTGCACCGGGCAGATCGCCTGGCGAACTTACTCATTTGACCCTATGACAGCGCTGTTCTACCGGTCGCTGAATACTGGCCTCGCCGCCTCAGTGGGCTTCACTGCTGGGAGACTGAGCGCATGCCAGCGACCCCCTTGCTGCAGAAACTAGATGCGGTCCAGGTCCCGGTGCCAGACCTCGACGCGGGCCTGCGTTTCTATCGCGATCGGCTTGGCCAGGAGTTGCGGTGGCGCAACGATCAGATCGGCCAGGCCGGCATGGCCATGCCGGGCAGCGACACCGAGATTGTCCTGACGACCGCGCAGAAGTACGAACCGAACTGGTTGGTCACCTCGGCCGACAATGCGGCCGCGGCCGTGCAGGCAGCGGGCGGCCGGGTGGTGACCGGACCCTTCGACATTCCCGTCGGCCGCGTGGCGGTGGTAGCCGATCCGTTCGGTAACATCCTCGTCCTGGTCGATTTGTCCAAGGGCCACTACGTCACAAACGGCACAGGAAACGTAACCGGAGTAAAGCCCTAACCCGAACGCTTCCGTTCTCAGCTGTCCTTGGCCTGACGCCCTGTCATGCCG
>JAWWPY010000407.1:0-22804 GCA_033854735.1 Streptosporangiaceae bacterium | reverse complement strand
GCCGCGCCCCACGCTGATCATGCTCGTCTTTTCCGGGTGCGCGGCAAGATCTTCGCTACCCGTCCCCCGGGCGGGGTTTGACGACTGCGTCGCTTACCTGATAGGTCCCGTCTCGTGCCATCACACGTCGCCGAACCGGGGCCGCGCGCCCGCGCTCTCCGGCGGGCCGCCCGGCGGCAGCGGCTGCGCAGGTGCATTTCGCCGTTCAACCTTTTGTTGGTGGTCGCCGTGCAGTCCCTGACGGCCGGACCGCGGGATCACGCAGGCGTCGGCTATTACGCCCTGTGCCTGACCCTCTACGCAGTCCTGATCATCCCCGTCGCTGGACTGGAGGCCTACGGCGAGCGGTTGTCATCGAGACTGACCAGTCCCCGCCCGCGCCGGCAGTACTTCCTGTTCTCGGCCGGCTACCTGATCCTGGCCGGCGCCGGTGTGATGACCGGGATCAGGACCGAGGGCCACCCCACAAGCTGGTGGGGAGGGATGGTGGGCGCCGACCTCGTCATCACAGGCGTGGCGTTCGGGCTGGTGATGCTCGGACGCGGTGCGTGCTGGGGCCGGCTGCGGCTGCTGTTCTGGCGAAATCTCCCGCAGTGGCTGCAGGCTGACGAAGAGAACTGGCCGCGGCCCAGGCCACGTTCCTCGATGAGGTCGCACTGAGACTGGGGCCCAGCCCGGGGCCAAGTCAGTGACCTACCTCAGCCCGGCCGCCTTGAAGAACGTGTAGCAGAACGTCCCGTCGGCCTCCGCGGCCCGGTACAGGTCCTTGATCCCCGTCGCCCAGCTCGCGGCGTCCATCAGCCCCTGGCCGACGGCCTGCTCGCCGACCCCCTCGACCATGGCGGTGAAGGTCTTGCGCGTGAAGCCATCGACCAGCGCCGGTCTGGTCGCATCGGCGTAGACCATGCGGGGAGAAACCGTGACATCGCGATAGCCGGCCTGCACCAGCAGCGGATACAACTGGCGCCCGATCAGGGAATCGCCGCCTGCCTGCCGCTGCAGATCGACCAGGCACTGGATGGCCCGGCGGGCATGGTCGCTGTCCGGGTGGAAGTAGGCCGAGCCGTGATCGCCTTCGATGACGGTGATCGAGCCACCAGGCTTGAGAACTCGCCTCAGGGCCTCCAGCGCCCCGGCGGGATCCGGCAGATGCTCCAGAACGAAGCTCACGAAGACGTGATCGAAGCAGGCCGGCCCGAAGGGCAGATCGAAGATGCTGGCGCGCTCGAAGGTCACATTGCGCAGGCCCGCCGCCTGCACCTGGCGCTGCGCCTCAGCCAGCGACTCCGCGGAGATGTCGATGGAGGTGAAGGCCGCCTGAGGGCTGTTGGCGGCCAGGATGACGGTTTGCGCGCCGACCGCGCAGCCCGCCTCCAGCACCAGACAGCCAGCGGGATACTGCGTATCGGCGTGCAGCAGCTCGGTCAGCGTGGTGGCCTGGGCGGTGAGCCGGCTGCCCTCCTCGGCTGAGTACCCGTGGACGTAGTCCATCCCGGGCACTCTAGCCAGCCGGACCCGGTCACCGCCCGGCCCGCCAGCGAGTCGCGCTCGCATTCGGGAGGTCAGGCGCTGCGACGGCCCGCGAGGACCCGGCGGATGTCCGCGGTCTCGTCTTCGCTGTAGCGCTCGAGGATCGCCTCGAGGTCGTTCAGGTCGCGCGGCGAGGTGTAGCTCGCCAGCTCGCGCTCCAGGGATTTGCGTGCGGCACGCGCCGCACGGGCGTCGCGGAGCTCATCACGGATCGAAGCCCACAGGGGGCTCCGTGCCTCGGTGGTGCTCTGCATTTGCTTGTCCTTACGGTTGATGGTCTTTCACATTCGAGTGTGCACGATCACCATCGATGCGTCCAATGACTAGAACGCAACTGACCCATGACCTAGAATCATGGATGTGGATACGGATGCGCTGCGCTGGTTCCAGCAGGTCGCCGACGGCACGACCGTGACCGAGGTCAGCGAGCTCGAGGCCGTCACCCAGTCCGGGGTTTCGCGCGCCTTGGCGCGCCTGGAGGCACAGATCGGCACGCCGTTGCTGCAAAGGTCTGGCCGTATCCTCCGGCTGACTCAAGCGGGCTCGGTGTTCAAGCGGCACGTCGACGCCATGCTGCACCAGCTTGACGACGGGATCGCCGCCGTCAATCAGCTTCTCGAGCCCGACACCGGCACCGTGGCCCTCGCCTTCCAGCACTCGCTGGCTACCTGGCTGGTGCCAGACCTGGTCAGAAGCTTCCGCGCCGCTCACCCCCACGTCATGTTCCAGCTGACGCAGGTGCGCGACGAACTGCACTCGGCCGCGCTCGACGGCGGGCGGGCCGACCTCGAGATCGGCACCCGCCGGCCGCGCGACCCATCCGTGCACATGCGGTCGATCGCGGTTGAGCCACTGCGCCTGGCCCTGCCGCGCGATCATCGGCTGGCCGGGCGGCAGCAGATTCGGCTGACGGACGTGTCCGACGAGCCTTTCGTCAGCCTGCGGGCCAATTCTGCGCTGAGACAGCTGAGCGACGATCTCTGCGAACGGGCCGGGTTCCGCCCGTCCGTTGTCTTCGAGGGCGACGATCTGTCGACCGTCCGCGGCTTCGTCGCGGCCGGACTGGGCGTCGCCATCGTCCCCGCGCCCCGCGCGGGATCACCGGAAGCCGCGGCCGGGCCGGTCCTCTACTGCGAGATCCTGGACACCGGGGCGGTGCGGGAGATCTGCTTGACGTGGTCAGCCGAACGACGCCTGCTCCCGGCGGCCGAACTGTTCCGCAGGCACGTCATACGAACCGCTGCCGCCGGGCAGTTCCCCGCCCTCTCCGCCTGAGGCGCCAGTGTCAGTCTCAGCGTCAGCCGCTCATGCCGGGCGCACGGGATCCTGGGCCGCCGTGGCGCGGGGCCACCCGTTGCGGGCCCGCCTCCCTGATCAGGCACCGGATAGGGTTGGCCGGTGCCACCGAAACGAGAAGTTGCTGGCCGCGTGGGTGAGCCGGCCCCGCCCGCTGCGGTCGGCGACTACGGATTTGTGGTGGCGGCCAGCCGGCTGCCGGTGGACCGGTTCGAGGGTCCTGGGGGGGAATCCGAGTGGCGCCCCAGCCCGGGGGGGCTGGTTACCGCCCTGGAGCCGGTGATGCGCGACGCGGGCGGCGCATGGGTCGGCTGGCCCGGCGTGGCGGGTGAGGTGCCCGAACCATTCGACGCGGGCGGCATGCACCTGGTCAGCGTGGGCCTGTCGGCCGAGGAGGTCCGTGACTACTACGAGGGCTTCTGCAACGCCACGCTCTGGCCGCTGTATCACGACGTCATCGCGCAGCCGGAGTTCCGCCGCCCGTGGTGGGACGCGTATGTCACGGTCAACCGGCGTTACGCGCAGGCCGTAGCCGCGCAGGCCGCCACCGGTGCGACCGTGTGGATCCAGGATTACCAGCTCCAGCTGGTTCCGGGGATGCTGCGCGAGCTGCGCAGCGACGTGCGCATCGGCCACTTCACCCATACCCCCTTCCCCGGCTACGAGATCTTCGCCCAGCTGCCCTGGCGCAGGCAGATTGTGCAGGGCCTGCTCGGGGCCGACTTGCTGGGCTTCCAGCGTCAAGGCGACGCAACGAACTTCCTGCGCGCCTGCCGGCGGACCGCCGGGCTCGCGACACGAGGCTCGCTCGTCCGGGTACCGGATTCCTCGCCCGGCGACGCGGGCACGGCGGTCGGCAGGCGGCGCCAGCGCGTCGCAGCGGACCACTCTGCGGGCGGCCGCGATGTCCGGGCCGCCGCGTTCCCCATCTCGATCGACTCGGCGGCCCTGGAGGAAATCGCCCGCCGGCCGGACGTCCGGGCCCGGTCTCAGGAGATCCGCGAGGCGCTGGGTAAGCCCGACATCGTCCTGCTCGGCATCGACCGGCTCGACTACACCAAGGGCATACTGCACCGCCTGACCGCCTACGGCGAGGTGCTCAACGAGGGCCGCCTCGGGCTGCCAGAAGCTGTGCTGGTTCAGGTGGCCAGCCCCAGCCGGGAGCGCGTCGAGCAGTATCGCCGCCTGCGGGATGAGGTCGAGGTGGCGGTGGGCCGGATCAACGGCGAGCACGGCGAGGTGGGCACCCCGCCGGTCCACTACCTGCATCAGTCGTACCCGCGGGAGGAGATGGCCGCGCTCTACCTAGCCGCCGACGTGATGCTGGTGACTCCGTTGCGGGACGGGATGAACCTGGTGGCCAAGGAGTACGTCGCCTGCCGCTACGACGAGACCGGGGCGCTGGTGCTCAGCGAGTTCACCGGCGCCGCGGACGAGCTGGGCAGTGCGTTCATCGTCAACCCGCACGACATCGAGGGCCTGAAGGACGCCATCGTGCGCGCGGCGACCATCTCCCCCCGGGAGGCCAGGCGGCGGATGCGCTCGATGCGCCGCCGCGTGCGGGATCACGACGTGGCCCACTGGGCGGCGACCTTCCTCGATGCCCTGAAACAGACACCCGGCGAATCCACAGCATCCTGAAACCTCCAGCCTCAGCTGGCCTGCAGGAAAGAGCGATCTGCTGGATCTCGTGGCAGAGACGCGGTACCTGCACCCGGCGGCGCCGGCCCAGTGGCGTGGGTTGCTCGGGTTCCACTGGCAGGAACGGCTGGAGCGGGTCATCGAGTTCTCGCTGGCCTACCACGATGCCGAGGAGGCCGCCGCCGACACCAGCCGCGGCTGGGATGCGCGCCTGGCGGCCCGGCGGCAGGCGACCGCGCTCCTGCACCGGGCGGTCGCGGAGCGGCGCGCGCTGGCCGAGATCGAGGCGGCCCTGGCCCGGCTGGCGACTGGGCGCTTCGGCCGGTGCGAACAGTGCGACGGCGCCATCGCGGCCACGAGGCTGACTGAGGCGCCAGCGGGCAGATACTGCGCAGCGTGTGATCGCTGATCCGCAGTTTTGCGTGTGACGGCCGGGATTCGGGCAGGATCAGAGCATGCCGCGCCAGAGCTATCGCCCGTCGCCCGAGGATCCTCTGCTGATCCTGGCCATGGATCACCGAGCGTCGTTCGGCAAGTCGCTGTTCGGCGTGGTCGGCGATCGGCCGGACGAGGGTCAGCGGGCCGCCATGCAGTCCGCCAAGCGGCTGATCTACGCGGGGCTCGCTCGAGCGCGCCAGCAACTGCCCGGCGGCCGGGCCGGGGTCCTGGTCGACGAGCGGTACGGCGAATCGGTCATCGAGGCGGCCCGCCGCGACGGGGTGGTCCTGGCCGTACCGGTGGAACACAGCGGCCGGGACTGGTTCGAACTGGAGTGGGGCCAGGACTGGCTGGAGCACGTCGCATCGAGTCGCCCGGACTTCGCCAAGGTCCTGGTCCGCGACAATCCCGCCTTCCCGGCTGAGCGGCGTGAGCAGCAGCTGCGCGCACTGCGTGAGGTCAGCGACGCACTGGCCGGGATGGGCGTGCCGTTGCTGTATGAACTGCTTGTCCCCGCGACCGACGAGCAACGGGCCGCGGCTGGCGGGGAGACCGACGCCTATGATCGTGACCTGCGCCCGGATCTGGTCATCCAGGTGATCGCCGACAACCAGGCGGCCGGGGTCGAGCCGGCCATCTGGAAGGTCGAGGGCCTGGAAACAGCCGAGGCCGCGCGGGCCGTAGTGAGCCAGATCCGGATCGGCGGGCGTGATGATGTCTGCGCGATCGTGCTCGGCCGCGACGCTCCTGCGGCCCGGCTGGACCACTGGCTGGCGGTAGCCGCGCCGGTCGATGGCTTCGTCGGGTTCGCGATCGGCCGCAGCATCTGGGAAGACCCGATCGCCGATCGGGGCCACGGCACGGCCAGCGAGGACAAGACCGTCAGCCAGATCGCCGAGCGGTACCTGGAGTTCGCGCGGCAGTACTGCGCCGCCAGCGGCGCCGCCCCCGGCCAGGCGCGGGGGTGATCACATGGGCAACGACGAGGTACGGGACGGGGTGCCGCTGACCAATCTCGACCAGCCGCTGTTCGACGGGGCACAGGCGACCAAGCGGGATCTGGTGGACTACCTGGACGCGGTGCGCGGCCGCATCATCCCGGAGTTGCGGGACCGGCCGCTGTCGGTGATCAGGGTGCTCCGCGGCCAGGCCCCGTTCATGCAGAAGAACGTGCCCCGGTACACACCGCCGTGGGTGCGGACGGTGCCACTGTGGGCGGAAGCGTCCAAGCGTGAGGTGTCCTACGCGCTGTGCAACGACCGCCGCACGTTGCTGTGGTTTGCCAATCAGCGGGCCGTGGAGTACCACCCGACGCTGGTCCGCGCCGGCCGCTGGGACCATCCCACGTACCTCGTGCTCGACATCGACCCACCGTCCGCGGACGCGTTCCCGCTGGCCGTCCGCGCTGCGCAGCTTATCCACCAGGCCCTGGCCGATGCCGGGCTCGCAGGCGCGGTCAAGACCAGCGGGGCCAAGGGCGTCCACGTGTTCGTGCCGGTCGAGGCGCAAACGACGAGTGAGGACGCGGCCGCGGCGACGCGCGCGATCGCCGCTCGTGCCGAGCGGCTGGACCCGGCCCTCGCGACCACGGCCTTTATCCGTGAAGATCGCGGCGGCAAGGTGTTCCTCGATTCGACACGGGCGGGCGGTGCGACGGTGGTGGCCGCATACAGCCCGCGCGTCCGGCCCGGTGCGACGGTGTCGTTCCCGGTGGCCTGGGATGAGCTCGACCGCATCACGCCGGCCGACTTCACCGTGCACACGGCGGCGCGTTTGATCGCGGCCGGCGATCCGTGGGCCGACCGGATGCCCGCACCGCAGCCGTTGAGCCCGGACCTGATCGAGGAGGGCCGGGCGATTCCGATCGCCCGGGTCCAGGCGATGCACGAGGGCAAGCGGCGCGCCCGCGCCCGCCGCAGCTCTGAGTGATGGGAGAAGATCGTGGGAATCGCTGTCATGGCCGCTCTGCCCACGGTCGCCGCTTCCGCGCACAGCCGCGCGCTGGGCATCATCACCCTGATCACCTGGCTGCTCACGGCCAGCATCGGTGCCTACATGTTCGGCAGGCTGGCCGCCAGCGGCGGCCTGCGCCAGCAGCGCGCCGTCCCCGGCGGCCTGCCGCCAGCGGTGCTGTTCGGGCATTTCAGCCTGGCCCTGACCGCGCTGGTGGTGTGGGTCAGCTACCTCGCGATCGGCTGGGTCGCGCTGGCCTGGACGGCCGTCGGCCTGCTGATGCCGACGATCGGGCTCGGCATCTGCACCGTCACCCTGTGGACTCCCTACCCCCGCTTCCCCGCCGTGGCCAGCGCGGACGCGCCGACCGGCACGCTCACCGACGAAATGCTGGCCCGGGCGCTCACCGACGACGTACTCGCGGGCCAGCTCGTCGACGAGGTGCTCGCCAACATGCCTGCGGACCTGTCCCGGGCCGCGGGCCAGCGAGCCGTGCCCAAACGCCGTGGGCCGGTAGCCGTGCTCATCCCGGTCGGCCACGGCATGGCCGCCGTGGCCACCTTCGCCCTGGCCGTGGTCACCGCGGCCGGGATGAGATGACCCGGGACACGGCTAGGCCGTGTCCGTAGATCTTCAGCCGGCGGCTGCCTCCACGAGGAGGCCGGTCGTCAGGAGCAGCCCTTCGCCGCCGGCCGGCCCGACGAGCTGCAGGCTGGCCGGCAGCCGGTGCTCGCTGGGGACCGGCAGGGCCAGGGCCGGCAGTCCGGCGAGATTGAACGGCATCGTGAGCTGGGTGTACTGACGCTGATGCATGCCCGCGTCGGCGAGCGGGGGCGGATACAACGGCGCGGTCGGCAGCACGAGCAGTGCCACGGTCCGCAGCAGATCAGCGACGCACGCGCGCCAGGTCTGCTGGTAGCGGCGGGCCTGCCGCAACTGTTCGGCGGTCACCGCCGTTCCGTCCTCAAGCCTGGCCCGCACCCGGGGGCCCAGCTTGTCGCGCGTCACGGGATCGGCGAGCAGCCGTGCGTTGGACTGGGCCGCCTCGGCCAGCAGGATCGCGCCGCCGGCCCGCAGCGCCTCCAGCCAGTCCGGGAGCTCGACCTCGAGCACGTCCAGCCCGCTGCGGGCCAGCGCCGCGTCCACCGCGGCGTCGATACGCGGGTCGGTCACGACATCCGGCGGCCGGAGCCGGCCCACCCGGGTGGCGGGCTGCGGATCCGCACGGAAACCAGGCTCGAGCAGCGCCATGCCCTCGGTGACAGCGGCCACCGTCGATGCCATCGGCCCGACCGTGTCCAGGCTGGGGGCCAGCGGCCACACCCCGGCCAGCGGGACGCGGCCGTGTGTCGTCTTCAGCCCGACGGTCCCGCAGAAAGCCGAGGGGACCCGGATCGAGCCTCCCGTGTCCGAGCCGTAGGCAATCTCCGCCTCGCCGTCGGCGACCGCGACCGCGGAGCCGCTCGATGATCCGCCCGGCACCAGCTCCGGATCCAGGGGGTTGCGCGGCGTGCCAAACCACTCGTTGACGCCGGAGGCCCCGAACGCCAGCTCGTACAGGTTGGCCTTGCCGACGACCGCTGCCCCGGCGGCCCGCGCGCCAGCCATGCAGGCGGCGTCGAGGGTGGCCGGCCCGGCGGTGTCCGCCACCGCGAGGGATCCGGCCGTGGTGGGCACGCCGCTGACGTCGATGAGATCCTTGACCGCCAGCCGTACCCCGGGGCCAGCAGGCGTGAGCCGGGTTATGAACGTTGTCACGACGACAACGTACGGCAACCGGCCCCGTGCTTTAGGGGCCCCGTGCTTTAAAGGACCCGCGCATAAGGACCCGTGCTTAAAGGACCCGTGCTTAAAGGAGTTGCGCCAGTGCGCTCCGGGATGGTGACCTGCCCGGGTGGATCCGGTTGAGCTCCTTGACGCGTTTGGCGCTCAGGTCCGGCGCTCGGCGCAGCCTGATGGGCCTGGGGCACGGATCGAGGCGGTTGGCACTGTGGTCCGGCAGGTCGCCCGGGACGGCCAGGGCTGGTCGGGCGTTACCTGGTCGCAGCTGGGCGACGACGATGCGGACGCCGCCGTCGCCGGGCAGGTGGCCTATTTCCGGGGCCTCGGCCAGGAGTTCGAGTGGAAGCTCTATGACTATGACCGGCCGTCTGACCTGGCCCGGCGCCTGGTGGCCGCGGGCTTTCGAGCTGAGGCCGACGAGGCGCTCATGGTCGCAGATGTCGCGGACATACCGACGGATGCGGGCCTGCCCGACGGGGTCAGGCTGCTGCCGGTGACCACCGAGGCTGGTGTCGCTTTGCTGGCCGAGGTGCACGAGCGCGTGTTCGGCACCGACTCCGCCCAGTTGCGCCGGCTGCTGCTGGCGCAGTTGCGCCAGCAGCCCGAGAAGGCGGCGCTGGTAGTCGCGATGGCCGGCACCGAGCCGGTCTGCTCGGCCCGGCTGGAATGCCTTCCGGGCCGGGACTTCGCCAGCCTGTGGGGAGGCGGGACCGTGCCCGGGTGGCGTGGCCGCGGGATTTACCGCGCTCTCGTCGCCTACCGGGCCCGGCTCGCCGCCGCCCAGGGCTACCGCTACCTGCATGTGGACGCGTCCGCGGCCAGCCGGCCCATCCTGAGCCGCCTTGGCTTCGTCGGCCTGGCCCGGACCACCCCCTACCTCTGGCGGCCAGGAGCGTCAGCCAGCGGGTGACGCACCGGGTCCCGGGCTGGCCTCGGAGGCTTCGGCCAGCCGGGCGTGCAGCCGCTCCCGTATCTCCTGCGGCGTGTAGGCCCGGCGCTGCCGCTCAGCCCGGGCGATCACCACTCCGGTGGCGGCGACACCGACGAAGCCTGCCAGTCCTAGTACTTTCCACCAGCGCATCTGCCTAGGCTACGACCGTGCCTACTGTGCCGCCTGTAAGCATCACCCTGGATGAGGCCATCGACCTGACCCGCACCGGTGACGTGTGGCTCTTTCGCGGGCGCACAGTGGCCGACCGGGCCATCCAGATGGCGACCAACAGCCCGGTCAACCACGTCGGCATGTCCGTCGTCATCGACGACCTGCCGCCGTTGATGTGGCACGCCGAACTGGGCCGGTCCCTGCCCGACCTGTGGGCGGGCAGCCGTCACCGCGGGGCGCAGTTGCACGATCTGCGCGAGGCAGTAGGGGTCTGGGCCACCAGGTACGGGCAGCGCGGGTGGCTGCGGCAACTGGATCGCCCGGTCACCCGGCCGATGGAGGATGCCGTCCTGCGTACCATCGCCCGGATGGACGGCACCCCGTTCCCCTCCACGGCCCGGCTCGCGTCGCGGTGGCTGGCCGGCCGCGTGCCGGCCATGAAGCGTCCCAGCGAGGCCGATCTGGAGACCGCCTACTGCGCGGAAGTCCTCGCCGTCACCTACCAGGCCATGGGGCTCCTCCCCGGCCAGCACCGGCCGAACTGGTATGACGCCGGGCGCTTCTGGAGTGGTGACGACCTCCGGCTGACCGATGGTTACCGGCTCGGCGGTGAGATCGCCGTGCGGATCCCACCAGTCGAGGTGCCCTGACAACCTCGTGGCCTCGCGTCGGCATCTACCACACATGAGACACCGAAAGCCGCCGCGATGAGCAGCCGGGACGAGGAATTCCTCGAGTTCGCGAGGAGCCGCGCCGCGCCGCTGCACCGAAGCGCCTACCTGCTGTGCGGGGACTGGCATCTCGCGCACGATCTCGTGCAGGACACATTCGTCAAGGCTTACCGCCATTGGCACCGCGTTCAGCAGGCGGACAGCTCCGACGCCTACATCCGGCGCATCCTGCTCAACGAGGCGCGCCAGCGGTGGCGACGCCGTGACAAAGCCATGCCCGTCGCGAACGTCACCCACGAGGCGGCCGTACTCGACGCGACCGACGACATCGTCCGCCGCGCCGGGCTGCTTCAGGCGCTCCTCACGCTCCCGCTCCGCCAGCGAGCGACGGTCGTCCTGCGCTACCTCGAGGGAATGACCGAACGCGAGACGGCCGCAGCGCTCGGGTGCAGCGAGGGCACCGTGAAGAGCCAGACCTCCCGCGCGCTCACCTCACTGAGAAACTTCCTGGACAGAACGGAATCAACGCTATGAAGTCCCCACTGGAGACGCAGCTCAGCGACGAGCTCAACCAGATCGTGGCCGACCAGCCATTCATGCCTGACATCGAGGCGATCGGGCGCCGCGGGCGGCGCCTGCACCGGCGGAGCATGGCCGTTCGCGGCGTGGCCGGGCTCGGCGCAGCGGCCGGCATCACGGCCATCGCGCTGGCGGTCAGCACCGCACAACCGGGCACCGCACAGCCGGGCCCCGCACAGCCGGGCCCCGCACAGCCGCGCCGCATGGCGGCCGCCCCGGCACCGTCAGTGACGGCGATCCAAACGCGGACGATCGCCGCGGTCTCGACGGCATCGTCGAACTCTGTCCTCCAGGCGGTCGTGACAACTGCGGCGGTAGTGATCCGTTCCACGGTCGACGCACCGGACCAGGTGTGGAATGTCGTGTATGAAAACAGTGCCGGCCAGAAGAAGAGCGAGCTCGCGATGCGCAAGGATCCCGCCGCGGCTCCTGGCCAGTTTCAGGCCATCGCGATCAACTACACCACGCGGACTTGGGGCGAGATGAACCTCGGCGGGAGCTCCATCCCGAATCCCGCGACGGATTTCCTGAAGGTTTTTAAGCCGAGCCGCACCGGCCGCGTGCGGTTCGTCGGCACTGCGGTCATCGATGGCCAGCCCGCCTACGTGATTGACTTCACCGGTCTCCACGACACGCGGAGCACCGCCACCGACTGGATCAGCAAGGCGACCATGCTGCCGATCAAGTCGGTAAGCCCGGGAGCGACGGTCAGCTACCAGTGGTCAGGACCGGGCGCGGTGAACCCGGCTACCGTCTGGCCAACTGTCCCGGCCGGATTCAGCCAGATCGACCCGGTACTGGCGCAGGGCCGGGCGAAAGAAGGGCGCTAGCCAACTGGTGCCAAGCGACGCTCGCTGTGGTGTCAAGCACCGGCCCGTCAACCACCGGTCCGTCAAGCACCGGCCCGTCAAGCACCGGCCCGTCAACCACCGGCCCGTCAACCGCCGGCCCATCAACCACCAGCCCATCAACCACCAGCCGCCAGCCGCCAGCCGCCAGCCGCCAGCCGCCAGCCGCCAGGTCAAGCTAAGCCCTCTGGTTAGTGTTACCCCCGCCAAGTCGGTGAACTCCCTGTTACACAGGGAGTTCACCGTTTATCGCAGTCCAGGGCGATACGGAAAAGACATACAGTGCGGTAACAAATTCGTTCAGTGACATCGCGTTGGCGAGAAGCGCGGAACTGAGCCTCTTCGCCATTTACTGACACGTAGCGTGCACGTCGCGTCATCCTCCGATGATGTGGATTGGACACGGTATACATAACTGGGCGAGTAGTCCTGACCGTCACCGCGACCCTTTTCCTGATGCCACCTGATTTCCCTCCTTTCCCGGGCGTACCGTCATAATCTGTTCCCTGCGAGAGGGCGGGGATCATCAGGAGAGTCCGGGTGCGTAGCGGGAACACGTTGGTGACCACATGCCCAGGAACGGCCGCGGCGCGCCGATCCCGTCGCGAGCACGCAACGTGATCTGGCCGGTTCGCTCAGGAGCTGTTCCACCGCTGGCTGACGGCCACAGCTCCCGCCCCGAGACGGGGGCGGGCCTCGTCGGCGCGCTGGCTCCGGACGAGACGGTCGTGCTGACCCCGCCCGCCGGTCCCGGCGGGCCAGGCCCGCAGGAACACGGGCGTGGCGGCACCGGCAAGACGCAACTCGCCGCCGCGCTGGCCCACCTTCTCTGGGAGACCCGCGCGGTAGACCTGCTCGTCTGGGTCACCGCCACCAGCCGGGACGCCATCGTGACGGCGTACCTGCAGGCCCTCGCGGACATCGGGATCACGGATCTCGATGAGGATCCCGAGGCCGCCGCGGCCCGGCTCCTGACGTGGCTAGCGGAGACCGGCCGGCCGTGGCTGGTGATCTTCGATAATCTCGTCGACCCGGCCGACCTGACCGGACTGTGGCCGCAAGGCGCGGCGGGCCGCGTCCTGGCCACCACCCGGCAGCACGGCGACGCGCTGCGCGGGAGGGGCCGCCGGATCGTGCCGGTCGGCCCGTTCACCCTCCGCGAGGCGCTGGCCTACCTGACGGCCAGGCTGCACGACGATCCGGGCCAGCGGACCGAGGCGCTCGACCTGGCCCAGGACCTCGGCTGCCATCCGCTCGCCCTGGCGCAGGCCACCGCCTTGATGATCGACACGGGGGCGACCTGCCGGGATTACCGGTTCTGGTCCGCCGACCGCGGCAGGCACCTCACCAACGCCCTGTCCAGCGATGTTCCCTCGGCACAGGAGGTCACCTGGTCACTATGCATCGAGCGGGCCAGCCAGCTCCCGCCGGCCGGCCTGGCCGAGCCCGCCCTGGTGCTGGCCGCGATGATGGACCCGAGCGGTATCCCGGGCGGAGTTCTCGTCAGCCATGCCGCATGCAGCTACATCACCGGCCACCATGCCGTGACCACCGACCAGGCCCAGGTCACGGACGCCCTGAACAACCTGCACCGGCTGGGCCTGCTGACCATCGACCCCGCCAGCATGGCCCGCACCGCAGCGGTACACACGATTGTCCAGGCCCTGGTCCTGAAGAACCTCACCCTCGCCGAGCTTGAGGGGGCGGCCCAGGCCGCCGCCGACGCGCTGGTCGAAGCGTGGCCGGAGCGCGACACCGAGCAGCCCCTGCTGACCCAGGCGCTACGCGACAGCACCGCGTCACTGAACGCGACCGCGGCTGAACTCCTCTGGGCACCGCAGGGGCACGGGGTGCTGATCAGGGCCGGGGAGAGCCGGGACGCCGTCAGGCTCAGCGGGGCGGCCGTCGCTTACTGGCGGGACACGCTCACAGCCAGCACCAGACTGCTGGGCGCGGGACACGCCCAGACGCTGCTGGTCCGTGACCGCCTCGCGGCGGCGCAGGGGACGACGGCGCCGCCGCCCCCGGCCGCGGGGACCCACGAGGAAACCCTGGATGACGCGATCGCCCTGTACGAGCAGACGCTCGCCGACCGGGAGTGGGCGCTGGGCGCTGGCCACCGGGACACGCTGACCGCACGCGGCAACCTGGCCCACGCCTACCAGCAGGCGGGCCGGCTGAAGGAGGCGATACCGCTGTACGAGCGGACCCTCACCGACCGGGAACGCGCCCAGGGCGCCGGGCACCCCGAGACGCTGACCGCACGCGGCAACCTCGCCTACGCCTACCAGCAGGCGGGCATGGTGAAGGAGGCGATACCGCAGTACGAGCGGACCCTCACCGACCGGGAACACGCCCAGGGCGCCGGGCACCCCGACACCATGACCGCACGCGGCAACCTCGCCTACGCCTACCGCAGCGCCGGGCGGCTGAAGAACGCCATCCCCCAGTACGAGCGGACCCTCACCGACCGGGAACGCGTCCTGGGCCCCGACCACCCGGACACACTGAACGCCCGCGGGAACCTGGCCAACGCCTACCACTCGGCGCGGCGGGTCAAGGACGCGCTGGTCCTCTACGAGCAGACCCTGACCGACTGCGAACGCGTGCTGGGCCCCGACCACCCGAGCACCCTGACGTCACGCGGCAACCTGGCGCACGCGTACCACGCGGCGCGGCGGCTTTCCGATGCGGTCGCCATGTCCGAGCGGGCCCTGGCCGACTGCGAGCGGGTGCTGGGCCCTGACCATCCGCTCACCCGGACCATGCGGCAGAACCTGAGTGCTTACGTCTGATCGTTGCGTTTCCTGATCTCCGCGATCAGCGCTGGGATCACCTCGTTCAGGTCGCCGATGACCGCATAATCGGCGCGGGAGATGATCGGCGCTCCGGGGTCGGTGTTGATGGCCACGATGTGCTTGGCGCCCAGGCAGCCGGCCATGTGCTGGATCGCTCCGCTGATCCCGCAGGCCAGGTAGAGCTCGGGGGTGATGCGGGTTCCGGTCTGGCCCACCTGCTGCGTATGCGGCCGCCAGCCTTGGCTGGTCACCACCCGGGACACCCCGACCGCCGCGCCGAGCAGGCCGGCCAGTTCCTCCAGCGGCGCGAAACCCTCGGGACCGCCAACACCCCGCCCGCCCCCGACCACCACCCGCGCGGTGGCCAGCGAGATTCCGGTGCTGCGGCTGACTGACTCGGTGGCCCGGACCACGAGGTCGGCATCGTCGGGCACGGGCTTCACGACGTGCACGCTGGGGGCGGCGGGCGCCTCCGGCGCGGGGCTGCCGGACGCCTCGGGCGCGGGGGCAACCGCTTCGGTGGCCACCGTGAGCAGCGCCATGTCCGCGTCCAGCGTGGCGTCCTCGAGCAGGCTGCCCGCCCAGCGCTGGCGGACGAGGCGGCACACGCCGTCGGCCGCCCACGCGGCCGAGACGCAGTTCGCGGCCATCGGCAGGCCCGTGATGGCGGCCAGATGGGCCATCAGCTCACTGCCCCGGTCCGTGCTGGCCACGACCACCGCGCTGGCGGAGACATCCCTGGCCAGCCCGGCCAGCGCTCGCGCCCATGCCACCGGCGCGTATGCCGCCAGCGGGGGCGAGTCGATGCCGTAGGCGTCAGCGACGCCACAGCCGCCGAGTTCCCCGGCTGGAACCACCCCGGCCGGCCCGAAGATCGCGGCGGCCAGGCCCGTCGCTGATGACTGCGCCAGCTCCCGGGCGAAGGCCAGCACCCGCAGCGAGGAGTCGGCCAGGCCATCCCCGTCCAGCTCGACCAGGCAGAGCACCGTCATGGCCGCATCCCGGTCACGAGAGAACCCCCAGTTCCTCGAGCAGTCGCACCAGCGCGGGCACCGCCTCGGCGCCGGAACCGAGCACCTTGGCCTGCTGGTGCTCCTGGGCGGGCACCCGCAACCCGTCCTTGCGCAGCCCCTCCGGGTGTCGTTGCGGATGCCCCGTGTTCATGGCCACCACGTCGATGACCGCCCGCTTGGCCCGCAGCCGGCCAGGCAGCGACGGGTACCGCGGCAGGTTGATGCCCTCCTTGACGCTGATCACCGCGGGCAGCGGGATGTCGAAGACCTCCTCGCTCCCCCGGTACTCACGCCGGGCGCGCCCGCCGCCCCCGTCGATCTCCAGGTCCTTGATGCCGGTCACGCACGGCAGTCCGAGCATGTGTGAGACCCGGACGGCCACCTGGTAGTCCCCGGTATCGGCCGCTTCGTTCCCGAACAGCAGCAGGCCGAAAGGACCGTCCGGGCCGTCCGCCCGGCTGCGCGCCACGTCCGCGATGGCCTCGGCGGTGGCGATCGGTCCCCACTCGCGGCCGTCGGTCTCCAGCAGCAGCGCGCGGCCCGCACCGAGCGCCAGCATGTCCCGTAGCTGGTCCGCCGCCTCGGCCGGGCCGAGGGTGAGCACCGTGACGGTGCCGCCGAGCCGCTCGGTCAGCCGGACCGCTTCCTCGACCGCGCATTCCTCGTGCGGGCTGACGGTGAAGCCGGACATCCGGGTGTCCACGTCCTGCCCGTCCGACGTCACGGCGATCTTGCCGCCCACCATCGGCACCCGCTTGACGCAGACCAGGATGTGCACGCCGGTCAGCTCCGGACCCGCTGGTTCTCCGGGTCGAACAGCGGTGTGGCACCAGCCACCGCGACGGTCACCGGGTACTGCTCCCCCAGGTACTCGACGGCGAGGCGGCGGCCCACCCGCGCATGCCCGGCGGGCAGGTACGCCATCAGCAGGTGACGGCCCAGGGAGGGGCCCGAGCCAGCACTCGTCACGTAGGACGGCCGGCCCCGGGAATCCACCAGCACGTCACCCTCTGCGCCAAGCACCGGCTCGCCACCGAGCATGTACCTGAGCTGACCGGAGGCCGACCGATGATCGTCCACGGTCAGCGTGCAGAGTACGGCGGCCGGCGGGGCGTCCCGCTGGGCCAGGTACGCGTCCCGGCCGATGAACGGGTGCTCCTTCACCTTGGGCCGGGTCATGCCCGCCTCGACCAGGGTGTAGTCGGCAGTCAGCTCGTTACCGAAGGCGCGGTACCCCTTCTCCAGCCGGCCGGTGGTTCCGTAGACGCCGATGCCGACCGGCACCAGGCCGTGCGGGGTGCCGGCGGCCCACAGGGTGTCCCAGACTTTCGCCCCCTGCTCCATCGGGACGTGCAGCTCCCAGCCCAGCTCGCCCACGTAGGAGATGCGCGAGGCGAGCACGGTCACGCCGCCGATCTCGATCTCCCGGCAGCTGCCGAACGGGAAGCCGGCGTGAGACAGATCGTCGCTGGTCGTGGCCTCCAGTACGGTCCTGGCCGCCGGGCCCCACAGGCCAAGCGTGCACTGCCCGGAGGTCAGGTCGGCCAGGGCCGCGGTGCCGTCAGCCGGCAGGTGGTCGGCGAACCACTTCATGTCCGCCATCCCGGTGGCCCCGCCGGTCACCACGCGGAACCGCTGCCGGCCGAGCCGCATGATCGTGAGGTCGGCCTTGAAACCGCCGCGCTCGTCGAGCAGCGAGGTGTAGACCACGCGCCCGTCCCGCACGTCCATCTGGGCGACGGCGAGCGACTGCACGACCTCGAGAGCACCGGGGCCGGTGATGTCGAAGATCGCGAACGCGGAGAGGTCCACCAGCCCGGCCGCGTCCCGCATGGCGAGGTGCTCGGCGTTGATGATGGGTGACCACCACCGGGCATCCCACTCGGCGTCGCGCGGCATCACCATCCCCGCGTACTTCCCCTGCAGCCGCTCGTTCGAGCCGTACCACTGCGGCCGCTCCCACCCGGCGGTCTCGATGAACACGGCGCCCAGGTCGCGCTCGCGCTCGTAGACGGGGCTGCGCCGGACCGGCCGACCGGACTCCCACTGCTCGGCCGGGTGCACGATCCCGTACATCTTGTTGAAGCCCTCCCGGGCCCGCGCCCGGACGTGCCCGGCGGTGCGCTGGTGCGGGTAGAACCGGGCGATGTCGGCCTCGTGGATGTCGATCTCCGGGACCTGGCCGCTCATCCACTCGGCCACCGCCCGCCCGATGCCCGGCCCCTCCTTGATCCAGCTCGCCGCGACCGACCACAGGCCGCCCACCTCGGGCGTCTCGCCGAGCAGCGGGTGACCGTCCGGCGTCATGGAGATAAGGCCATTGATGGCGTAGCGGATGCCCGCCCGCTCGTCTCCCAGCAGATCCGGCATCAGCTCGAGGGCCTGCAGCAGCTGAGGGTCGAAATCATCCTGGGTGAACGGCATCTCGGTCGGCGACAGCACCGATTCCTCGATGGAAGGGATGTCGTCGGGACTGATGATGATCGGCCGGTGCGCGTAGGAGCCGACCTCCATGTCGCCGCCGTGCTGGCGCTCGTACATGTTGGTGTCCACGTCCCGGACGATCGGGTAGCCGATCTCCCCCACGGTGTGCTCGAACAGCGCGATGGGCCCGACACTGATCATCTGGTGCACGATCGGGGTGAGCGGGATCCTGGCCCCCGCCATCCGCGCGATGCGCGGGCTCCATACGCCGCAGCAGACCGCGCACACGCTGGTCTCGATGTCGCCCCGGGTGGTACGCACTGCGCTGACCGCGCCACCGGCCACATCGATGCCCAGCACCTCGGCGCCAGCCAGCACCCGCAGCGCGCCAGCCTGCTGCGCCTCCTCGCGCATCAGGGTCCCGGCGCGCAGCGAGTCGACCACGCCGACGGTCGGGAAGTGCGCCCCCCCGAGGATGACCGCCTCGTCCAGGTACGGCACCAGCTTGCCGACCTCGGCGGGCGAGAGTAGCTGCGCCGGGATCCCCCAGGCCCGGGCGGCCGTGCACCGCCTGCGCAGTTCGTGCATCCGCTCCTCGGTGCGCGCGACCTCGATGCCGCCGCTCTCGGTGAACACGCCGAGCGCCTTGTACTGCTCGGTGCTGTCGCGGGTCAGTTCCATCATCATCTTCGAGTACTCGATCGGGAAGATGAAGTTGGACGCGTGGCCGGTTGAGCCACCCGGGTTGGGCATCGGGCCCTTGTCCACCAGGACGAGATCGCGCCAGCCGAGCCGCATCAGGTGATACGCGAGGCTGTTGCCGACGATGCCCGCGCCGACGATGACGGCGCTGGCCCGGGCCGGGGCCTCACTCAACCGGAATCTCCTTGTTGATCAACGACAGGTCGATGCCCTGCCTGTTGCGGATGATCTTGGCTGACACGAACACGATAATGGCCAGCACGTACATCGCGCCCATGTAGTACAGCGAGTCCCGGCTGTTCACGAAGTACAGCGAGTTGCTGAGCCACTCATAGAGGTTGAAGCCGAGCAGCCCGATGGTGATGACCCCGGCGACTGGGACGATCTGCACGCCGAAGATCTTGATCCGGCTGGCCGGTGACGCCCGCCACAGGTCAGGCTTGCGCCAGGGCAGGATGACGACGGCGATCGCGCTGAACAGGTAGGTCACGGCGATGACCAGGGTGGCGTCCAGCGTGTAACTCCGGAATGTCGTCGAGTAGGCGTAGACGGCGGCCAGGCCGGCGGCCGGGAGCAGCATCAGCACCAGCGAGTAGACCGGGACCTTGCGCTTCTCGGAGACCTCCGCGGCCCGGTCGGGCAGCACCCGGTCGAACGCCGCCGCGAAGATGACCCGCGTCGAGGACAGGAACAGGGTTCCCACCCAGCCGAAGAACCAGAGGCTCAGCACGAGGATCAGAGCGACCTGGAAGGCCGTGTTGTGCACCAGCCAGCCCGCGAACATGAACGGGTACGGCCAGATGCCGAATGTCGGCGTGAGGTTGTAGTCCAGCGCGTTGAGGTTCTGGTAGAAGCCCCAGCCGACCGTCTTGGCGATCAGCAGCAGGAAGATGACCGTGCACGCCACGGTGATCCACAGGCCCACGAACATGCCGGTGAACACGCGCCTGAAGTCGCTCGCCCCGCGGATCTCGCCGTACAGGGTGGCGCCCCAGTTCGGCCAGAGGATGAAGAACATCATCGCCGGCACGAGCAGCATCGTCGGTCCCAGCGGGCCGAAGCTCAACGGATACGTGTGGTATCCCGCCTTGGCGGCCGCGGCGTTCGTGGCGTGGTAGGCGCCCTTGACGCCGAAGAGCTTCTGCCCCTCGAGGTTGAACGAGCTGATGAAGTTGGCGTGGGAGTTGACGAGGAGCAGCACCACGACGACGGCGAACCCGATCATGCCGCCGAGGAAACACCACTTCTGGATCCTCGCGTATCCGGACATCCCGAGCGAGACCAGCACGCCGGCCAGCGCGATCGTGATGAGCGTGACAATGAAGATCCCGGTGCTCGTGCCGAACCACGCGGCGCCGCCGCCCGGCCAGGTCCACTTCAGTGTCGCCCAGAGCGGCTCGAACAGCTGGACCGACAGGATGTTGCCGTAGATGGGCGCCCACAGCCAGAGGATGAACCACCACCCGGTGGCGGCCATCACGAACCCGATTCCGCTGCCCAGGATCCGGCTCTGCCAAACGTAGTCACCACCGGCCCGCGGGATCGTGACGACGAGCCCCGCATACGCGATGACCAGGAACGATACCCAGATTCCCGAGATGACCACCGAGGTAATCAGCTGGCCCTGGGGAAACGCCGGGCCCGCGAAGGTGAACTCGTAGATCCCGAGCGTGACGAAGTTGGTCGCCAGGGCGGCGTAGATGATCGAGTCCCGGACCGACCAGCCACGGACCAGGCCGGTGGCTTTGCGCAAGAAAAGCGTTGGTGTTTCCCCGCCAATAGCCTCAGTAGCCATACTCGCCTCCAGTGGGGTACTCAGTAATTCACAAGCCCGGCGTCCTGGTAATTCACAAGCCTGGCGCCGGAGAATACTCAGCCGTTTACGAGAAGGTACTTGCCGACCTTTCCCTTCTTCGCGTTCAGTTCCAGCACCGCGCCCTGCAGGACGCCGTCGCCGTAGACGCTGCCGGGGTTGATCGCCAGCGTCCGGCCCATCTTCTTGACGGCCCGGCTCTCGTGGATATGACCGTGCACGGAGAGCATCGGCTGGTACTCCGCAATGGCGTCGCGCACCGCGGTGGAGCCGACCGCCTTCATCACCGCGCCGCCGTGGATCGGCCGCAGCGTGTCATCGAGTGCCGGGGCCTCGTCCAGCCCGGTGCCGTACGGCGGGGCGTGGAAGTTGAAGATCGTCCGCTCCATGTCCGGCACCTGCGCGGCAACGGCGTCGATCTTCTGCCGCAGGTCCGCCTCCGGCGCCTCCCGGAACGTGTCCCACGGGGTCGGGTTGGTCCAGCCCATGGAGACCAGGTGAAAGCCCCCAGGGAGCTCGACGGCCTTGGCCTCGCCGAAGGTCACGCACGGGGATGACTCGATGACGTCGTCGATCTCCCAGATGTCGTCGTTCCCGCCGTTCAGGATGCAGGGGATCGCGCCGCCCTTGAGCTTGCCGTCCGCCATGTCGAGCCACCGGTCGAGGGAACGGAGCATCTCGACGCTGAACCGGCGGTCGACCGCACCCTCCTCCTCACTGAGGTTCTGGAGTTCGTCGGGGGTGACGATCGCGGGGTAGGAGCCGGTGTTGCGGATCTGGCGCTCGACGTCCTCCAGTTCCTGCCGGGTGTCCATGCGCAGCGACTGCCCGCGCACGGTTACCTGCCAGTAGCCGTTGTGGGCGACGACCGGGACCATCACCTTCCCGGTCACATCACCGCCGAGCACCACGAGGTCAGCCTTGTAGAACGCGGCTGAATTCAGGAACTTCCGCCAGCAGACTTCCGAGCCGTGGATATCCGTGGCGAAGAAGATCCTCATGCGGCACCACGCCCTCCACGCGCTGGATGCAACATCTGTGCACCCTGTGCAACGTGTAGCACTCCGCCGAAACCGGCGTCAAGCATGCCAGACTGATCAGTGCGCGACTTCTTCTGGCAATTCGTACCAGCGGATGCGGTCGCCGACATTCGCCCTGACCCGCCACTTGACTCCCTTGGGGGCCGACTCGGCGACCTCGCTGAGCCGCCGCGACGCGGCGAGTGGGTCGAATCGCGGCGCGGGCGGGGCCAGGCCCGGGTTCTCCGCGAGTAGCGTCGGCAGCTTGGCCAGGTTGCCGGTGACGGTCCGCCACCAGCCCCAGTCCGCGCCGAGCAGCTTGGCGAAGCGCGTCTCGTCGATCGTGACCTCACCGCTCCCGCCCACGGGCACGCCGGACAGGAGGTGCGCAGCGTCCCTGACGTCCTTCTCGTTGAGCTCCACGATCTGCAGCTTCGAGAGCAGCACGTCGACCGCGTCAACGGTGAACGGCAGCCGGCCGAAGCCGGGCCGGAAGTCGAGTGTGTGACACATGGTCAGCTGATCCACCATCACATCGATGGGCCGGCCCGAGGGGGCGTTGAAGTACATCTGCTTGTCACCGTTGAGGTTGTTGAACCGGCGGTCCGGCACGCAGCCGTTGTCCGCGAGCCAGGCCGCCACCTTCTTGCGCTCCTTGGACAGGCACGCGAAGTCCATGTCCTGGCCGGCCCGCAGCCGCGGCGGGAAGCCCGGGCAGAGCACCCGCACGGCCAGCCCGCCGAGCAGCTTGAGGCCCAGCCCGGCGGCCGCTGCGCCACGGGCCAGCATGAGGGCCTCGGGGAGTGGATCGTCCGGCGAAACCGCCGTGCCCCCGGACCCGCCGGATTCGCTCATCGGCGCCTGCCCTCGTTCCATGATCACGGAATATTTCCGGTCGTATCTGACAGTTATATTCCGTGATCATGGAACAGGCCAGGCGGTCACAGTTGACCCAGCGCAGCCAGGCGGGCCCGCGGTTGACCCAGCACGGGCCAGGTGGGGCCGCAGTTGACGGCGCGCAGGCCAGGCGGGCCACAGTTGACCCAGCACGGGCCAGGCGGGCCCGCGGTTGACCCAGCACGGGCCAGTGGCCATCCTGGGTGCATGCCCGGGAGCGAGGTTGCGTCAGGCGCAACTTATCAGTCGGCCGAGCGCGTGCTCACGCTGCTCGCGAGCTTCGAGGACGGCCAGGCTG
>JAWWPY010000406.1:0-50420 GCA_033854735.1 Streptosporangiaceae bacterium | reverse complement strand
GCGCTTTTACGCGCTGGACCCCCCGCACCCGCCCGCGCCTGGGCTGCGTAGGTCAGACCGGGGAGTACTCGCCGGGCTCAGTGGGGAGGGTGGGAGCACGGGGGGCGGAACCGGATCGGTCTAGGAGGGTCCAGGCGGTGTTGATGAGGTGCTGGGTGGTTAGGGCGTATTTCTGGAACAGGTAGGGGGCGGTTTGGGCGCCTTCGGCGAAGGTGTCCTGGAGGCCTATTCGGCGGAGGGGGCGGGCTAGGCCGGCTTCGGCCAGCACTTCTGCGACGGCGGAGCCTAGGCCGCCGATGATGGTGTGGTTCTCGGCGGTGATCACGGCGCGGGCGGCGGTGGCGGCGGCGAGGACGGTGGCGGTGTCCAGGGGCTTGATCACTGGGACGTTGACTACGGAGACGCTGACGCCGTGGTGGTTGAGATGTTTGGCGGCGGCGAGGGCGGGGGCTAGCATCATGCCGCTGGCGAGCAGGGCGACGTCGGCTCCCTCGGTCAGCAGCTGGGCATGGTCAAGGGAAAACTGATGGCTGGCGGGGAAGATCACTGGGATCTCGCCGCGCTTGAGCCGCAGGTAGACGGGGCCGGGCAGGTCGGCGATGGCGGAGACCACCTGGCTGGTCTCGGTCGCGTCGGCCACGTCGATCACGGTCATCCCGGGCAGTGCGCGCATCAGCGCGACGTCCTCGATGGCCTGGTGGCTGGGGCCGCCCGGGCTGGAGACGCCGGGCATGAAGCCGACGATGCGCACCGGGAGCCGGGGATAGGCGATGGCGTTGATGATCTGGTCCAGCGGCCGCCGGGTGGCGAAGACGCCGAAGGTGTGCACGAACGGGATGTGGCCGTTCCGGGCGAGCGCCCCGGCCACGCCCATCATGTTCGCCTCGGCCATGCCGGCGTGGATGAACCGGTCCGGGATCTCCGCCTGGAACAGGTCGATCTCGCACTGGCGGGTCAGGTCGCCGCTCAGGCAGACGATCTCGGGGCGCCGCCGGGCCAACTCGACCAGGGCGCGGCCGTAGGGCTTGAGGGCGGTGCGGTAAGGCGGTTCGAGCGCCGCCACCTGGTTCCCGGCCACGCTGCGGCGGGCCTGGCCGGCCGTCATGCCGGGCCCATTTCAGCGGTGAGTTCGGCGGCCGCCGCGGCCGCGAGTTCGGGCGGCAGCTTGATGAAGTGGCCGTCGGCATCCGGCGGCAGGCAGGCCAGGCCATGGCGGGTGGACGTCCGGCACACCAGGACCTGTGGCCGCCCGGCGTCGCTGGCGGCGGCCAGAGCCGCCGCCAGCGCGGTGACGTCGTGGCCGTCGAGGTCGGTGGCTTCCCAGCCGAACGCACGCCATTTCTCGGTGATCGGCTCCAGCGTGGTGATGCTGTCGACCGGCCCGTCGACCTGGGAGTTGTTGGCGTCCACCAGGACGGTCAGCCGGGACAGCCGGTGGTGGCCGGCGAACATCGCTGCCTCCCACACCTGCCCTTCCTCCAGTTCGCCGTCGCTGAGGAAGGCGAATGTCCGCACGTCAGGCCGGCCCTGGAGGCGGTCGGACAGCGCGAAGCCGGCCGCCGCGGACAGGCCCTGCCCCAGCGATCCGCAGGTGTAGTCGAGCACCGGTGTCCGCTCGGTCCCGATGGCCTCGACCGGCGAGCCGTCCTGTCCGTAGGCCGCGAGGTCGGCCTCGTCCATCAGGCCGAGTTCCGCGGCGGCGGCGAAGGCCGCGATCACGTAGTGCCCCGGCGAGCAGACCACCCGATCCGTGCCGGCCCGCGCCGCGGCGCCGTACACGGCCGCGAACTGCTCGGCCGAGGACAGCGCCTGCCCCAGGTAACCGAAGCCCGCGGCGGCCACCATCCGGACCGCGCGCAGCCGGATCGCCGTGGCCAGGCGGTGCAGGTCCACTGCGGGGGGTGTGGCCCCGGATGGGGAGGCGGCAGCAGTCAGGATGATCACCCCTTCTGGTAAATTGGCTATGCCAATCTACCCAGAGCGGGCCAGCCAGGGAAGGGCAGCCGGTGCCAGCCAGCCGAGTCTCCGACGAGGTAGCCGAGGGGATCCGCCGGCTGATCGCGGCTGAGCACATGGCCGAGGGGACACGGCTGCCCTCGGAGCGGGATCTCGCGGAGCGCTTCGGCGCGAGCCGGCCGATGGTGAGCCAGGCCCTGCGGATGCTGTCCCTGATGGGCCTGGTCGAGATCCGGCGTGGATCAGGCGCCTACGTGCTGCGCCGTCCGCAGACGATGGTCACCGCATCGGTCACCCTCATGCTCGACCTCGATCATGGCTCCGTGGGAGATCTCGCGGAGCTGCGCGTGTGGCTGGAAACACTCGGAGCCACCCGCGCGGCGCAGCGGCAGCCCGCGATCTCCCCGGCCGAGGTGGCCGACATCGAGTCGGCCCTGACCAGGCTGTCCGGCGCCACGGCAAGCGCGTCGGAGTGGATCGCGGCGGACACCGTGTTCCACGCCACGGTGGTGGCGGCTGCGGCGAACTCCTACCTGGCGGCGGTGTACGAGAGCGTGCACGCGGCCGTGCTCGGCTACGAGTACGACCACTGGGTGCGTACCGAGACGGAGCCATCGTGGCTGAGCCCGGGGACGGCCCCGGCGCAACTGGAGCTGCACCAGGCGATCTACCGCTCGGTGATCGGGGGTGACGCCGACGCGGTCAGGGCCGCGGTGCTCCGCCACCACGCGGCCATGCTCGATCATCTGGCCGTCGCCCGGGACCTGGGGACCGGCGGGCGCTCCGCACCGGGATCATCCGGGCGGCCACCTGGCCCAGGACGGCCCCCATGACGCGGAGCACGCGGTGGAACCTGATGCGCCCCCGGACCGGCGCCGAGCTCGTCACCAACGTGGAGCTGTTCTTCGACCTGGTGTACGTGTTCGCGGTGACCCAGCTGTCGCACTACCTGCTGTCTCACGCCAGCGTCGCCGGAGCGGCCCGCACGGCGCTGCTGCTGGTCATGGTCTGGCTGGTGTGGGCCTACACCACGTGGGTCACGAACTGGCTGGATCCGGAGCGGATCGCCGTCCGGCTGCTGCTGCTCGCCCTCGTCCCGGCCAGCCTGGTGATGTCGGCGGCCCTGCCGGATGCGTTCGGCCATCGCGGGCTGGCGGTCGGGGTCGCGTACGCGGGGATGCAGATCGGCCGCAGCGCGTTCGCCGTGGTGGCGCTGAACGGCCAGCCGCTGCAACGGAACTACCAGCGCATCCTGGCCTGGTGCGTGGTCAGTGGCACGCTGGCCATCCTGGGTGGCCTGAGGGCTGGGCACGCACGTGAACTGCTCTGGGTCGGCGCGGTCGGTATTGACCTGCTCGGCGGCACGGTTGGTTTCTATACGCCAGGACTCGGCCGGTCCAGCACCGCGGACTGGACCATCGAGGGCGGTCATTTCGCCGAACGCTGCCAGGCGTTCATCCTCATCGCCCTGGGCGAGTCGATCGTGGTCATCGGGGCCACGCTGTCCGGGCTGCACCGGATCACGGGCGCGGAGACCGGGGCGTTCGCCGTCGCCTTCACCGGGACCATCGGCCTGTGGTGGCTGTACTTCGACCGGAGCGCTGAGGAGGGCGCGCAGGTCATCGCCGCGTCGTCCGACCCAGGCCGGCTGGGCCGGTCCGCGTACCACTTCATCCACCCGTTCATGGTCGGCGGCGTCATCGCGGTCGCAGCCGGCGACGAGGTCGTGCTGTCACACCCGGATGCCGTCGGTGAGGTGCCGGTCGCCTGGATGGTCCTGGGCGGCACCGCACTGTTCGTCGCGGGTCATGCCGCGTTCAAGGCTGTCCTCTGGCGGCACGTCTCCTGGCCGAGGATCGCGGCGGTGGTGCTGCTCGGCTTGCTGAGCCTGCTGACGCCGCACGTGTCCGCGCTGATCCTCAGTGGCTGCGCGGCCGCCGTGGTGGTGGCCGTCGCCATCGCCGATCAGTTCACCGCCGCCGCGCCTGACGGGTCCCGGGCCGGTGCCCAGGCACCGTGACCCGGCCTCGCGCTGCGCCCGCTGGGCCGCCCCAGGTCAGTCGAGCGCCTTCGCGAACCAGTGCTCCGAGTAGGGGCCCGCACTGAAGGGGGGGACCTCCGCATACCCATGCCGGGCATAGAGGCGGCGGGCCTCGACGAGGTCACTGCGGGTGTCGAGGCGCAACCGGGAAAGGCCACGCGCGCGGGCCGCGCCTTCGAGTTCATCGAGCAGAAGCGCGCCGAGCCCCTGCCCGCGAGCCCCGGGCACCACGAACAGCCGTGTCACCTCACCCAGGCCGGCGGGCAGCAGGCGCAGGCCACCGCAGCCGACCACCTCCTGCTCCCGGTAGGCCAGCAGGAACAGCCCGTGCGGCGGCGCCAGGTCATCGCTGGGCTCCTCGGCCAGCGCCGCATCGATCTCCTCGTCGGTCGCTAGCCGCTCGTAATACCGGCTCACGAGATCCGCGAAGTAGGCCCGGAGCACCCGGCGGGCGTCATCCGCATCCGGCGAAGCGATCGAGATCGTGACGGGCATTTGGCAACTGCTCACTCCGCCAGCATCTCCCGCCGCGCCCGCTGGGTCGTGCCGATCGGTGAGCCGGTCTCAGTGCCTGGTCAGGTCTTCCGGCTAGTCGGGCTTGGCCCCCTCGTAAAGGGCTATATCAATGTGTTCTACAACGGCCAGTTCCAATTTTCTCTCCCAGCCTGACGGCCGGTGTCACCGAGCCGAGATCATCCGGCCCGGGCGCGCCCGGGCCCCCCTCAGCTAGGCCCAATGAACTGGAGGATGTAGAGCCCGCCGCCGCTGCGGTCCACCGCGTAGACGATGCCGTCGGCCGCCACGTACACGTCGTTGATCTGGATAGCGCCGACGGACGAGCCTGCCGGAGCCTCGGGCACGAACGCCGCTACCTCCCGCGGCTGGAACGGGTCGCGGGTGTCGTACGCCCGCACCCCGGCGTTGAAGAACGAGCCGAACACGATGTCCTCGCGCTGCCAGGACCAGTCGAACGGCTCGTTCTCATGCAGATTGTGGGCGCCGAACCGGCCGCCCCGGGCCGCGAACTCCGCGACGGGCGGCATGGGCGCGCTGCTGATGATCAACGGTGTCCGCTCCTGGCTCGCGTCCGCGAACCAGAGCAGCTTCGGGTAGTCGGCCGCGTTGTCGTGCACGGTTTCGTCGGTGATGGCCAGCAGATTCCGGCTCAGCAGGGGCAGGACGGTATGGGTGAAACCGGGCATGGGCGGGTGGTAGTCCAGCCGCGACACCAGCTGGGGCGCGGCGACGTCGGCGATGTCCAGGATGATGACGCCGCCGTCCAGGTAGCCGACATACGCCCGGTCGGGCCGCTGCGGGTAGACGTTGATGTTGTGCGCGCGGAACCCCGCGTCGAATGCCTGGTGCCGGACCGGCGGCGGCCAGCCGTCGCCTTTCTGGGTGCCAGGCAGCCACCACCGGCCGGCCTCCGCCGGCTGGCTCGGCTCGGCGAGGTCCACGATGACCACGAACTGGTCGTCCAGCGGATGGGTAGGCCGGGAGTCGGGAGTCCCCGTGGCGAGGTACGCGTACCGGCCTCCGGTGAACCCCACCCAGTGGGTGCCGCGCGAGTGGGCGCCCGACAGGTCAAGGACGCCGACTGGGCGCGGCTCCCAGGGGCGGCTGAGGTCGAAGATCTCGATGCCGGCGGGTCGCGTCCCCGGCGTGGCGACCTGGTAGGCGACCAGCATGATCTCGTCCCCCACAGCCAGCGAATTCGACCGGACGCCGCCGTGCGGCAGGGGCGGCTGAGCCAGCAGCCGCGGGGCCCTCGGGTCAGTGACGTCGAGCACGCTGAAGTTCACCGGGCCCCGCTCGTGGGCGATGTAGAGGTACCGGGCGTCCCCGCGGCAGAGCAGCGCCGTACCTTCCCCGCAGTTGCCGTGGCCGGCCAGGTCGTGCCGGCCCAGGTACCGCATCCCGCTGCATTCCAATAGGTGCACAGCCATCCTCTGCTTCGACAATCATCTTCTTGGGCTAATCATGTCGTATGGTGGGACTGAGGCTAATCACCTGATTGGCTTGGCTGCCGGTGTCCCCACTGTCAGGAGGTTCACTGCGATGAGGGCATTGTTAGCGCTCATGGCGGCGGTGGCGGCGCCGCTGGCGCTGTGCGCGTGCGGCTCGGGCGGCTCCACGGGGTCGAGCGCGCACAGTCCGATCTCCGTCGGCTACGAGCTGCCGCTCACCGGCACCGTCGCCCTCGCCGGGAAGCAGGAAGAAGAGGGCTGGAACATCGGGCTGCAGGCCTTCGGGCGCAGCGTGAACGGCCATCGCATCGTCACCTACTTCGACGACACCGGCGGCAACCCCACGGTCGCGCTGTCCGACGCACGTTCCCTGGTGCAGGGCAAGCATGTCCAGATCATGGAGGGCCCGCTGCTCGCGAGCGAGGATGCGGCGGTGGCTCCCTACCTGGGTGCCCAGCACGTCCCGCTGGACAACCTCGCCATCTGCTCGCAGACGCAGCTGACCGATAACGCGACCTACGGCAACGCGCTGAGCTCAGGGTGGGTGTGCAACACGCCGGACATCATGGCGGCCGACTATCTCTACACCGATCTCGGCTACCGGCACGTGACCGTGCTGGCCAACGACTACGCGTTCGGCTGGCTGTCGGCGGGCGGCTTCATCAAGCAGTTCACTATGCTGGGCGGGAAGATCGACAAGGTTCTGTGGCCCCCGCTGACCACCGTTGACTACGGTCCGTACGTGTCCTCGATCCCGAAGAGCACGCAGGCTGTGTTCGCGGAGACCCTTGGCGCGGGGTCGGTCAACTTCACCAAGGCCTACACGCAGTTCGGCCTGCGGGGAAAGGTCCCCCTGTTCGGCAACACCACGGTGTTCGACTACTCGGTGCTGCCCGGGGAGGTGGCGTCAGACGTGCTGGGCGACCAGATGTCGGCGCAGTACTGCGACGGGATCAACACCCCGGCGAACACCAAATTCACCAGCCTCTTCATGCGCGCCTATCACACCCGTCCCGGTTACTACGCGGAGGCGGGCTATGTGCACGCTGAACTGGCGGTCGCCGCGCTGAAGAGCCTGCACGGCATCGCGACGAACGCCACCGCCGTCGCCCATGCCCTGAAGACAACGGCGGTCACCGCGCCACGCGGGCCGATGCGGCTCAGCCCGGTCGTGGACGGCCCGATCCAGAACGACTACATCTGCAAGGTCGAGAATGTGCAGGGCACGCTCGAGGACGTGCCGATCAAGACCTACCACTCGGTCCCGCCTTGGGGCACGCTGTCCTACCAGACCTGGGCGCAGGAGTTCAAGGCCGACTCTGTCGGGCACCCGAGCGCCTGACCAGGCGAGCGCCTGACCGGCGGGGGAGGGGCGGCACGGCAGCGCCGACTCGAAGAGAGCAGCATGGACGACCTAGCGGTAGAACAGGTAGGCGTCGTCGGCCTCGGGACGATGGGCGGCTCGATGGCGCGGCATCTTCTCGCGGCCGAGTACCGGGTCGTCGGGCATGACGTCGCCCAGGCCGCCGCCATGGCCTTCGCGGCCGCCGGTGGTGCCCAGGCGGCGTCGGCCGCCGAGGTCGCGGCTCGGGCCGACGCCGTCATTCTGTCGCTGCCGTCAGCCGCGGCGTTCGAAGAGGTGACGAGCGGCGCGGATGGGCTGCTGGCCGGGGCACGGCCCGGGCTGATCGTCATTGAGACCAGCACGCTGCCGATGGCCGTCAAGGAGGGAGCCCGGCGGCTGCTGGCCGAGCGCGGGGTGGTGCTGCTCGACTGCCCGATCAGCGGCACGGGAGCGCAGATCCGCACGAAGGACATCGCCATCTATGCCAGCGGTGACCGGGCTGCGCTTGCCCGGGCGCGGCCGGTCCTGGCCACCTTTTCCCGTGCCTGCTTCGATCTGGGCGAGTTCGGCAACGGATCGAAACTCAAGTTCGTCGCCAACCTGCTGGTGGCGGTGCACAACGCCGCGGCCGCCGAGGCTCTGCTCGTGGCGGAGCGGGCTGGCCTGGACCTGGAGGCCACCCTCCAGGCGCTGACGGCGGGCGCGGGCACCTCGCGCATGCTGGAGATCCGGGGGCCGCTGATGCTCGGCGGGGACTACGCCGATCCGACCATGCGGGTACTGACCTTCCAGAAGGATCTCGACATCATTGCTGGGTTCCTCCGGGAGATCGGCTGCCCGGCGCTGCTGTTCGCCGCCGCCGCCCAGCTGAACCTGGCCGCGCTCGCCCAGGGCCACGCCAATGAGGACACGGCGAGCGTATTCGCCGTGCTGCAACTGCTGGCCGGCGCGGCCGAGCCGTCCTCCGCGGGCGCTCCCGCCCCGGCGCACTATTATGAGTAGGGTCAGCCAACGGTCCGGCATGATTGCCGTGCGAAGAGCGTTGACCCGCATGATTGCCGCGAGAAGGGGTGCGCTGGCGTGGGGGACCTGAGTCCGGTCGCCGTGAAGTCTGCCGGCCATGAGTTTGCCGGCCATGAGTTTGGTGGCCATGAGTCTGGTGGCCATGAGTCTGGTAGCTATGAAGTCTGGCCGCTGTGAAATCCGGTAGCCGGGAACGGGCGGTCGGCACCCGCGACCGCGTCATGTCCCATCTCGCGGCGTCCGGCGAGATCAGGGACGCGACCGGGATGGCCAGCACCGCGCTGGCTGAGGCCATCGGGTACCCGGGATCGAGCGTCGCGTTCGCCCAGCTGCTGTCGGGCATGGAGCGGTCCGGCCTGATCGAGCGTGAGGTGCGGGGCAAACGCACCTACCGGATCGCGGCGGCCGGGGCAGCCGGCCTGGGCGGGGCGGCCAAGGTGGCCGGTGCAGCTGGTGCAGCTGGTGCAGCCGGTGCGGCTGGTGCAGCCGGGCAGGGGTCGGCGATAGCGGCCCCGCGCGGTAGCCAGCGCCACGGTCGCCCGCCCACCGGCCCGGACGACGATGCTGGTGGCCGGGGCCTGGCCGTCGCCGCAGCGAGAGTCGCGGACCTCGACTACGACGAGCTGGCCCGGCGGCTGCTGGTCCAGGTTGTGCAGCGGCTCGCGATCTCGCCCGGAGACGGCACGGAGGGCGGGGACCTGGCCGAACCGGCCGGAGCTGGGCCGGCCGGATCTGGGCCGGCCGGATCTGGGCCGGCTGGAGCTGGGCCGAGTGGCGCCGCGCTGCAGCGGACCGTCGCCAGCCTGGAGCAGAAACTGGCCAGCGTCCAGTCCAAGCAGCGCAGGCTCACCGCGGAGAACGCGAAGCTGCGCGAGCAGCTTCAGGCGGCGCAGCAGAGCCTGGCGGAGGCCGAGGCGCGAGACAGCGCCGGGTCCGTCGCCGGGCGGTTCGACACGGCCGAGGTGCTGCTCCTGGAGCGCCTGCTTTCGCCGCTTCGCGACCAGCGGGACCGGCGCGAAGAAGCCGGCGCCGGCTGACGGGATCGGCGGGCTCCCCGTCCGTTCTGGCCCGCGGAATCATTGGTGGCTTTCCCGGACAATGATAATGTCCAATCATGTAGCTATCACGGCTGGCTGCGTGGTGACCGGCGCGGCGGCAGCGTTCGCCGGGCCAGCGGCATGCTGACGCGGAGCCGGCCCGGGCGGCCCGGGAGAGGAATCTCGTGGACTCGGAGAGGCTCGGATGGGGCATCATCGGGCTGGGCCGGATCGCGTCGACGCAGATAGCACCCGGGATAGTGGCATCCCCCGGCAGTTCGCTCATCAGCGTGGTGAGCCGGGACCAGGGACGGGCCGAGAAGTTCGCCCAGGCGCACGGCGCGGCCCATGCCCTTGATGATTACGCCAAGATGCTGGCTGATCCCGCGGTCGAGGCCGTGTACATCGCCACCCCGAATGCCCGGCACGCCGAGCAGGTGATAGCGGCGGCCCGGGCGGGCAAGCACGTTCTGTGCGACAAGCCACTCGCGGTGACCGTTTCGGACGCGCGGCGCTGCGTCGACGAATGCCGCGGCGCGGGCGTGCGGCTCGGCGTCACCTTCCAGACCCGCAATCACGACGGCCTGCCTGAGGCCGCGGAACTGGTGCGCAGCGGCGCTATCGGCGCGGTGGTCATCGCCGAGGTGGAGATGAGCGCCGGGCGGAACCCGCCCATGGGCTGGCGCACGGATCCGGCCCTGGCCGGGCTCGGCACGCTCAACAACATCGGCGTCCACGCCTTTGACCTGCTGCGTTACTTGATCGGCTCAGAGGTATCGGAGGTCGTCGCCCTGGTCGACTCCGAGCCGGGTTACCAGGTGGACACGACCGCGCTGGTCCTGCTCCGGTTCGAAGACGGCACGCTGGCCTACGTCAACGCGAACCAGTCCGTGCCCAACGGGCGGGACGACATCGTGATCTACGGCACCGAGGGCCGGGTCCTGGGCCGCAACCTGTCCCGGCCCGGGCGCGCGGGCACGCTGAGTTTCATCACCCGCGATGGCGAGCGGGAGTTCCCCGCCACGTCGCACGACGCCTACCGGCGCACCATCGAGGCCTTCGCGGACGCCGTCCGCAGCGGGCGTGACCCTAGCCCGTCGGGCGAGGACGGGCTGCGCAGCGTGGAACTCACCACGGCCATCGCGGTGGCGATCCGCGAACAGCGGATGATCTCGCTCCGGTGGACGGAGCGGACCCATTGGACGAGGGAAGCCTGAGCGCCGCTGGTGTCGCTCCGATGACGAACCGGACCGCGCCTCATTGACGAGGGGAGCCCCGAGAGTGCCGCAGTTCCTAGCCCAGACCCTGAACGGACTGACGCTGGCTGGGATCATTTTCCTGGTGTCGAGCGGGTTCACCCTGGTGTTCGGGGTGATGCGGGTCACGAACCTCTCGCACGGTGCTGTGTACCTGCTCGGCGGCTACATCGGCTACTCGGTCATCGGCGCCACGCACAACTTCTTCTACGGGCTGGCCGCCGCGGCCGTCGCGATGGCCGCGTTCGGGCTGCTCCTTGAGCGCACCCTTATCACCTGGCTGGGCCGGTCGGAGATGTCGGAACTGCTGGCCACGCTCGGGCTCATCTACGTGCTTGATGACGTGGCCCTGGCCATCTGGGGCGGCAGCCCGCTGACCATCAACCTGCCCGGCGTCCTCGGCAAGTCGTCCACCCTGCCGCTGGACGGGGTCGTCTACCCGAACGGGAGGATCTTCATCCTGGGCGTCTCGATCGTCGTCGCCCTCGGCCTGTACTACCTGCTCCGCAGGACCCGGGTCGGCGCCATCATCAGGGCCGGCGTGGACGACCGGGAGATGGTGAACGCGCTCGGCATCAACGTCCGCCTGGTGTTCTCGCTCGTCTTCATGCTCGGCGCGCTGCTGGCCGGCTTCGCGGGAGTGCTCGGCGGGACGGTGCTGGGCCTCTACACCGGTGCCGACAGCGACATCCTGCTGTTCGCCTTGGCCGTGGTCATTGTGGGGGGCCTCGGGAGCTACGAGGGGGCGATCCTGGGCAGCATCGTCATCGGCCTCGTCGACACGTACGGGACGGCCTACTTCCCGGCCGTCGCGTACTCGATCCTGTTCATCCCAGTCATCGTCGTCCTGCTGGTGAAGCCCCAGGGCCTGCTCGGCCGGCCGAACACGTGACCAGCGAGAACGGCGAGGGCGCCGCCACGCCGGTACCGGCGGCCGATGCAGTCGCGCCGGTACCGGCGGCCGACGCGGCCGCGACGGTGCCCGCCGCCGACGTCGCTGGGCCGGTACCCGCGGCCGCTGCCGGGGCCCCAGCCGGCCGCCGGGCTCAGCTCACGCTGACGGCGTTGCGGCGGTCCCGCCGGTTCGGCGGGCCGCTGGCGGCCGTGGTCGTGGCCGCCATCCTCGTCGCCGCGCTCCAGGGCAGCGGCTTCACCTCCACGTTGATCCTGGACATGCTCGTCTACGCGATCGCCGCGATGTCCCTCGACTTCCTCGGCGGCTACGCGGGCCTGATCTCACTGGGGATGGCTGGTTTCCTCGGCGTCGGCGCCTACGGCGTCGCCATCGCGGAGGTGCACGCATTTTCTCCCTGGGCCGCGGTCGGGATCGGCCTCGGGACGGTACTGGCGCTCGGGCTGGTCCTCGGGATCGTCGCGGTCCGGGTCAAGGGGATCAGCTTCGTGATCATCACCCTGGCGATTGGCCAGGTCCTCTGGGGGCTCGCCTATCAGTGGGTGGGGCTGAGCGAGGGCGACAACGGGATCCCGCTGTCGGTCCTGCCGAGCATCGGGCCGGTGAACCTCAATGACGGCCTGACCTTGCGGATGACCGTCCTGGCCGTGTTCGCGGTGGTCGCCCTGCTGCTGGTGACGTTCGTGCGCTCGCCGTTCGGGCTGTCCCTGCGGGGCGTCCGCTCCAACGAAGCGCGGCTGGCCGCGCTCGGCTACCGGACCGGCCTGCACCGCTACCTGGCCTGGGTCATCGCGGTCTTCTTCACCGGGGTCGCGGGCGTCCTGTACGTCTTCGTCAACCAGCTGATCAGCCCGACGACGATGGACTTCAGTGCGAACGGCTTCTTCGTTCTGATGGTCGTACTGGGGGGGCTCGGCAGCATCTGGGGGCCTGCCCTCGGCGCCGTGGTGATCGTCCTCTTCCAGCAGGAGCTGAGCATCTACGTCTCCCGCTGGGAGTCCCTGATGGGCTTGACCCTGATCGCGGTCGTGCTTTTCAGCCCGGGCGGATTCTGGGGCCTGGTGCGGGCCGTCGGCCGACGGCGGGACGCGCTCATAACCAGGCTGGCGGGCGGACCGCAGGACGGGGCGCGGGAGGCGGACCGGCCGCGCACCGCGTCGTCGCCACCCGTGGTGACGCCATGACCGCCGACGTCCCCGCGCTGATGGCCGATCACCTGTGCCACCACTTCCGTGGCGTGGCGGCGGTCGCGGATGTCTCGCTCCGGGTCCCCCCGGGTGCCCGTTTCGGCATCATCGGGCCCAACGGCGCCGGCAAGACCACCCTGTTCAACCTGCTGTCCGGTGAACTGCGGCCCAGCTCGGGCAGCGTCGCCCTGTTCGGGCGGGATGTCACGAGGATGCGCCCCTACCGGCGGGTGGCGCTGGGACTCGGCCGCACGTTCCAGATCACCCGGATATTCAGCGACCTCACCGTGCTGGAGAACCTCACCCTGGCGCTGCACGGGCTGAGCCGGACAAAATTGTCGTTGCTGCGGCCGTGGCGGAGCTACCGGGGCGTGACCGCGGAAGCGGCGGAACTCGCGGCGGGGTTCGGGCTCGCCACGCGGCTGGGCGCGACCGCCTCCGAGCTGTCCCATGGCGAGGTGCGGGAGCTGGAGGTGCTGCTCGCCCTGGCGCTCAAGCCGCGCGTGCTGCTGCTCGACGAGCCCGCCGCCGGGCTGTCGCCTGCTGAGCGCGTGGACATCCAGGCGCTGCTGAGATCGCTGCCGCCCGAACTGACCCTGGTCATGATCGAGCACGACATCGACGTCCTGCGGGGGGTGGTGGACTCCGCCGCCGTGCTGCACCTGGGTGCGCTGGTGACCCAGGGTTCCATGCGGCAGGTACAAGACGACGAGCGGGTGCGCGAACTGTACCTGGGCCGGGCCGGCCGGGAAGGGGGCGGGCCGTGATCGAGGTTCGCGACCTGCACACCTACCGGGGGATCAACTACGTCCTGCAGGGGGTGAACCTGCGGATCGGTGACGGTGCCTGCACCGTCCTCCTCGGCCGCAACGGCATGGGCAAGACGACCCTGGTCCACACCATCATGGGGCTGATCCGGCCGCGCTCCGGCCGGATCACGCTCGACGACGAGGAACTCGTGGGCAAGCAGCCCTTCCAGATTGCCCAGCGGGGACTGGCCCTGATCCCCCAGGGGCGCCGCATCTTCCCCTCGCTCACCGTCGAGGAGAACCTCACGCTCGCGGCCCGCGGCACGACCAGCAGCGGCGCGTGGACGCTCGAACGGCTCTACGACCTGTTCCCGAACCTGAAGGACCGCCGGCGCAACCGGGGTGGCCAGCTCTCCGGAGGCGAGCAGCAGATGCTCGCGGTCGGCCGCGCCCTGCTGACCAACCCCAGCCTGCTTCTGATGGACGAGCCTTCGGAGGGTCTGGCGCCGGTGATCGTCGAGCGGATCGGCGAGATCATGGCCGACCTGCGCCGCAGCGGCCTGTCGATCTTCCTGGTCGAGCAGAACTACGGCCTGGCCACCGATTCGGCGGACCTCATCTACATCCTGTCCAACGGGCAGGTGGTCTGGCAGGGCACCACCAGCGAACTTGAGCGCACCGCCGCGGTGCGCGAGACGCACCTCGGCATCTGACCGCGGGCCGCGACAGCCGGAAGGGGCACCCATGGGGAAGGCATTCCACACCGCTCATCGCTGGGACCTTGAGTGGCAGGACGACGTGGATGTGCTGTCGCTGCGCGGCGGCGTCCAGGTCAAGGTGTTCTATTCGGATACCGACCTGGGCGTGGCCGACATGCTCATCAAGTTCCCGCCGGGCTACATCGAGCCCGAGCACGCGCACGAGAGCAGCCACTCGATCGTGGTGCTGGAAGGCGCTCAGATCGTGCAGGGAGTGCACCTGCACCCGGGTGATTACGTCTGGGCCTCCGGCCCCGAGCCGCACGGCCCGTACGAGTACCCGGAGGGCTGCGTGGTCTTCGCGTCCTTCCGCGGCATCTCGCCTAAGCACCGTTACCTCGGTTCCCCGGCCGGGGAGATCTAGGGAGGGCCGTGGTCACGGGCTGTGGCAGCCATACTCCGGCGGGACGCCGTGCTCGCTGGGGTAGCGCTGGCGCGGGCCGCAGCACGGCTGGCTGGCGTCACGAAATCTTCATGCTTCCCCGGTAGACCTGGCGTTTGGGGCCGAGGCGGGGACTTTGACTGCGCCGGAAGGAGCGCATGATGCGCCGGTTACGGGCAGTCGGCGTGCTGGCCGGGATCTGCATAATCGCAGCGTGCAGTTCCCCGTCGACGGTGACGCCTACAGCCGGCCGGGCCGCCGGCGGTGATGCGGCGAGCACGCCAGCCCCGTCGCCTGCTCGGGCCGGCTCGGCTGCCCGGACCAGCCCGGGTGCCTCTCCGGCGGCCAGTGCCGCCGCTGCGCCAGTGCCCGTGCCGGCGGTCACCATCTCCCACGTGCGGACCCATGACGGCTCCGTGGTGACCGTGGCGACGTTCGGCGGCCCGGTGCAGTACGTGCTGCACAATGGCAGCGCGGACCCCGGGCCCGCCGCTGCCGGGCTGGTGCACGCCGGCCCCGCCGTAGCCGGCACCGACCGCCAGCGGCTGCTCGCCGCCTTCAACGGTGGGTTCAAGCTGGGCGTGGGCGCCGGCGGCTACGAGCAGGAGGGCCACGTCATCAGCGCACTGGGCAGCGGCTTCGCCAGCCTGGTGATCGACCGTTCCGGCCGGGCCCGGATCGGAGTCTGGGGCAGCGGTGTGCCCGCGCCGGGCGAGGCCGTGTACAGCGTCCGGCAGAACCTGCGGCCACTGGTCGCTGGCGGGCAGCCGACCCCAGCGGCGGCCGACTGGGGTTTGTGGGGAGCCACTCTTGGCGGCGGTGAGTATGTCGCCCGCAGCGCCCTCGGCCAGAACGCCTCCGGTGACTTCATCTACGCCGCGAGCATGTCCACGACCCCCGCCGATCTGGCGGACGCGCTGGCCCACAGCGGGGCGGTGATCGCGATGGAACTCGACATCAACCCCGAGTGGGTCCAGCTGGACACGGCCCGCACGCCGGGCGGGCCGATCACCGCCGCGGTGCCCGGCCAGGCCCGCCCGGCCGACCAGTACCTTGTTGGCTGGACCCGGGACTTTATCGCTGTCCTGGCCCCGCCCGCAGGACCGCAGGCGCCTGCGCCGCCGATCCGCCGGTGGCTGCGGCCGTGAGTGCGCACCACCTCCCGGCCATCCTCCTCCCAGCCTCTTCAGTAACTCGGCGGGCTGACGGCGGTCTTGGCGAAGATCGGCTGCCAGGCCGACCGCGAGAGCGTGCCCCAGGGCGGGATGCCCGGGAAGGTGGTGACCGGCACGTTGCGCAAGGTGCCCTGCACGCTCTCGACCTTGCAGATGTACTCATCCTGGACCGGCGACCAGGTGGTGTGGTCCATCGAGACCGGGCCGCGCGGCGCGGTGATCGCCACCGCGCGCATCGCGCTGGACAGCGCCTTCTCGCTGCTGACCTGGCCATGCAGCGACTTGAGCGCGGCCACCAGGATCTGCGCCTTGGTGTACCCCGCCTCGGAGTAGTAGGACGGGTACACGCCGTAGGCGGCGTGGTAGGAGTTCGCGAACGCCTGGTTGACGGCCGAGGGGTTGCCGTCGCAGTACTGCGCGTCGGTGTAGATGCCGAGCGCGGCCGGGGCGTTCTCCGCGGGCAGGGCGGCCTGGTCGGTGAGGGTGGTGATGCCCATCAGCGGGATCTTCTTCTTCAGCCCGAACGAGGCGTAGGAGTTCACGAAGTTGGCCGCCTGGGAGCCGGACAGCACCACGAACACCGCCTGGGTGCCGGCCGGAATGGCGGAAACGTAAGCCGACATGTCCACGCTGTTGCTGGGCACCCAGATCATCTTGTCGATCTTGCCGCCCAATGTGGTGAATTGCGCCGCGAACCCGCCGATGCCCTGCCAGCCGAACGAGATGCCCAGCCCCACCGTGGTGATATGCCGCCAGTGCATGGTGTTGTACGCCCAGCGGCCGCCCACTGTGGTCGGCGCGAAGCCGTCCCAGCCGGAGGTAAAGCCCGCGCCGTACTTGACGTAGGCCTGCGCCTGCTGCGGGCTCGCCAGGTACAGGTCATCCTCCGGGATCCCCTGGCCGAGCACGTAGGGTGCGACCACCGCGATAGCGCTGGACAGCAGCGGGCCCTCGACGACCTGGACATGGTCGGACGTGACGAGCTGGCGGGCATCCGACAGGCTCACCGCTGGCTGGCCCTGGTCATCGGCGTAGGTCACCTGGATCGGGTGCCCGTCGACCGAGGTCCCGAAGTGCTTCAGGCCCAGCTTGAAGCCGTTCTGCTCGCTGGTTCCGTTCTTCGTGAACACCCCCGTCAGCGGCAGCAGGTACCCCACCTTGACCGCCGAGTGCGAGGACCCCCCCGCCGCTCCCGCCCCGCCACTCCCGCACGCTGCTGCGACGAGTGCGGCGCAGCCCGCCGCCCCGATCACCGCCAGCCGGGCTAATGAGCCTCTCATGACCACCAATCTCCTGCAGGTCGATGCGCCCTAATGCAATCACGGCCATTGTCATCAGGCCAGCGCACGGCTGGATAGTGACCTTAATGTGATTAGGCCTGCTCAATCACTAGGGCATCTGCGCCGCGGCCCGCGATGGGCCAGCCGGATCCCGGTCGCGCGGAGCGCCCATCGGGTGGATATCCAGCGCGCGGGGCGTCCCGTCCAGGTGCCGGAGCACGGCATTGACCGCCGCCTCCGGATCGCGCGCGATGACGGCCCGGAGGATCTCGGCGTGCTCGGCATTGGCTCGCTCGGCCCGGTCCGGCACGGTGAGGATCGCGTGCGTGATGTAGCGGGCCGAGAGTTCCCGGAGGTTCTCCAGGATCGCGAACAGCCTGAGGTTGCCGCCGGCCTGCTCAATGGCGTTGTGGAAGCGCGAGTTGTACTCGGCCCACTGCATGCCGTCGGTCTCGGACTCCATCGCGGCCAGCAGTTCCACCGCCTGAAGCACGCTCGCCGTGCTGGCCAGCGTGGCGGCCCGGGCCGTGGCGACCGGCTCGAGCATCATCCGGATCTCGTAGATGTCCTGCAATTCGCTCCGGCACAGCTCGCGCACCACCGCGCCACCCCGGTCATCCAGGCGGACGAAGCCCTCCGCGGCCAGTTCCCGTAGCGCGTCCCGCACCGGCCGGGTGCTCACGGCCAGCTCCTCCGCGATGCTCGACTGCACGAGCCGGGTCCCGCCCGGAATGGTTCCGGTCACGATGCCCCGGTGCAGGATGAGCTTCACCCGGTGGCGCGCTGGCCGGGCCGGCCCGGTGCTGGCCTGCCCGGTGCTGGCCTGCATTGGGCTCGGGTCCCTGGCCGGCCGGGTCTCGGTGGGGTTGTGCATGATGAGCCTCCCTTCCCGCTCGGCTCCAGTGGCTCACGGGGCGGGAATGACCGGAAGCAGAAGGTAGGGCAGCCGTCCGGGGCCGGCCCACAGGGTGTGCGTGGCACCGGTCAATTCGGGTGGCCGGTCCAGCGGATCATCGTGCAGGAAAGGCCCGCACCCGGTCATCTCGTTCTTGAACGAGCCGAGCCGCGGGCCACCGGGATAGTGAACTTCGTAGTCACGGCCGCGCACGGTCAGCGCCACCCGGTACCCGGCCGGGATGACCAGGCTGGTCGGCCAGATCTCGATGTCGCACTGGTACACCTCGCCACCCGCCAGCGGCTGGATCTCGTCATGACTGTGGTACGGCCGGTACTCCGTGGACAGGAGGCGGTCCAGCTTGCGGTGGGAGACGCGCAGCCAGCCCTGGGCTACTGGGGTGTGCGGGTCGATCGCGCCCGGGAAGGTGACCTCCTGGCCGTCCGGCTGCAGCACCCGCAGCACCAGGAACAGGTCGGCCTCGGCAGCGGTGGAGGATACGAAGAGCCGGGCGGCGACCGGCCCGGTGATCTCCGTTTCCCGCTCCAGCGGCGGCGCGGTGAACGTCACCCCCTCCGAGTCAGCCGGGTAGGACACGCTGCTTTCGGCGCCCGCGGGCCCCGCGCCCAGTTCCCCGGGGCTCAGTCCCTGAGTGTCCGGCCGCAGGTAGAGCCGGGTCCATTGGGTCCTGGCCAGAGGCCACTCCCGTTCGGCCCGGGGCGTGAAACCGGTCAGGGTGCGGACCTGCAGCTGCACCGGCGGCTGGTCGCGCCACCCGCTGTCGTCTCCGTGCAGGAAGCAGGCAAAAAACCTTTTCTGCAACGCCACACCGTAGTCCGTGTAGAAGTGGGTCCAGTGTTCCAGGCCGTGCACCTCCAGCCACTTGTGCTGGGACGCGGCGCGGACGAAGCCCTCGAAGCTGCCGCGGGTGTGCAGGCCCTGGCCACCCCAGTTGGCCGCGGTCAGGAACGGCACCGTGATCTGCGGCCAGTTCGCGGAGCGTGCGCGGTGGTACTCGTCGTCCAGCGGGTGAGCCCGGATCTCGTCGCCGAACGGTACCCGGTTGGCTTCCAGTTCCGCCTCGCTGAGCGTTTCCGGGCCGGCCACGGTCTCGCCGGTGGATGAATTGCGCGGGCCACGGTCGCCGACCCCGTGCTGGACCACGGTGACCTGCTTGTCGTACCAGTTCCGCCAGAAGGAGGAGAGGATGCCGCCGTGGTGGGTGGCGTCACGGTAGAAATCGGCGGCCCCCTCCCAGACGCACATGGCGGCCAGGTGGGGCGGCCGCAGGCCGGCCACATGCCACTGGTTCATGGCGTAGTAGGAGATGCCGCTGAGCCCCACCTTGCCCGTGCTCCAGGGCTGCGCGGCCGCCCACTCGATGCAATCGCGCAGGTCGCCGGTCTCCCGGGGGGAGTAGGGATCCAGAGTCCCCGGGGAGCGGCCCGCGCCCCGGGAGTCGACCCGCACGCACACGTAGCCGTCCGGGACCCACTTCTCCGGGTCGACCACTTCCCAGTTCTGGTGCTCGTTGCTGGAGCCCAGCGCGACATCCGGATGCTGCTCCACCATGAGGCGCCACTGGTCGGCGTAGCCCTCCTGGAAGGCCAGTCCTTTCGCGTACGGCCCGTAGGTCAGGATCACCGGCCAGGGCCCTGTTCCCGGCGGGCGGAAGACGTCCGCACGGAGCACGACGCCGTCATCCATGGGCACCGCAACGTCCCGCTCGATCACCATCTCGGCGGGCTCTGGCTGATAAGGGGGCTGGTCAGCGGGTCGGTGCGGGCGCGGCATAGCCGCCTGGCCCGCAGCTGCCTGGCCCGCAGCCGTCTGGGCTGGTGTAGTACCTGATGTCACAGCGTGCTCCCTGGGCGCCGTAGGCCGGGTGAGCCATGTTTAGTGACAGTTAATACGCGCAGTGGCATTCTTCCGCGGACGATAGCAGCACTAGATACTCCTGGGAAGACGGCCGCGGCGGCGCACCCGGATGGCACTGGCCTGACCTGGGTTCACAGGGGTTGTCACCTGTTGGCTGCCCGGTAAGCGATAGGGCGCTCTGGCTGACTAGGGTGTGCAGCGTGCGGCGGAGCCCACGTGGAGGGCGCTCTGGGTCGTGTGCGGGGGCATGTTCCTGGCCAGCCGGCCGGGGCCGGAGCCGGGTCAGGCTGCGCGGCCGCCGCCACCCTGATCCCTGGTGTAGCGCCAGCCCCAGGCGAGTGCCAGGCTTCCATGCCCTGCCCGGGGTGCTGGCGGTCTGCGCGGTGCGAAATGCGCGCATAGGGTGCAGAACTCACCGCACTGACTGGTGCCGGGGGTCCTGGGGTTCTGCGCGGTGCGAAATGCGCGCGTAGAGCGCACAACTCACCGCACTGACTGGTGCCGGGGGTGTCCAGGGCTCCCGCTGTCATAAGCCCGTCCCGGCCGCGAACACCCCGGGTCCCGGAGGCGTCTCACTGCGCCTCCGGATCGGCTGCCGGTGCAGGCATCTGCCGCCGGGTGCGCCACCTCCGGATGGGCTGCCGACGGCGGGTATCTGCCGCCGGGGTGCGCCATCTCTGGATGTGCCGGCCGGGCCAGGCATTTGACGGGGGGAGGCGGCCCGGCCGAGACTGCGTCGCATGCGCGCAGCGGTCATGGACAAGCCCGGGGTCGTGACCGTCCGGGATGTCCCGCTGCCCGCCCGCGCCGGGCTGGCGCTGGTCCGGGTGACTCAGGCGGGAATCTGCGGCACCGACCTGAAGATCGCGGCCGGTGGCATTCCCGTCATGGTGCCACGGGTGATGGGGCATGAGATGACGGGCTGGGTCGAGTCGCCCGGGCGGCGGGATAACGTCCCGGCGGGCACCTCCGTCCTGGTCAACCCGGCGGTCTTCTGCGGCGCCTGCGACTTGTGCCGCCGCGACCTGCCGCAGCTGTGCCGGGGCGGCGCGCTGCTCGGGCGGGACGTGGATGGCTGCTTCGCGGATTTCGTGGCCGTGGACGAGGCCTGCCTGCACCCGATCCCGGCCTCGGTGCCGGCGGCCGAGTCGGCATTGCTCCAGGTCCTCTCCACCTGCGTACACGCGCAGGACGGGCTCCGGGCCTCGCCCGGGGCCAGCGCGGTCGTCGTCGGCCTCGGCGTGACCGGCCTGCTGCACATCCAGTTGCTGCGGGCCCGCGGCGTCGAGACGATCGTCGGCATAACCCGCTCAGGCTGGAAACGGGAGCTCGCCCTCCGGTTCGGGGCTAGCCATGCCGCGGCGCCGGACGACGCGGAGCAGGCCGTGGCCGACGCGACCGGCGGCCACGGCGCGGACATCGCGATCGAGTGCGCGGGCACGCAGCAGACCCTGGCCCAGGCCATGCGCCTGGCCGGTGCGGGCGGCACGGTCGTGGTGTTCGGCACGACGGCACCGGCCGCCGATGCCATGCCGACATACGAGTGGTATCTCAAGGAACTCACGATCCTCAGCCCGCGTGCCGCCCGGCCCCGCGACTGCGACCTGGCCATCCGTCTCTGCGCGGAGCGGAGGCTGGATCTTGCCCCCCTGGTCACGGCCCGATTCCCGCTGGAGCAGGTCGCCCGCGCGCTGGACGCCTGCCACGACCCGGCCCAGTTGAAGATCGTCCTCGACATCTCGCGGCCGCTGTAAGCTATGTGAGCTTCTGGCTATATGGCGGAGTAGCTCAGCCAGGCAGAGCAAGCGGCTCATAATCGCTGTGTCGCCGGTTCAAGTCCGGCCTCCGCTACCAGCACGCCGGTCGCCCGCGGGTCTGTATGCCAGCCCGCCACGGCGGCCAGTGGTGCTGCCGTCCGGCACCGGGAATCAACCCCCGGCCGCAGGCGGTTGTTAGGCGTACATCCGTTCGACAGAAAGGCACTCCATAGTGGCTGCCACCGACGTCAGGCCCAAGATCACCCTGGCCTGCCAGGAGTGCAAGCACCGTAACTACATCACGCGGAAGAACCGGCGCAACGACCCGGACCGGCTCGAGCTGAAGAAGTACTGCCCGAACTGCCGCTGCCATCGGGCGCACCGCGAGACGCGCTAACCGGCCGCTGCGGTGGCCGTTAACCTCGAGTACGCGGGCCGGACGTTCCCCGCGTCAGCGCCCTACGAGGTCAGCAGGGTCAAGATCGCGGAGTTCGCCGATGCGATCGGCGACCCGAACCGGGTCTACCGTGATCTTGCCGTGGCGCAGGCGGCCGGTTACCCGGACGTCATCGCACCGCCCACGTTCCCCATCGTGATCAGCATGGCGGCGAGCGGCACGGCCATTGGCGACCCGGGGCTGGGTATCGACTACTCCATGGTCGTCCACGGGGAGCAGCGGTTCAGCCACGCGCGCCCGCTGCACGCGGGTGACGTGGTGACGGCGCAGGCCACCATCGAGGCGATCCGCGCGGTCGGGCGCAACGTGATGCTCACCACCCGGACCGAGATCGCCACCGTGGCCGGCGAGCACGTGTGCACGGCCTTCTCGACCCTCGTGCAGCGCGGCGCCGAGGGAGGCACCGGATGAGCGCGACGATCAAGTACGCGGACGTTACCGTCGGTGACGAGCTGCCTCCGGCGACGTACCCCGTGACCCGGCTCAGCCTGGTCAAGTACGCCGGCGCATCGGGTGACTTCAACGTCATCCACTGGAATGAGCGGATAGCCCGGTCGGTGGGATTGCCGAACGTGATCGCGCACGGCATGTTCACCATGGCCCAGGCGGGCCGGTACGTCACCGACTGGACCGGCGATCCTGGGGCGGTCGAGGAGTTCGGCGTCCGGTTCTCCTCCATGGTCGTGGTGCCCGACGATGACACGGGTGCCTCCATCGAGGTCAGCGCCCGGGTCGAGGAGAAGCTGGACGGCAACCGGGTGGTGCTGGCGCTGACCGCGCGCTCGGCCGAGGCCAAGGTGCTCACCCGCGCCCGCGCCGTCGTGCGCCTGGCCTGAGCCGGCCACGGATGTCACAGGTCCGTGAGCAGGTAACTCTCTCGGAGTTCACCACGATCCGGCTGGGCGGGCCAGCCCGCCGGTTCGTCGAGGCGGCCACCGACGAGGAGATCATCGCCGAGGTCCGCGCCGCCGATGAGCGAGCCGAGCCGCTGCTGGTCCTCGGCGGCGGAAGCAATCTGGTGATCTCCGACGACGGCTTCCCCGGCACGGTGATCCACGTGGCCACCAAGGGGATCCATCGGGAGAACTCCAGCCCGGCCGACGGCGGCCGGGACGGCGCCGCCCCGGCCGGCGATGGGGCCGGCGTGAGGCTCGGGGACGGCGGCCGGCCAGGCCATGGCCGGGTGACGGTGACCGTGGCCGCCGGGGAGGACTGGGACACGGTGGTGGCCTCCTGCGTGGCCGAGGGGCTGGCCGGGCTGGAGTGCCTGTCCGGCATCCCGGGCCGGGCCGGGGCCACGCCCATCCAGAACGTCGGCGCCTACGGCCAGGAGGTCGCCGAGACGATCACCCTGGTCCAGGCGTACGACCGGGCCCGTGGCGAGGTGGTCGAGCTGGCCGGGCGGGACTGCGGGTTCGGCTACCGGACCAGCGCCTTCAAACGCCACGCGGGCCAGGTCACGGCGCTGGGCGGGCGGGCGGAGTACACCGGGCGGTTCGTTGTGCTGAATGTGGTTTTCGGGCTTGACCTTCACCCGCTGTCCCGGCCTTTGGCCTACCGGGAGCTGGCGCAACGGCTTGGCCTGGCCGAGGGCGCGCAGGCGCCGCTCGGGGAGGTCCGCGCCGCGGTGCTGGCGCTGCGGCGGGGCAAGGGCATGGTGCTCGACCCGGGCGATCCGGATACCCGGAGCGCGGGCTCGTTCTTCGTCAACCCGGTGCTGGACGCCGGGCAGTTCGCCGCGCTGCAGGCGGCCGCCGCCGCGCGCTGCGGTCCCGGTGTCCGCATCCCGCGCTACCCCGCCGAGCCAGGACATGTGAAGGTTTCCGCGGCGTGGCTCATCGAGCAGGCCGGCTTCCGGAAGGGCTACCCGGCCCAGAAGGGCAGTTCGGAAGGTGCGCTAGACCCCGGCCTGCCGGGGGCCAGGATCTCGGCCAAGCACACGCTGGCCCTGGTCAACCCGGGCGGCGCCAGCACGGTCAGCTTGCTGGGCCTGGCCCGGGAGGTCAGGGACGGCGTCCGGGACGTTTTCGGGGTCGAACTGGCCAACGAGCCGGTGCTGGTCGGTAACCGCCTCTGACCGTCGCCGGAGCGCTCTGGCCGCCGCGGGCACGGCTGGGCGCTCAGGGCACCAGCGCGGCTTCCAGCAGGGCCCGGGCCCGCAGGAAATCGCCGTCCCAGCTGACCGCCGGGTCATCGGGGGAGAGCCTGCCCCACAGCAGGAGCAGAAGATCCGCTGCCGTGGCGCTGACCGTGGCCTGCGGCTCGCCGGGACCGAGCACCCGTGACGACCGGGTGTCGGTGGCGGCGAAGCGGACCGCGTACCGGGGAGCACGGGCGCGGCCGAGCTGGAACTGGCGTGGCGCCATGGTGTCGATGACCTCGGCCACCCCGTCGTCGGCCAGCGCCGGATCGAGCCGGCCGCCGATCCCGAGCGCGTTCTCGGCGTCCCACCGGTGCACCAGCGCCTCCTGGCACCGGCGCCGCTGCCAGAAACCGACCGTGGGGGGCGGGAAGATGGTCCATGCGCTGCCGGACGGGTCGGTATCGAGCGCCTCCAGCAGGACGCTGGAGGTACCGGTGAACCACGTCGCCAGCGCGGCCGGATCGCGCGGCGCGGCCGGGGCTTCATGATCGCCTCGCTTCTCCGTGACGGCGAAGGTGGCCCACAGATTGCCCCGGCCCAGATGATCGGCCAGGTCGTAGAGCGTCCATCCGCCGCAGTGCGGGACCGCTGCCGTCAGGTCCCCGCGCAGGCACTCCCCGAACGCACTGGACTCGCGGCGCAAATGGGCCAGATAGTCGGCTGCGTCCATACCTGGACCGTACCCAAGGCCCGCGTCCCTCGCATGGCCGGCCGGGCGGCTGCCCAGCGGTGCCCGCCTGCGGTGCCCGGGGCTACCGTCGCGGCCCGCTCCGCCCTGGCCCGCCTTGGCCCGTCCTAGTTCGCCTGGGCGCCTGCCGGGGCCAGCGGCCAGCAGACCTCGGTCTGCCACTGCGTGTTGTCCGGGGTGTCGAGGGGGTCGGCGAGGTACCGCTCCCGCACCGGGCCGGCGCCGTCGCGGCCGTGCGCGGCGGCGTACGTGCCGAGCGCTGCGTAGGTGCGGTCGACGTCACGGTGGGTGCCGGCGTGCAGTGCGACGGCGAACCGGCCGGCGGGAAGCTCCCAGCGCGCACCCGTGCCGTCGAGGGCCGGGGAGTCCCTGACGGGCAGGTAGACCCGCGCGTGCCCAGCGTCCTGCGTGAACAGCTCATCGTCGTAGAGGCCGCCGACCGGCCCGGTCTGCTCAAGGCCGGCCGCTGCGGCAGTCGCCCGCAGGCCGGCGAGGGCGTCCCACCACCAGGAGGCGACCTCCTTCCGCATCAGGTCGGCGGCGGCGGAGATCGTGGGCCCGCCTTCGAGCATCCGCTCTTCGATGGCGGTGGCCGCCGGGCCGCCTTCGAGCATCCGGCGCAGGGAGTCGACCGCGGCCTCGGTCTGCCGCAGCTGCTGGCGCATCCGGTCGAGGTGGCCGGCCAGGATCGCGTCCCGGGCGGTCAGGTCAGGGGCGGCGAGGACGGCTTTCACGTCGGCCACCGGCAGGCCGAGATCGCGGAACCGCCTGACCAGGTGCGCGGAGTGCGCCTGGCCCGGCCGGTAGTAGCGGTACCCGCTGTCCGGGTCGACCACGGCGGGCTCGAGCAGGCCCACTTCGTGGTAGTAGCGAAGCGTCTTGATGCTCAGGTGGGTAAGGCGCGAGAACGCCCCGATGGTCAGCGGCTGCATGAGAGAAGTCTCAGCTCTCCGGTAAGGGGAGAGTCAAGCGGCCCGGCGGGGGCGGCACGGGCGCCGCATCGCATGTTGACTCTCCCGTGGCCGGAGCCCTGAAGGTAGCTCACGAAGCACCCGGACCCAACCTCGGAGGCCCCTCGTGAGCTCTTCTGCACCACTCCTGGCCGGCGCTGTGGCCCGCGCTCCGGCCGGCGCCCGGCCGGTGCGCGTCAATGCGCTGCTCGCCGTGCTCGCGCTGGCCGGGACCGTTTTCGCGATGATGCAGGCGCTGGTCATCCCCGCCCTGCCGCAGATCCAGGCCAGCCTCGGCACCAACGCGGACGGCGCCGCGTGGATCTCGACCGCGTACCTGCTGAGCGCCAGCATCCTCACCCTGGTCATCGGCCGGCTGGGCGAGGTGGCGGGCAAGAGGCGCATGATGCTGGCCAGCCTGGCCACGTTCGCGGCTGGCACGGTGGCCTGCGCGGTCTCGGGCAACCTGGCTGAGCTCGTCGCCGGGCGGGTGATCCAGGGCGCAGCGGGTGGCATCTACCCGCTGGCGTTCGCGATCATCAGGGACCGCCTGCCGCGCGAGCGGGTCCCCGGCGGCATCGGCCTGGTGTCCTCGCTGCTCGGCATCGGCGGCGGCATCGGCCTCGTGCTGCCGGGGCCGATCATGACCCGGCTCTCCTATCAGTGGCTGTTCTGGCTGCCGCTCATCGTCATCGCCGCCGCACTCGTGCTGGCCGCACGCTACATCCCCGCCGACGGCCCCGCCGAAGCCGGGGCGCGGGTTCCGTGGCGCTCCTGCCTGCTGATGGCGGCCGGCCTGTCGGCGGTCCTGATCGCGGTCAGCGAGTCGGCCACCTGGCACTGGGGGGACATCAGGACGCTGGGCCTGCTGGCGCTCGGCGCGGCGGGCCTGCTGGCATGGGTCCGCGCGGAAGCCCGTAGCAGCAGCCCCCTGGTGGACATGAGCCTGATGCGGCTGCGCGGCGTGTGGCCGGCGAACGCGGCGGCCCTGCTGACCGGCATGGGCATGTACGCCTCGTTCCTGATCATCCCCGAGCTCGTCCAGGCGCCCGCGCGGCTCGGCTACGGCTTCGGCGCGTCGGTGACAGGGGCGGGCCTGTTCATGCTCCCGACCGCCGCAGTCCAGCTGCTCCTCGGCCCCGCGTCCGGCCTGCTGCACCGCAGGATCAGCCTGCGGGCGCAGCTGATCGCAGGCCAGCTGGCCTGCGCGGCAGGCTTCGCCAGCCTCGCCCTGTGGCACGACGCCCCATGGCAGGTCTACGCGGCCACCACAGTGCTCGGCATCGGGTTCTGGCTGTGCCTCGTGGCCCTGCCGAACCAGGTCGTCTCCGCAGTGCCCGCCGCCCGCACCGGATCGGCCACGGCGGTGAACACCGTGGTCCGCAACGCCGGGGGCGCCCTCGGCAGCCAGCTGGCCGCGGCGATCATCGTGTCCTCCGCGCAAGCCGGCACCGGCGCCCCCGCCGCGTCGGGCTACATCGGCGCCCTGATCCTGTGCGCCACAGCCACCTGCGCCGGCGCCTTCGTCGCCTGCGCCACCCCGCGCAAGAACCCCCGCTAATGGGGGTTACCGCGCCGCCCGCGCGCCGCGGCGAGCAGGGAGCCGGCCAGCACGCCCTCCACCGTGGCGGCCGCCCCGAGCCAGCCGAGGTAGGACGCCTGTGATTTTATGGCCTGGCTGGCCACTCCTGCAGAACCGGTGCCCAGCGACGGGCCGCGATGCGGGAAGGGCACCTGCTGGTTCTGATACCCCAGGAACCGCCGCCCGGCCGAGACCGACAGCAATTCGCCCTCCGTGGCACCCAGGTAATCGCTCATGACAGGTCCCTCACCCGATCCTGCGAACCCGCCACGCGCACGCTCCGGCCAGCAGCAGGACGGCCGCGAGGAACACGGACAGCTCGTACCATTGCAGCGGCCAGTACCGGCTCGCCGGCTGGTATGTCACCACCTCGTGGTACGTGGCCGCGATGCGCGAGACGCACTCTTGCATTGCGGTCACCACGCCCTGTGGTACCGGCCCGTGACGGGAACCGCCCATGCCCGGGGCGCCGCCCGCCGCGCGCCCGCCGATGCCCGGGCACGTGCTCGCCAGCTCACTCGCCGTCAGCCCGTTGCCTTTCCCGTTGACGATCACGATCGAGGTGACCCACGCGTTCGGCAGGTCCGGCGCGGTCGGCATCAGAGCAGCTGGCGGCGCCAGGGGCAGGAACCCCGACGACCCGTATCCGGTGGTCGCGGGGTTGAGCGCGAGCGCCCTGGTCACGGGGGGAAGCAACTGCGGGCGGGCCAGCAGGCGGAACGCGACGCGGGCCGCGGTGAACGCGAGAAGGGTCGCCGCCATCGCGGGCACCGTCTTCCGTAGCAGCGTGCCGAGGAGCACGCCGAGCGTGAAGGCGAACGCCGCGTACCCGACCGCGACGATATCGCGTGAGTCAAACGACCCGAACTGGTTCAGGCCCGCACGGTCGAGCGGTCCGGCCCACCAGGTGACGAGCCAGCTCGCCAGCCCCGCCACCGCCATGGCCGCCAGTCCCGAGACCGCGAGCCGCGCCGCCAGCCAGCGGACCCGGGAAACGTCCTGCGTCCACGCCAGCCGGAACGAGCCGGACTCCAGCTCGCCGGCCACCAGCGGCGCCCCCCAGAACACTCCGAGGAGGCCGGGAGCCACGACTACCAGGACGGACAGCCACAGCCGGAGGGTGCTGCCGCCGCGGCCCGCGGCAGCAGCGGCGATGGCGACGGCGGCAGTCGCCGCGAGAGCGACCGCGATCTGCGTACGGGCCTGCCGCCAGGCGAGCCAGGTCATCGGGGAACCTCCCGCAGGTAAGAGACCACCAGGTCATCGAGGGATGCGAAGCCAGCGCCGGCCAGCAGCGAGTCCACCGGCCCCGCGAGCCGCATCTGGGAGGCCGCGAGCAGGATCAGGTAGCCGCACGTGCGCTCCAGGTCGGCCACCAGGTGCGAGGAGAACACCACCGTGACGCCCTCGGCTGAGGCGGAGACCGCCTGGGCCACGGAGTCCAGGAACTCGCGGCGGGCCAGCGGGTCCAGGTTCGCCACAGGCTCGTCGAGAACCAGCAGCTGCGGTCGCTTGGCGACGGCGAGCGTGAGCGCCAGTTGCGCCCGCTGGCCACCGGACAACCGCCCGGCCCGCTGCCGCAGGTCCAGGCCGGCCTCACGAGCCCGGCGCCGCGCCAGGCCGGCGTCCCAGCGGTCGTTAAGCGCCTGCCCCATGTGCAGGTGGTCGGCGACCGACAGGCCGGCATATACCGGCGCGTCCTGGGCGACGAACCCGACCCGATCCCGGGTCCTGATCGTTCCCGTCGTCGGCCGGAGGAGCCCCACGGCCAGTTCCAGAAGTGTCGTCTTTCCTGCCCCGTTCGGTCCGACCAGCCCGACGACCTGTCCGGCCGGCACCGCCAATGTGCATTCCGCCAGTGCCCACCGCCGCCCGTACCGCTTGCCAAGCCCGTTCGCTTCGATTGCGTAGTCCACGGGCCACAGGTCTACGCCCGTGCCGGTGTCAGCACGGTGCCGGTAGCTGACACCTGGCCGACACCTTCGCCCTGGCATCCTGGTGGCGATGAGACTGCTGGTTGTCGAGGATCACGAAGTGCTCGCCACGGCGATCGTCACCGGACTGCGCCGCGAGGGCATGGCCGTGGACCTCGCTCGGCACGGACAGGAGGCGCTCGACCGCCTCAGCGGCACTCGCTACGACGTGGTGGTCCTGGACCGTGACCTGCCGATCGTGCATGGCGATGAGGTTTGCCGCCGGATCGTGGCCGGGGACTCCGGCAGCCGGGTGCTGATGCTGACCGCCGCCAGCACCGTCCGGGACAAGGTGGACGGCCTCGGGCTGGGCGCTGACGACTACCTCGCCAAGCCCTTCGACTTCGCCGAGCTGGTCGCCCGGATCCGGGCCCTGACCCGGCGCTCGGCGCCCGCCGTGCCGCCGGTCCTGGATAACGGTGACATTTCCCTTGACCCAGGCAGGCACGCCGCGTTCCGCGCCGGGCGAAGACTGGATCTCAGCCCGAAGGAGTTCGCCCTTCTGGAGTGCCTGCTGGCCTCCGCGGGCCGGGTGGTCTCGGCGGAGGAACTGCTCGACCGGGTGTGGGACGAGGCAGCCGATCCGTTCACCACGGCCGTGAAGACGACGATCCGCCGGCTGCGCGGCAAGCTCGGCGAGCCGCCCGTCATCGAAACGGTCCGCGAAGCCGGCTACCGCATCGGAGTCTCGTGAACCTGAGGAGGAGCCTCCGCGCACGCCTGGCGGTCTTCTACGCCTGCCTGCTGCTTGGCTCCGGAATCGTCCTGCTGGTCATCGCCGATCTGCCCCTGACGACATTCGGCCGCGCGAGCCGGGCGCACGCCCCTGGCGGGAGGGGCGGCCCGGCCGGCCAGTCAAGGTTCGTCACCGACCTTCCCGAAGTCCTCCTCTACTCCGGTATCGCGCTCGCGGTCCTCGCCGGGGCATCGATCGCCCTGGGGTGGCTGGTCGCCGACCGGGCCCTACGGCCGCTCCGGGTCATCACGGCCGCCGCCCGCGCGACCTCCGCCAGCAGCCTGAACGAGCGGCTGAGCCTGGCCGGCTCCTATGACGAGTTCCGGGAACTCGGTGACACGCTGGACGGCCTGTTCACCCGCCTGGAGGCCGCGTTCGAGTCCCAGCGGCATTTCGTCGCGAACGCATCCCACGAGCTGCGCACACCTCTGGCGGCCGAGCGAACCGTCTTGCAGGTGGCACTCGCCGATCCCGGAGCGAGCGCCCAGTCGCTGCGGGCCGCCTGCCGGCAGTTGCTTGAGCTCGGACAGCAGCAAGAACGCCTTATCGACTCGCTGCTCACGCTGGCCAGCAGCCAGCGCGGGCTGCGGAACCGCGAGCCCTTTGACCTGGCCGAGGTAACGGCCCGGGTAGTGACCGGCCGCAGGCAGGAGGCTGCCTCTCTGGGCGTGCGCATGGAGACCCGCCTCGCCCCGGCCATCGTCACCGGAGACCCCAGCCTGGCCGAGAGCCTCGTGGTCAACCTGGTGAACAACGCCGTCCGGCACAACGTGGCAGGCGGTCAGGTCCAGGTCACCACCGCGACACAAGCCGACCTGCCCTGCTTCTCGATCTCCAACAGCGGCCCGGTGGTCCCGCCCGGCGAGGTCGACCGGCTATTCGAGCCGTTCCGGCAACTCGACGGCGAGCGGACGCGCCACGGTGGCGGCCACGGGCTAGGGCTGGCCATCGTCTCAGCCGTCGCCAGCGCACACGATGCCAGCCTCACCGTGCTGGCCAGGCCCGATGGCGGCTTGGACATCACGGTGACGTTCCGGTCCTAAGCCTTACGGTGGATCGCCAGACTCTTGGTGGTGGTCCGGCCGCGCGAGTTAAGAACCTACAAGCGCCAGGCGAGTATCACGAGGAACGCCCCGGTGATCATGAAGGGCCCGAACGGGATCTGCTGCTTTCTGGTGGCACGCCCGGATACCAGGAGCGCGATGCCGTAGACGGCGGCGAACAGGAACCCGGCGAAGCCGCCGACGATGAGGGCGGTCCAGCCTCGCCAGGCCAGCATGGTTCCCAGGCCCGCTGCGGCCTTGACGTCGCCCAGGCCCATCCCGGACGGGCTGATCACCGCGAGCACCAGGTAAAAGCCGGCCAGGGCGATGCCACCCAGGACGGCCTGGGCCAGGACATGCCAGTGCCCGCCGACCGCGGCTGCCGCGAGCAGGAGCAGCGCGGTGCCGGCGAATGCGGGGCCGGTAAGCACGTCTGGCAGCCGCCGGACCGCGGCGTCGATGAACGCGAGCGGAACGGCGCACAGGGCGAGCCAGCATGCCGCGGCCAGGACCAGGCTGGGATGAACCCGCGCGGCGAGCGCAGCGAGCAGGACCGCCGTGGTGACCTCGACGGCCAGCGGGGGCGGCCCGGTGCGCTGGCCGCAGGCAGAGCACCGGGCGGATGAGGCCAGAGCCATCTGCCGGGCGGCCGGCAGATGCTGCGCGCAGGCCGGGCAGCAGCGACGTGGCGGCTCGCCTGCCGGGACGGCATAGCGGAAGATCACGGCGCGCTGCGCCCGACCGGCCACCAGGCCGGCCATCCCCAGTGATGCCACCAGGAGCGGGTTCACGGCCCGCCCCCGGTGCCGGACGCCCAGCCTGGTATGTCCATATTGCTCCATTATCCCGGTATGTAACTGGTTATCCGGCTACCGGGTATGACCGGGCCGATGCCCAGCCTGACCGGGTCATTTACATTTTTGATCATGATTTCCTGTTCATTGCCCGGCGTCGTATCGGTAACAACTGCTGCGGATTTATCGTTGTGGTCGGTAAATTATTGAGGGTTTCCCTGCGTGCGGGGAACATCGGTACCGGGCGGCCATCGGACCGGCGTCCATTGGAGGAGTCATGGGGAGCCGACCGGCACCCGCGGCCATCCTCACCGCCGCGTGCCTGGTCAGTGCCAGCCTGCTGGGGGCCGTGGCCTGCGGCAGCAGCACGGCGGGCACGTTCCGCCCGGCAGGCAAGATCACCACCGGGGCTCCGGCGCCGGCCCAGGCGGGCGCGCCGGGGTTGCAGGCATTCCCGCTGCCGGCCAGCTTGCGGGTGGTATTCGACACGCCGCTGCCGGCGGACCCGGCGCAGGCCGCCATCATGGTCGCCGACGAGAACTACCAATTAGCCTTCTACTACTCTCTGTCCACCGGTGGGAAAGACCGCACCTACACGCACTATGCCAGCGCCATACCGCAAGGCGGCGGCGGGTCACTGGCGCAATTCACGCAGCAGGATATCGCGCAGTATGCCGCCGGGCACGTCAGCAGGAGCGGGACGATCCGGTTCTTCGACGGCAAGATTATCGAGGATAAGGGCGCCGGGGCCGAGCTGCAGTATTGCGTGGACCAGTCGCAGTTCGATTCGGTCAATACCCAGACCGGCAGCACCACGCCGTTGAAGAACCCCTACTACCTGGAACAGGATTCCCTGGTCCGTGAATCGGATGGGTCATGGCTGGTCACGTACACCTACGGCTATTACCTGCCGAACCAGCACGCGCAGGAGTGCGTGCCATGAGGCGGCTCGCGGTTGCCATCGCGGGTGCGATCGCGCTGGCCCTGCCCCTGGCCGCCCCGGGCATCGCCGCAGCTGATACCTGGGGCGGGTGCCAGGGGAACACCTGCACGGTCGGGATCGACAGGATCGCCAACATCATCCTGACCCAGGACGGTGTACGGATCCCGCTCAACCTCAGCAATCTGAACGTCAACGTGCCGTCCTGCTGGATGGCGCCGGGCTACACGCAGGCCCAGATGCTGTCCGTGCTCGCGGGCCTCGAGCAGGCCGTCAAGGCCGGTGGCGGCACCCCGGCCGAGCTCGGGTCGCTCCAGCAATACATCACGGAGGTCCGCGCCAACCCGTCCACCAACGGAAAATGGTGGATACCGTCGTACCTGAACACCCCGGCCGGGCTGGCCTGTCTCGCCAACCTGCCGCCATGGGTGTGGGTGCCGACCGGCCAGGTGGCCCCGGCCGCGGACAACCCGCTTACGGCACTCCAGCTCGCGGAGCTGGCCAAGGCGGCGCTCCGGGTGCCCAAGATGCAGCTCAAGCTGGATCCGGCTCCGAAGACGTACGTGAACCTGCCGACCTTCCTGTGGACCGGCAACCCGGCGCTCATCACGGTGACCGCGACGATCCCCGGCTACATGTCCGTCACCGTGACAGCACAGCCCGGGCAGCCGCAGATCGCCCCGGGCACCGCCAACGCGACGCCTTACACGAACTGCGGGCTCAACGGCTCGCACTACGCCGCGAACTCGTCGCAGGTGACTGCGGCGGGTCCGGGCTCCCAGCCGGACTGCGGTGTCGTCTACCAGGCGCCGTCCACGGCTGCGCCACTCGGCTACGCCCTGCAGGTCACCGTGCCCTGGATCGTCACCTGGACCGGTAACGGGGTGCTTCCCGGCGCTCCGCCGCTTCAGGTAGGCGCCATCCGGGTACCGGTGGATGAGATCCAGAGCCTCAACACCGGCGCTCCCTAGGCGCCCAGTCAGCGACGCTGAACCGTGGCCGGCCGCGTCGCGGCCGGCCACGGGCCGGCGCAGCCGTGCATCTCGCCGGGCGGGCCGCCGGGTGTCTCGCCGGGTGTCTCGCCGGGCGTCTCGCCGGGTGTCTCGCTGGGCGGCCGGCCGGGTGTCCCGCCGGGCGTCTCGCCGTCCGGCGCTAACGCCCTGCTATCGCCCCGCAATCGGCTGGTTGCTCTGAGCGCCGTCACGTGTGCTCAGAGAGGCCGCCGAAATGCGCATGGTTATCCAGCAATATTGCGATTTATCAGTCATTATCGGGCTGGCCAATCAGGCGGGTGGGCAATAACGGTGAGTAATAACGATGTGGCGCTGCAGTCTGATTGGCCTGGTTAGCTCTATAAGGCGGCGTTCTGGCGGGATACCGTGGCTCACGCCCACGTACGGCCGACCCAGGCCATGCGCAGGTACCGCCAGCAGGGAGACGCCGCCGCAATGTCGAGTGACCGGGGCACCATGCAGCGCGGGCCGGCACCCGGGATCGACCAGCAGGGTGCCTGGCCCCAGCCGACCGCGCCGACCGGGCGGCGGGTGCCGGGCGCTCCCAGGGAGCGCAAGCCCGCTCTGGCGGCTCTCGCGGTGCTGCTCATCCTGGGTGGCGCGTTAGGCGCCGGCTTCCTGGTCCTGCAGAGCGGGAAACGGGTGGCGGCGATCGAGATCTCCCAGCCGATAGGCGTGGGCCAGCAGATCCCGCTGAGCGCCATGCAAGAGGTCCTGATCGCCTCCGGCACCGGTCTCGATTACGTGCCGTGGAGCGAGGCTGGCCAGGTCGCGCAGTTCTACGCGGCCACCGCGATCCCGCCGCGGACGCTGCTCACCAATGCCATGGTCGGCCGGGCCGGCAATGTGACCGCGGGGAAGGCAGTGGTCGGCCTGTCGCTGAAGGATGGCCAGGTTCCGGCCCAGCTGCAGGTGGGCGACCACGTCAACATCTACCAGGTGAGCGACGCCCCGGAAACCTGTCCGGGGTCATCCGGCAGCATGCTGGCCAGGGACGCCGTCGTGCTGGACATCACCAATCCGGCCAGCTCGAGCAGTTCCGCGGTGGCGGATGTCCGGGTGGCGGTCGCCCCAGCCGATGCCGGGGCGGTGGCGTGCAACTCATCGAACGGTATCGTCGGCCTCGCGATCCTGCCCGCCGGCGCCGCCGCGGCGTCCGCCCCGACGGCCCGCACGGCGCCCGTGGCCCCCACCGCCTCCACGTTCCCCGCGTCCCCCACAGCCCAGCCGAGCCAGACCCCGGGCACGACCACGCCGGGGGGGCAGGCATCCCCGACTGCGTCGCCGGGTACCGGGACCGGCTGATCGATGGCCCTGATCGCGGTAGCAGCCGATAAAGGGGCACCCGGCGTCACGACCGCGTCCGTGGCGCTGGCGGCGGTATGGCCGCGGCCGGTGCTGCTGGCCGAGTGTGATCCCGCGGGCGGTGACATCGTCTACCGGCTCCCGGGCGCCGACGGAACGCGGCTCGACCCGAGGCGGGGCCTGCTGAGCCTGGCGGTGGCCGCGCGCCGCGGCCTCCATCCCGACCAGGTCTGGGAGCACGCGCAGAAGCTGCACGGTGGCCTCGACGTGCTGGCCGGGGTGACCAGCGCCGAGCAGGGCGCCGGGCTTGACGCCCTCTGGAACATGGTCGGGGGCCTGCTGTCCAGCATCCCGCAGGCCGATGTGATCGCGGACTGCGGCCGGATCGGCCGGGACGGCCCGTTCTATGACCTGCTGGCCGAGGCCGAAGCCATCGTCCTGATCACCCGGGCCAGCGTGGCGGAGGTGGTCCGGCTGCGGGACCGGGCGAATGCCCTGGGCAGCGGCCTGCAGAGACGCGGCCGGCCGGGAGCGCGGGTGGGCGTGGTGGTGATCGCCGACCACAAGACGTTCCGGACCGCCCTAGCCGAGGTCCGGCAGGTGATCGGCGACGGCAGGAGCCCGGCGAACGTGATCGGCGGCCTGGCTTACGAGCCGAAGAGCGCCAGCCAGCTGCGCGGCCAATGGGGCGGCAAGCTCGACAAGTCCCTGCTGATCAGGACTGCGCGGGAAGTTGCCGGGAATCTCCTCGGCCAGCTACCCGATGCTCAGCTATCCGGCGTCCGGCGGCCTGATTCCCGGCGGCCTGATGCCCAATGGCCTGATGCTCAGCGGCTGGAGGCCGAGCGGCTGGAAGCTCAGCGGCTGGAAGCTCAGCGGCTGGAGGCCCAGCCGCTCGAAGCTGCCAATCCGTCGCGCCCACCCGCGGTGGGCACCGGTCCGGAGGTGACCGATCACCTCGGGCCGCTGTCCGGCCCTCCTTCCGCCACCGTGTCCGGCATTCCGGCCGCCCGGCCAGGCGATCCGGAAGGGTGGTGAGGGGCAGTGGATCACGGCGTGGTCAAGCGGCTCCGCAGCCTGGTCGGTGACCGGCTGGCCGAGCAGCGGCGGCTGGACGCGACAGCCGGGATGCCGCCGATGACCGCCGAGGATGAGCGCCAGTTCGCCCGCGCCCTGATCGCGCAGGTCCTCGAAGATCATGCCCGAAACGAGATCACCGCAGGCCGGGCCCCCTCCAACGCGCAGGAGGAGGAAGAACTCGCGGCGGCCATCCACGCGGCGCTGTTCGGGGTGGGCAGACTGCAGCCGCTGCTCGAGGACCAAGAGATCGAGAACATCGACATCAATGGCTGCGACCGGGTCTTCCTCGGCTACGCCGACGGCCGGGAGGTGCTCGGCGATCCGGCTGCCGAAAACGACGACGAACTGGTGGACCTGATCCAGGCCCTCGCCGCCTACTCGGGCCTGTCCAGCCGCCCGTTCGACACGGCCAACCCGCAGCTGGACCTCCGGCTTCCCGACGGATCCCGGTTGTCCGCGGTAATGGACGTGACGCTCCGGCCAGCCGTGTCCATCCGCCGGGCCCGGATGGGCAAGGTGTTCCTCTCCGACCTGGTGGGCAACGGAACGCTGCTGCCGGAGGCGGCCGCTTTCCTGGCCGCCACGACGGCCGCGCGGAAGAACATCATGATCGCGGGAGCCACGAACGCCGGGAAGACGACGCTGCTGCGGGCGATCGCGAACCAGATCCCGCCGAGCGAGCGCCTGATCACCGTGGAGCGGGCGCTCGAAATTGGCCTCGATCACTTCCCGGAATTGCACCCGAACGTGGTCGCCTTCGAGGAGCGTCTGCCAAACATGGAGGGCCAGGGGGCCATCTCGCTGGCGGAGCTGGTCCGCCGGTCGCTGCGGATGAACCCCAGCCGGGTCATCGTCGGTGAGGTGCTGGGCGACGAGATAGTCACCATGCTCAACGCGATGACCCAGGGCAATGACGGCTCACTGTCGACCATCCACGCGAACTCCTCGCTGGAAGTGTTCAACCGCATCTCCACCTACGCGATCCAGGCCACTGAGCGGCTCCCCGTCGAGGCCACGCACATGCTGATCGCGGGAGCGATCGACTTCGTGGTCTTCATCGAGAAGCGAAACGAGTACTCCCGCGGTGGGCGGCTGCGCCGTTTCATCAGCAGCATCCGTGAGGTCACCGGGATAGACGGGCGAGTGCTCTCCAGCGAGGTCTTCTCGCCAGGTCCGGACGGCCGGGCCGTGCCGCACGCGCCCGTGTCGTGCATGGCGGAACTGGCCGAGCACGGCTACGACCCAGCGAGGGGGCGGTGGTGACAAGCCTGTCTGACGCTGCGCCGCTGCTCGCCGCACTGATCGGCGCGGCAGTCGGAGGGGCCCTGTTCCTGCTGGTCGTCGCGCTGCGCGGGCTGCCGCGCAGACCGCCGGGTGCCCAGTCGCGGCGTCTGGAACAGCATTTCCGGGAACTGATCGGCACCCGGGGAGCGGTCGCGCTCATCACCGCAGTCCTGGTGCTGATCGCCACCGGATGGGTGGTGGCCGGGATCGGCGTCGCCCTCCTCGTGCTGGGCTGGCGGAGCCTGGGCGGGGCAGCCTCGGAACGCAGGGCCATGACCAGGCTCGAGGGCCTGGCGATCTGGACGGAGTCGTTGCGGGACACGATCGCCGGGGCGGTCGGCCTTGAGCAGGCGATTCCCGCATCCCTCCGGGTGGCTGCGCCGTCCCTGCTCGAACCGCTGGAGCGGCTGGTGGGCCGTATGCACACCCGGGTGCCGATGCCCGACGCATTACGCATGTTCGCCGACGACCTCGATGACCCAGGCGCGGACCTCATCATCGCGGCCCTGATCATCAACTCCCGGCTTCGGGGGCCGGGCCTGCGGGATCTCCTTGGTGCGCTGTCGGCCTCGGTCAGGGAGGAACTGGACATGCGCCGGAAGGTCAACGCGGAGCGCCGGTCCACCCGGCGCAGTGCCCAGATCGTGGTGGCGATCTCCGTCGGCCTTGCTCTGCTCCTCGGCATCTTCAACCACGGCTACGTACAGGTCTACGACAGCGCCGCCGGTCAGCTGGTACTGGTCGTGATCGTCGCGCTCTACGCGGCGGGATTCATCTGGATACGCAAGCTGGCCAGGTTCGATGGGCCGGAACGATTGCTCAGCTCGCTGCCTGCCGAGTCGGCGGCCAATGCCGGGGACCCAGTGTCGGCCGGGCGGGGAGGCGGGGCATGACCGCGGCGCTGGTGACCGGATCGGTCGCGGGCCTCGGCCTGTTCCTGTTGGCGTTCGCGTTGATTCCGCGCCGGGTCAGCCTGGCCCGGCAGATCGCCGCGTTCGACTCACGCCGCTCGCCGCTCGGCGGAACCACCAGCAGGGCCGGGAACGAGCGGGAGAGCGAATTCAGCCGCCGGCTCGGCCGGGCGCTCGTGGCGTTCTGCGCCGAGCAGGGCTGGGAGTTCCCCTCGCTGCGAGCGAACCTGTCCCTGATCGGCAAGTCCTTCGAGAATTATCTCGCTACGAAGGTGCTACTGGCCGTCTTTGGGTTCCTGATCGGGCCGATCCTGCTGCTCCTGCTCAGCCTGGCCGGGTTCCACCTGTCGCTGGTCATCCCGATCTGGCTGGGCTTCGTCCTGGCCGCGGTGTTCTTCTTGCTGCCCGACCTTGAGGTCAGGCAGAAGGCGAATGCCCGCCGGCGGGACTTCCGGCACGCGATCGGCGCTTTCCTCGACCTCGTGTCGATGAACCTGTCCGGAGGGCGCGGCGTCCCTGAGGCGCTGATGGCGGCCAGCGAGATAGGCACCGGCTGGGCCATGTCGCGGATCAGGGAGGCGCTGGCCAGCGCGCGGATCACCGGCCAGACATCGTGGCAGGCGCTCGGCGCGCTCGGCGAGGAAGTCAGGGTCGACGAGCTTCGCGACCTGTCCGCCGCGCTGAGCCTGGTCGCGGAGGACGGGGCCAAGGTGCGCGAGTCGCTGGGGGCCAGGGCGACCAGCCTGCGCCGCCGCGAACTCGCCGACCTCGAGGGCCAGGCCGGGGAGAGGTCACAATCCATGCTGGTCGCGCAGATGCTGCTCTGCGCGGGATTTCTGGCCTTCCTCACGTATCCAGTGATCGGAGTCCTGCTTGGCGCATAGCGGTGAACGCGCAGGTGGCGCGGACGGAAGCAGTGGAATAGTGGAGGTATGAGATGGGTAATTTGAACGGGCCGCTGACATATCTGAGGGCATCGCTCGGGACGAGGGTAGCCCGGCTTCGGGTCGCACTGCGTGACAAGGATCGCGGCGCCTCGGCCGTGGAACTCGCTGTCATCACGGCGGTGGTGCTAGGGATAGCGATAGCGCTGCTGGTCGTCATACAGAATTTCGTGACGAATGAGAGCGGTAAAATCACCGGCGGCTAGACGGATATCTCAGTAGAGCAATGATGCTATCTCAAAGAATCCGTTTCCTGCTTCGGGCGGCACGGTCTGACCGGGGCTCGAACGTGGTTGAACTTGCCGTGCTGGCGCCAGCGCTGATGCTGATGTGCATGCTCATCCTCCAGTTCGGCCTCTGGTTCAACGCCCGGCAGGCGGCGCTCGCCGCTGCCCAGGCCGGGGCGTTAGTAGCTCGCGAGGACGCCGCCGCGAACGCCCAGTGGGCCAGTGCGGCGCAGGCCGCGGCCACGAAATATTACACGGAACTCAACACCAAGCTTCTCGGCGGCCTGACCGCTAACGCTTATGGAAATCCGCGGACCAATGTATACGTCACCGTGACCGGCCCGCTGGGCTATTCCGTTTTTCCTTTCTTTAACCTCCACTTGACGATTTCAGCGACCGCGGGCGGCCCGGTGGAGTGCTTCCGGCCGGCTGGCCTGAACGGGAACTGCTGATGAGAAGACGCTGGCTGGCGAAGGCCCGGAATCCATGGCGCGTTAGGCGCCTGACGCGGGTGGACCGCGGTTCCCTGACCGTCGAGCTCGCGGTGGTCGCGCCCGGGCTGATCCTGCTGTTGCTGCTGGTGGCCGCGGGCGGCCGGGTCGTCGAGGCGCAGGGCCACGTCGATGGCGCGGCCCGGGACGCGGCCCGGGCCGCGTCGCTCGGGCGGTCCGTGGGCCAGGCCGATGCGTTCGCCTTGCAGGCGGCCCAGGCCGACCTGGGCCGCTCGAGCTGGTGCGCCCAGGGCTCGGTCACCGCCACGGTCAGCGGCTTCCCGGCCGGCGGCCCCGTCGTTCCTGGCGACAACGTGACAGCGATCGTTCACTGCAGCGTCAACACGAGCCCGTTCAGGATTCTCGGCTTCCAGCCGACGACCCCTTTCACCGCACAGGCGGTCGCGCCGCTTGACCCGTACATGTGCCGGACAGGCACATGTTGACCCGCGCTCAGCGGAGAGATCCCCGGACCGGCGGTCAGTGGGCAGATTGCCGCGCTGGCGGTCAGCCGGCAGATTCGCAGGCCCGCGCTCAGCGGGGAGATCCCCAGACCGGCGGTCAGCCGGCAGATTCAGAGCGGGGATCGATCGCGGTCTTCACCGTGGTCTTCGCCATAGCGGTCATCTTCCTTACCGCGCTCATCCTGGATGGTGGCATAGCCATGAATGCGAAGGAACGAGCCGCGGACATCGCCGAGCAGGCCGCCCGCGCCGCGGCCGCCAACATCGACGTCAAGGCGCTCCGCGCGACAGGTGTGGCAGCGATCGGAGCCGGTGCGTGCCCGCTGGCGGGCAACCTGGTGGCCTCCTACGCGCAGCGGGCCAGTACCGGCGTGGACGCCGTGACCAGCGCCGCGATGGACAACTGCGTCGCCCCGATCGGCGCGCAGACGGCGACTGTGCAGGTCACGATCACCACCAAGCCGCTCATCCCGGGGGTGCTCGGCAGTTTCACTGAGACCGCGCACGCTAGCGCGACCGCAGAATGCGGGATCAACCTAGGAGCTGTGTGCTGATGGCGCCGCCAACTCTCCGAACACGCCGGGCGGCCGTCGGCGGGAGGCGGTCAGCGGGAGACGTTCTGGCCGGGTTCCTCGCCGTCGTCCTCCTGCTGGCCTTGACCGTTGGCGTGCCGCTAGGCCTGATAAGGGTGTTCGGGGCACCAATCCCGCACCACATGCCCGGGCTGACGGTGCTCACCCACCAGATCGACCCCTTCGCGATCCTGAAGGTCCTGTCCGTCCTCGTCTGGCTGGCCTGGCTGCAACTGGTGTTTTGCGTGGTCGCCGAGATCAGGGCGGCAGTGCGCAATACCGGGATGCCCGCGCAGGTCCCGCTGGCCGGCGGCACCCAAGCCCTCGTGCACCGGCTGGTGACCGCGGCCCTGCTGCTGTTCGCCGCGTCGACGGCACTGTCGCCCGCCTTGGCGCACCATGCGGCGCCGAGGGCGGCGCACGCGATCTCGGCCCCAGCCCGCCCCGCCGTCACGGCCAGCGGGGCACAGGCCATCCGTGATGCCAGGCCCCCCCAGATGGTCGGCGAGCCTGAGGTCGCCCAGGCCCAGCCGTCCGAGGCCCAGCAACCCCGGGCCGAGAAGATCTATGTGGTGCAGCCGCCGGCCGGCCGCTACCACGAGAGCCTGTGGGAGATCGCGCACAACCATCTCGGGGACGGCCGCCGTTACCGGGAGATCTTCGAGCTGAACTCAGGCCGGCTCCAGCCGGACGGATCCAAGCTCACCATCGCCAGCCTGATCCGCCCCGGCTGGGTGCTGCGGATGCCCCGGGATGCGTTTGGTCCGGGGATCGAGGTGGTGGCCACCACCTCGGCCAGCCAAGCGCCGGCCGGTCCCGGGGACGCTTCCGGCGCCCCCGCTGAGCAGGGTCAAGGCGCCGCCACGGGTTATGGCGCCGCCACGGCACGGCCCGGTCACGGTGCCGCCACGGCGCGGCCCGGTCACGGTGCCGCCACGGCGCGGGCGGGTCACGGCTCAGCTGCGGGTGGCGCGGCCACGGCATCGGCCGGCCAGGGTGCCACCGCCCGAGCGGGCAGCGGCGGGTCCCGTTCCGGTGCGGGGGCCGGCGCCACTCACAGTGCCCAGGCCAGCGACGGTGCCGCGATGACCAGCCCCGCAGAGAACGGCTCCGCGCACCCGCCCGGCACTGGATCGTCCGCGGCGGCCGCCTCCCAGGGCTGGCACGGGCCGGTGTACCCGGCCGAACTGGCCGCTGCGTCCCTGCTGGCGGCCGGGGTGCTGGCGGCTCTCGGCCGCCGCCGCCGCGAGCAGTTGTGGCGGCGTGCGTTCGGCCGCCGTGTGGTCGGGCCAGCGGAAGAAGCGGCGATGGCCGAGGCCGCACTCCGGCTCGGCGCGGACGAGCCGGGGACCCGGGTCCTCGATACCGGGCTGCGTTACCTGTCCTACGCGCTGGCCGCGGCGGGCGCGGCCCCGCCGACCGTATTCGCCGCGCATCTCGGTGAGGAGAACCTCGACCTGTGGGTCGCGCCCCCGGACCACAATCCGCCGCCGCCGTGGACCGCCGTGGGCGACGGCCAGGTGTGGCGGCTGCCGCTGACCGCCACGGCGCGGATCGACATGGAGCAGACGGGCGGGGAGCTGGCCCCCTTCCCTGGGCTGGTGTCCATCGGCACCGACGACACCGGCCGGGTGCTGGTGGACTTGGAGGCCGCGCACGGGCTGATCGCGGTCACCGGGCCGGAGGCCATGGTCAGCTCCGCGCTCGCCGCGATAGCCGTGGAGCTCGCGACCAACCGCTGGTCGGACCGGATGCAGGTCATCCTGGTCGGATTCGGTGACGAACTCGGCACGCTCGCGCCGCAGCGGCTCACCTCCGTGCGCAGCCTGGAGGAGGTGCTGCCCGCGCTGGAGGCGCGCGCCGAGGAGGTGGAAGCCGCGATGGCCAGGTCCGGGGTCGGCTCCGTGCTCGCCGGCCGCTCGCTCAGCGCCGACCAGGACACCTGGGCGCCGCACTACGTGATCATGGCGGTGCCGCCCACCCCGTATGAGCAGGAGCGGCTGCTCGCGGTGGCCCGGGTCAGGCACGCCGCCGCAGCGGGTTACCTGGTCGCTGGCGACGTACCGGGCGCCACATGGACCTGGGAGGTCACCAACGACGGGCGGCTGCTGGTCTCCCCGCTCGGCTTCGACGTGCAGGCCCAGCTGCTTCCAGCGCGCCAGCAGGCGGCCGTGGCTGACCTGGTCTACGCCGCCACGCTGGATGAGGGAGTGGCGCTGAGCCGGCCGTCGCTGGACGACGCACCCGCCGCGCAGCTGGTCCCCGGCGCGGAAATGCCGGTGGAGATCACCCTGCTCGGCCCGCTGTCGGTGCGGGCGCCGGGAGTGATCGAACCGGACCGGGTGGCCCTGGCCACCGAGCTCGTGGCGTACCTGGCGGCGCATCCAGGGGGTGTTCACCCGAACGTGCTGACCGCCGCGCTCTGGCCCCGCGGCGTGACGGCGGAGGTGCGGGACGCCGCGCTGGCCCGCGCCGCGGAGTGGCTCGGCGCCGACAGCATCGGCCGCCCGCACCTGGCCACCGACGCCAGCGGCCGGCTCCGGCTGGGCTCCGGCGTCCGGGTCGACTGGCATGTGTTCCGCGCGCTGGTGGCTCACGCGGACCAGGCTGCGGCCAGCGGCGGCCGGGACGAGGCCGGGTACCTGGCCCGCGCCGTGGCCCTGATCGGTGGCCAGTTGCTGGATGGCCGTGACCCCGGGCGCTACCCCTGGCTCGCCACCGATGACCTGGAATACGAGGTAACCGCGCAGGTCGCGGACGCCGCGCACCGGCTCTGCGAGCTGCGGCTGGCTGCCGAGGACGCGTACGAGGCCGCCGAGGCCGCCAGGGCCGGGCTGCGCCTCGCGTTCAACGACGAACTGCTCTGGCGTGACCTGCTCCGGGCCGCCCAGGCCACCGGCCAGGAGCAGGTCATCCGCGCGGTAGTGGATGAGGTGTGCGCCAGGACCGCGCTGGACGAGGTGATGCCCCGGATGGCCCCCGAGACCGAGGCGCTCATCGACGAGATCCTGCCATCCTGGCGTTCATCGATCTCGTAACAGGCGCTCCCGCGCCGATCCGCCGTGATCACGGAACATTTCTGGGTCTATGTGTCCGAAATACTCCGTGATCATGGAGGCCCCGGGACGGGGCGGCGGCCATGGGCACGCGGCGCGCCCCTTGGCCGTGATCACGGAAGATTTCTGGGTCCATGTGTCCGGGATTTTCCGTGATCATGGAAGGGGTTATGCCTGGGGGTTCCGGGGGTTTCCCCCAGGTCAGCGGAGCTCCGTAGTGATCATGGATTGGTTTAGGCCGGGGGTTCCGGGGGTGGTCCCGTGGGTCAGCAGGGCTCCGTGATGGGATTCGGCGGGCGTGGCCAGCCAGGCGTCGATCCCGGCGAGGAGCCGGGCCGCCGTGGCTGGTGGGGTGGCTGATCCGCGGACCGACATCCGGGCCAGCTCCGCGATCTGGTCGTCGGGCAGGCCGTGTACCTGCCGGGCGATCTCGTACTGCGCGGTCAGCCGCTGGCCGAACAGCAGCGGGTCGTCCGCACCCAGCGCCACCGCGACCCCGTTGTCCAGCAGGGCGGTGAGCGGCACATCGGCCGCCTCGGCCGCGATGCCCAGGGCGACGTTGGAGGTCGGGCACACTTCCAGGGTGATTCCGCCGCCGGCCAGCCGCTTGGTCAGGTCCGGGTCCCGCGCGGCGGCGATCCCGTGCCCGATCCGGTCCGCATGCAGCTCATCCAGGCAGGCCTGGACACTGGCCGGACCGAGCAGCTCGCCGCCGTGCGGCACGGACAGCAGACCGGACCGCGCCGCGATGCGGAATGCGGGCGCGAAGTCGGCGGCGGCACCCCGGCGCTCGTCGTTGCTCAAGCCGAATCCGACGACGCCGTGGCCCGCATACCGGCCGGCCAGCCGGGCCAGCGTGCGCGCCTCCAGGGGATGCTTGGTGCGGTTGGAGGCGATGATCACGCCGATCCCGACGCCGGTCGCCGCGGCGGCCTCACGGGCGGCGTCGAGCACCAGCTCGACCACGGGGGTCAGGCCGCCGAGCTGCGCCGCGTACCCGGACGGATCCACCTGGATCTCGAGCCAGCCGGACCCCTCGGCGCGCTCGTCTTCGGCCGTCTCACGGAGCAGCCGCCGCACGTGTCCTGGCTGCCTGATGACCGAGCGGGCAATGTCATAGAGCCGCTGGAACCGGAACCAGCCCCGCTCGTCGGCCGCGCTCAGCCGGGGCGGCCAGGATCGGGTCAGTGCTTCCGGCAGCTGCAGCCCGCGATCGGCGGCGAGCTCAATCAGCGTTGCGTGCCGCATCGCACCGGTGAAGTGCATGTGCAGGTGCGCCTTGGGGAGCGCGGCGAGCGCCCGTGTCATCAGCTCAGTCTGCCATCCGCTGAGTCTGGCGCCCGGCCCCCGCCGCGTCGGCGCGCCTCAGCGCGCCTCGCGCAGCAGCTTGCCGATGCGGCCAATCCCTTCCTCCAGATCCGCGTCACCCAAGGCGCATGACAGGCGGAAATACCCGGGGGTGCCGAATGCCTCGCCGGGCACCACCGCCACATCGGCGTGCTCCAGGATGACCTCGGCCAGCTGCGCCGTGCTGGTCGGCCTGGTTCCCGCAACTTCCTTGCCGAGCACCCCCTTGACCGATGGATAGCAGTAGAAGGCGCCGTCAGGGAGGGGGCAGATCACGCCAGGAATGTCGTTGAGGAGGCTGGTCATGGTCAGCCGTCTGCGGTCGAATGCGGTACGCATCTCCGCCACCGCTGACAGGTCCCCAGTAACCGCGGCCAGCGTGGCGGCCTGCGCCACGTTGCACACATTCGATGTGGCGTGCGATTGGAGGTTGGCGGCCGCCTTGACCACGTCGGCCGGGCCGATCATCCAGCCGACTCGCCAGCCGGTCATCGCGTAGGTCTTGGCCACGCCGTTGAGGCTGACCCAAGTGTCCGCGATCTCGGGCGCCACCGTGGGCGCCAAAACGTACCGGGCGTCGCCGTAGACGAGGTGGGAGTAGATATCGTCAGTGGCTAGCCAGAGCCCGTTGCTGGCCGCCCACCGGCCGATCTCGGCGACCTGCTCCGGCGGGTAAACGGCACCCGTCGGGTTGGACGGCGAGGTAAGCAGGAGCAGCTTGGTCCGTTCGGTGCGGGCCGCTTCGAGGTCGGCGACGCTGGTCAGGTAGCCGGTGCTCTCGTCGGTCAGCACCGGGACAGTGACGCCTCCCGCCAGCTTGATCGATTCTGGATAGGTGGTCCAGTACGGGGTGGGCAGGAGCACCTCATCCCCTGGGTCGAGCAGGGTGGCCAGGGCCTGGAACACGGCCTGCTTGCCACCGTTGGTGACCAGCACCTGCGCAGCGCTCACCTGATACCCGGTGTCGCGCGCGGTGACGGCGGCGATCGCTTCCCGGAGTTCAGGCAGCCCTGCGGCGGGCGTGTATTTGTGGAACCGTGGCTCCGCGCAGGCCCGCTGGGCCGCCTCGACGATGTAACCAGGGGTGGGAAAGTCGGGCTCGCCCACACCGAAACCGATGACGGGCCGGCCCGCGGCCTTGAGCGCCTTGGCCTTGCTGTCCACGGCGAGCGTGGCCGACTCGGCGATGGCGGCAATGCGGCTGGAGATTCGCGGGTGAGCTGAAGTCATGGATCCCATGGTTGCACTACCCGGGCGGTGGCTGGGCCGAATAAACGCGGGGTGGCCGGCCGCTCGGTGCGGTGCCCGGTCCGGTGCTCGCTGCGGTGCCCGGCCCGGGCACCGTACCCGGCCAAGAGTTGCGGGGTGTTCTGGCCTGGCGGTTCGACGGAGGGCCCCGGGCAACGTAGACTTCAGCAACTGGTGGTGGTCCACCCGGTGGCCGCTGTCTGCCCGCATGGCCGTTAGCATGCGCTGTGGCAGCCGCTGTGCGGACTGTCGGCTGGCGTTTGCCTGGCCGGTCACGCAGCCAGAGGGCAGTAGCTCAATTGGCCAGAGTCCCGGTCTCCAAAACCGGTGGTTGGGGGTTCGAGTCCCTCCTGCCCTGCGAGTGCGGCCCGCGGAATTTCGCGGGCCGGTGGTACGAGCCAGTGAACCTATCAGCGCTGTTTAGGTGAGGACATGGCGACTCAGACGCGTGGCGAGGCCACGGGGCGTTCGAAGCCCGGCGGCCCGGTTAAGGCCAGCCGGACCAGCCCCGCGCTCTTTGTCAGGCAGGTCATAGCCGAACTGCGCAAGGTGATCTGGCCGACCCGCAAGGAGCTGATTACCTACACGACCGTGGCGCTGGTGTTCGTGTTGATCATGGTCGGGATCGTGACAAGCCTGGACTACGGCTTCACCAAGCTGGTGCTCGCAGTCTTCGGCTGACGGCCCCCGTGGCCAGCGCCGCAGCAGGCACGCGGCCGGGCCAGGGCCGTGGCCGAACCGGGGGCCGGTATGGCCAGGGAATCCTGGAGCCGGTGCCGCCAGGAAGAGCGGAGAGAAAGAGCTAACGTGTCTGAGTTCCAAGTGCACGTCGGTGATCAGGCCGATGGATCCCTCACCAACGGCCAGGCTGGTCTAGCAGCCAGCCCGCCGGACGGCGACGAGGCCGAGGTTACGGCTGCCGCCGAGGCCGAGGCCGAGGCCGCTGACTCTGGCGACACTGCTGCGGCTGATGTCGACGAGGCGGACGACGAAGCCGGCGCCAGCGAGGCCGACGGCGCCAGCGAGGCCGACGACGCCAGCGAGGCCGACGCTAGCGATGCCGGTGAGCCTGATGATGTCGGCGAGGCCGACGCTAGCGATGCCGAAGAGGCCGAAGAGGAAGCCGACCCGATTGCTGAGTTCAAGGCGGAACTTCGGGCGCTCCCGGGCGACTGGTACGTCGTGCATTCCTATGCCGGCTACGAGAACCGGGTGCGGACCAACTTGGAGAGCCGGACCCAGTCGCTGAACATGGAGGACTTCATCTTCCAGATCGAGGTCCCGGTCCATGAGGTGACCGAGATCAAGGGCGGCAAGCGGCAGCAGGTCTCGGAGAAGGTGCTGCCCGGCTACATCCTGGTCCGGATGGAACTTACCGACGAGTCCTGGGCCGCCGTCCGCAACACGCCGGGCGTCACCGGCTTCGTCGGGCTCTCCAGCAGGCCCTCGCCGCTCAGCCTGGACGAAGTGGCCTCGCTGCTCGCGCCGGAGCCCGAGGAGAAGGCCGCGAAGGCCGAGATCATGCGGGCGTCGGTGGAATACGAGGTCGGCGAGTCGGTTACCGTGATGGACGGTCCGTTCGCGACCCTGCCGGCGACCGTCAACGAGATCAACCCAGACACCCAGAAGCTCAAAGTGCTCGTCTCGATATTCGGCCGGGAGACCCCGGTCGAGCTCTCTTTCGATCAGGTCTCCAAGATCTGATCGCGTCTCACGTTAGGTAAGGATCCGGACTGATGGCTCCGAGGAAGAAGAAGATCGCTGCGGTCGTCAAGGTGCAGCTGAATGCGGGCGCGGCGACCCCAGCTCCGCCGGTGGGCACGGCGCTCGGCCCGCACGGCGTCAACATCATGGACTTCTGCAGGCAGTACAACGCCGCGACAGAGGCTCAGCGCGGAAACGTCATCCCCGTGGAGATCACCATCTACGAGGACCGGTCGTTCACATTCGTCACCAAAACGCCGCCGGCCCCTGAGCTGATCAAGAAGGCCGCTGGGGTGGCCAAGGGCAGCGGGGAGCCGCTCACCACCAAGGTTGGCTCGGTGACCAGGGCGCAGGTCCGCGAGATCGCGCAGACCAAGATGCCGGACCTGAACGCCACCACGATTGAGGCGGCGGAAAAGATCATTGCCGGGACGGCCCGGTCGATGGGCATCACCGTCAGCGGCTGATCTGGCGAGGTGGCTGGCCGCCCCGGCGGCTGGCTGACCGGCCAAGGTGGCTGACCGGCCAAGGTGGCTGACCGGCCAAGGTGGCTGACCGGCCAAGGTGGCTGACCGGCCAAGGTGGCTGGCCGGTCAGAAGGCATAAACCGGCCGCACGACGTGTTGTCGTCGACCGTATATCAGTGGCAGGGCCACGCGCTGGCCCGCTCACCACGACCTCCCTCACGTATTGGAGACAGATCATGAAGCGCAGCAAGGCGTACCGCCAGGCGGACGAGCAGATCGACCGGGAGCGGATGTACACCCCGGCCGAGGCGGTCGGCCTGGCCAAGAAGACGTCCACCGCGAAGTTCGATCCGACCGTCGAGGTTGCGTTGCGCCTCGGCGTGGACCCGCGCAAGGCCGACCAGATGGTCCGCGGCACCGTGCTCCTCCCGCACGGCACCGGCAAGACCGCCCGGGTCCTGGTGTTCGCCACCGGAGACCGGGCGGAGGAGGCCCGCGCCGCGGGCGCGGACTACGTCGGCTCGGATGACCTGATCGAGCGGATCCAGGGCGGCTTCCTCGACTTCGACGCGGTAGTCGCCACCCCGGATCTGATGGGTAAGGTCGGCCGCCTCGGCCGGGTTCTCGGCCCGCGTGGCCTGATGCCTAACCCCAAGACCGGCACCGTCACCGCCGACGTCAGCAAGGCGGTCACCGACATCAAGGGTGGCAAGATCGAGTTCCGGGTGGACCGCCACGGGAACCTGCATTTCGTCATCGGCAAGGCGTCTTTCGCGGAGGCGGCCCTGGTGGAGAACTACGCGGCCGCACTCGACGAGGTGCTCCGGCTCAAGCCGTCCGCGGCCAAGGGCCGTTACGTCAGGAAGGTCGCACTGACCACGACCATGGGCCCGAGCATCCCCGTCGATCCTGCGAAGACACGCGGGCTGATCGAGGATCTCGAGGACGCCGCGGCGTCGGCCGCAAGCTAACCCACCGCAGCACGCACTCCCCGCAGCGGCCGCTCCGGCCGGGGCGCTGCAAAACCCTCGCCGACCTCACCAGCTACGCCAGCCACTACAGCATCGACCTCACGCCGGTACCCAAACCGGCGCGTTAATGATCGACAAGCTCTTATCACGCGTTACGGCAGACAAAACGTGACAAACATGACGCGATTTTGGTCGTAACTCGTGATAAGTGCTCCATGGCTGGATACGGCGCCCACGATGGATGGGAATCGGTCAGCCGATTCCCAAATCAGTCACCTCGCCCGGAGGAAGGCCACATGGGAGCGAAAATTTCCGGCGTGTGGGCTGGGCTTCCGGCGTGTGGGCTGGGCTTCCGGCGTGTGGTCTGGGCTTCCGGCGTGTGGGCTGGGCTTCCGGCGTGTGGTCTGGGCTTCCGGCGTGTGGGCTGGGCT
>JAWWPY010000405.1:0-3417 GCA_033854735.1 Streptosporangiaceae bacterium | reverse complement strand
TCGCGTTCGAGAATCGGGATCACGTGCCCCGGCACGTTCTCGAGCACCTCGGGGTTCTCCAGGGAACCGCTGCGAGGAGACTTCGTCTTCGTGCTGTCAAGCGATGCAGGCTCCATCCGTTTCCTCTTGGTAGCCGTCGGCGGAATCAATCACTGAATGTACCAAAACCCTATCTGGATATGGCAGTTTTCAGACTGTTGCAGGAGATTCGGCGTCCCGGGGGCTACCCAGGCACCTCGCAGGCTAGCCAGGGCATAGTCGCGGGCTACCCAGGCGCGCAGGATCCCAGCGTCTGGGCGAGCCGGGCCAGAACGACGGAATCGGCCGGGCGGGCGGCTACTTGAGCGTCTGGCTGATGCGCAGCCGCTCCCGGTTCGCCGCCGTGGCCACGCGGTTCAGCGACGCGATCTGCGCGTTGTAAGCGCGGATGGCCGCGATCTGTGCCTTCTGGGCGGTGAGGGATGCAGGGCCCGTGGCCGCTCGGCTGAATTGGACGAGCAGCGGCCGAGCGGCGGTGGTGCTGCCGCTGCCCAGCGCGCCGGCCAATCCCTTCGCTGAGGTGGCCATACCCTGGATCGCCCGGACCTGGGCCTGGTAGGCCGGCAGCGAGACCACCGGGGGGTCGAGCTTGCGCAGGGCTCGCAGGATGGCCAGCGCGACGGCGCGGAAGTTGCGAAGCGCCACGGCCTTCTCGGTGTAGACCGCGGCCACCGCCGCCGGCCCCTGAGCCTGGGCGACCGACAGAACCCGCTCCAGCCGCACCAGGGCGGGCCCGAGCGGTGCCATCGCCTCGGAGAAACCGGGCAGGAACACCACCAGCTTGGCCATCTGATGGGTGAGCGTGGCTTGGCGGTCGACGAGCTGCAGCAGCAGCGTCCGCAGCCGCTGGGCGGGTCCGGGAGCCGGAAGCGCGGCCAGACGGCCGCGCAGCACCTTGATCTGCGCATCCGCCCGCAGCAGGGCGTCCGCCAGACCGGCGGGCACCACACGGAACTGGCCCAGCGCCCCAGCGCCGGCTCGCCCTTTCACGTGCGACGCGCCCTGCCCGCGTGACTGGCGGGCGAACTGAACGATCGTGCGGGTGACCGACACGAGCGGCGGGGCAAGCTGCTTCTCCACCGCGTTGACCTTGGCCACGTAGGCGGCAACCGCCGCTCGCGGCGTGTTGTGCGTGTTGCCGCAGCCCCCAAGCAGCAGCGCCAGGAGCACCAGCGCCGCAGCTCCTGGCCGCCTCACTTGATGAGCTGCACCACCGAGGTGCTGCGGTCGCGGTGAGAGAACACCAGCTTCACCAGCCCTCGTCCCGGCGCGAACCACATCAGCCGCACGCCGGAGCCGTAGGCATAGCCTGGCTGGCGCAGGGTACTGCGCAGCTCCAGGGCTTGGAACGTACCCGCGGGCACATGCACCCGCCGGATGCCGACTACCGAGGTGTTGCCGGTGACGCCGAACTGCTTGAGGTCATAGGCGTTGCCGCTGTGCCAGAAGGTCCCCGGAGCCCCGTAACCGGGCAGAATCGGGTTGAACCCGTAGATCATCAGGTCAAGCGGGTTGAAGAAGTGGCGCCCATGGCCCAGGTGCGGGAGGTGCAGCAGCGTTGCGCCGGAAGTGCGGGCCAGGGTCGTACGCAGGCCATCCAGCCGCAGGCTGAACAGATACTCGCCCACGGCATGGATCGGCCCCGACACGCTACGCACGGTCACGCGACCGGTGCGGTTGGACGCGGCGTCCACCGAGACCTTGTCGACCTCCGGCTGCTTGAGGTGCTTGCGGTTGGTCCACTCGTAGGTGCCGTGTGCACCGACTCGCAGCGGGAAATAGTCGGCGTCCGGCTGCTGGACGAACGAGGGATGCAGGTTGGTGGCCTGCAGCTCAGACGTGGTCACGCTGCCGTCGACGTGGTCGAACACCATCTTCACGGGGCCAAGGCCTCGAACCCACCACGTGGTCCGCGTGCCGCTGCCGTAGTCATCGCCATTCGTGCCGGCCAGGACGATCTCCGACTGCACCGCCGCGGCCATGATCCCGTGCGGGAAGGCCGGGACCTTGACCAGCTGCATTCCGAAGTAGCGGTTCGCGCTCGTAACGCTCCCGTCTCCGCCACCGGTGCCGTTCCACGTGGTGCCCTGCAGCAGCGGCTCCGAGATGACCGGGTTACGGGAACCCCAAATGACGTCGAACAGTGTGCTGCCGAGGCTGCTGGCGCACCCGCCGGAGGTACCGCCGTTGGCGCACAGCGACGGCTCGTTGATAGGCGGAGGGGTGCCCGAGTAGTCGGTGTTCTCAAGGCCGTATCCCTGGTCCTGGAAGCACATCGTGCCGTTGTCCGGCTGATCGATCACCGGCGTGGTGGATGAGCTACTGGAGCTCCCGCTGGTCAGCGGGATCAGCGTGTCACCGGTCCAGGACGCCTGCCAGCCGCAGCCATTTGGACCCGTCTGCGTCGTGACCGAAACCTGCTCCGTGGTCCCCCGCTGGTTGTACTTCGAGTCGGTCCAGAAGTACGTCCAGTGGCTGCCGGTGTAGTGGGGGAACCAGTCGTCAGCCCGCGCGACCGAGCTCCCGGCGACACCCGACAAGATGGCGGCGACGAGCATCCAGCGGCTGATGGACCCCACTCTCCTCAACACGGTTCGCAGGCTAGCAGCGGTCATCGGACTCTCCGCAGGCCGGCGTCCGCCAGATCCGCCAGGTGCCGCTCCAGCGCGTCACTGGGTGGCGCATCGAAGCTCGAGACGTCGAGCACCGTGATCAGCGCTGCCCGCCCCAACACGAGCTCGTCCAGATACACCGGCATCGTCTGGCCCGCGCCAGTGGCGTTCCCGCCGACGCGGTAGCGGGCCACGGCCCCTTTCGGGCGCCGAAGGGACGAGACGCGGCGGCTGGTGACGGTGAAGCTCGCCCCGCCTCCTGACCCGGTGGCGAGGGCCGCCGCCGCACAGCGCAGCAGCCGCGGCGTGACGATCCGCCGCCATGCCACCCGCTGCTGGATGCCGGAGCCGTAGAGATAGGCCGCCTGGGAGAGGAAGGGACCCTGCGCGCTCTGCTGGAACGTCGGCGACGCCACGGCCGCCCGGAGGTGGACGCCGGGCAGGCGCGGCGAGAAGCCCCGACAGGTCAGCCCAGGGGCCCGCGCCGGCGCCGCCGCTGCGACCGACCAGCCTCGGCCGAGATCGGCTTTCCGCAGCAGCGCAAGGCGAGCGATCTGCGACGCGGAGTGCGTCTGGGCGGCCGCGAGCGCAGAAACCGCCGGCCCGAGCAGGCAGCCGACGGCGACCACAACCGCCGCCCACCGCCGGAATGCAGGCGCGCTCACCCTGTGAGCTCGACGACCTGGTCCAAGCCGGTCTGCCCGCTGGTCGAGACGGCCACGAGCTGCGCCGTGATCAGGTGATGCCGGGCGCCCTTGACCAGGGC
>JAWWPY010000404.1:0-2540 GCA_033854735.1 Streptosporangiaceae bacterium | reverse complement strand
ACCTCAGGGGCGACGTCGACGTGTCGGATCGTGCGCCCGGTGGCCTTGCCGATCAGGTCTGCCGCCTCACCGAAGCTGATCGCCCGCGGGCCGGTCAGCTGGTAGACGTGGCCATTGTGGCGGTCTTCAGTCAGCGCCGACGCGGCGACCTCGGCGATGTCCTCGGCATCGACGAACGGCGTGCGCCCGTCGCCGGTGGGCAGGGACAGGGTCCCGTCGAGGACCCCCCGCAGCCAGAAGCTCTCGCTGAAGTTCTGCGAGAACCAGTCCGGTCGCAGGATGGTCCAGTCGACGCCGGAGCCGCGCACGGCCTGCTCGGCGGCCTTGAGGGGATGACTGTCGTCGGCCTCGCCGACGCCGTGAGCCGACAGCAGCACCAGCCGCCGCACGCCCGCGGCGGCCGCTTCGGCCACCAACCTGGGGATGCGCGCCTGGCGGTCGATGCCCGTCCGCAGGTTGGGCTCCACGACGTAGACGGCGGTGACGCCGCCGAGCGCGGGCGCCCAGGTCGCCGGGTTGTCCAGGTCGAACAGGATGTCGCCGCTGGTGCGCGACGCCGTCCGTACCGGCTGGCCGGCGGCCTGGAGACGCCGGGCGATGCGGCGACCTGTCTTACCGGTGCCGGCGAGGATGAGGATGTTCTGCATGCCCCTAGAGAACTCCACTAGCCCGAAGACGATCCATGGGAGAACGTCGAGAATGCATTTGTGATCGTCTACCGTTGGGCGGCATGGACGTCCTGAGCGATCTGCTGCACCGGGCCCGAGCCAGGAATGCGCTGGTCAGGCAGTTGATCCAGCGGCCGCCGTGGTCGCTGACCTTTGCTGACGCTCCTCCGCTCGCGGTCGTGGCCACGCTCGGCGGCCCCGCGTCGATCCGGCTCGGCGACGCCGGTACTGCGCCGGTGCGCCTCGCCGCGGGTGACATCGCCATCATCAGCGGGACCGGCCAGCACACGATCGCCGACGGCCCGTCCACCCCACCCCAGGTCGTGGTCCGCGGGGGGAAAAAGTTCGTCGCCGACGGCGGCGAGGAGGTGGCGGGGGCCCACCGGAGTCTGGCTCCCCGTACCTACGGCGACGGTCTGCCCGGCGCCACGATCATGCTCCGGGGCGCCTATGAACTCCGCGGCGACGTAGGCGACCGCCTGCTGAACATGCTCCCGCCGCTAGCGGTCGTGCCCGCCGGCCCGCGGACCCGGGCCGCGCTGGATCTGCTCGCCACCGAGGTCGCCCGCGAGGAACCTGGCCAGGACGCCGTCCTCGACCGACTGCTGGATCTCGTGCTCGTGCTGGCGCTGCGGGCATGGTGCGCCAGGCCGGAGGCGGCGCCCCCCGCCTGGTACCGGGCGCTCGCCGATCCCGCCATCGGCGACGCCCTGCGCCTGCTGCACGAAGACCCCGCCCACCGGTGGACAGTCGCCGAACTGGCCGCCAAGACCGGCATGTCCCGCGCAGCCTTTGCCGCACGCTTCACCAGCCTGGTCGGCGAGCCCCCGCTTAGGTACCTCACCGGGTGGCGGATGACCTTGGGGGCGGACCTGCTCCGCGACACCGAGGCGACCATCGCCACCGTGGCCCGAAGGGTCGGATACGAGGACGCCTTCGCCTTCAGCGTCGCGTTCAAGCGCGCCCGCGGCGTCACTCCCTCGGCCTGGCGCCGCTAGATCGCTGACCCGACGCTACGACCGGCTGCCAGCCAAGCAGGAATACAACTCTCTGACCGGGTCACCTGAGCCGTGAAGCTGGCCTTCGGAAACCAGGTGACGGGCGCGTAAGTCAGAAGACGAATGGCAAGGTCAATTCACTCTCATGCCGCTGCGAGCGCGCAACGTGCTGGGGGTGTCGGCTGGTTGCCAGCAGGTGCGGACGCGGACGACGATGACTGTCATGGCAATGGTGTACCGCCGCCCGGCAGGCGTGATGCGGCAGAGTGTCAAGCCCCAGCTGGCCAGCCGGGATCGGGCCGGGCATCCCAGCCAGGTGAAGCTGGCTCGCTTCCTGGCGCACGTGGACGCTATAGCCGGGCCGGTGCTGGCGACGGCAGGCGGCCGGGTTGCTGCCGAGCTGATCGTCGGGTTCAGCGATGGCGTTTCACTGATTGATGGCGGCCATGACCTGGGCGACTACCTGTTCCCGGTCGCTGCGCGGCTGGGCCCGGAGCGGGTGGCGGCCATCTTCGGCCGCAAGATTCACGGGCCGTCGTCCCTGGCGGTGGGCCCAGCCTGGCCGGCCACGGCCGGGGCCACCGCGCAGTTCTCGGCCCGGATGGCCGGGTCCTGTGAGCGCACGCAGTGGAAACAAGAGCTCTGCGACCGGCTTGCGGTGCAGGCGGCCATCATCGATCCGGGCCCGGCCGGGCTGGACATCGCGCTGACGACCGGGCCGGGCCGCGACTGGGCCAGCCTCTGCAAGCCGCTCATCGGTGCCTTCGCCCCCGTGCTTGGCGAAGACCCTGCCTGGCCGTCCCACCCGCACGATGACCGTATCGTCAGCCTCGGCCTGCATCACACCATCGACACCGGCATCGCCTGCGACGTG
>JAWWPY010000403.1:0-13346 GCA_033854735.1 Streptosporangiaceae bacterium | reverse complement strand
CACCCCGAGGATGATCTGGTCGACCAGGTAGCGGATCGCGAACACGGCGAGCAGCAGCCCGAGCAGGCCACCGGCCAGCGATCCAGTGATCAGGCCGAGCCAGAGCACGCCGAACGCGCTGGCCACCACGGCCGCTCCGAACGCGCCGAGCAGCAGCTGGCCCTCGATGGCGATGTTGATGACGCCGGATCGTTCGCACAGGCAGCCGGCCAGCGCGCCGAGGATCAGCGGGATCGATCCGACGACGGTGTTCTGCAGCAGGTTGACCAGGTTCAGCGGGATCTTGCCGGCGTCCGCCCAGCACAGCAGGGCGATGAGGAAGCACAGCAGGACCGTGGCGATCATGGTCTGCTTGGCGCGCCTGCTCGGGTCGATGGCCGCCCGGGTCACGGCCAGGGCCAGGGAGACGGCGCCGACCGCGTACGCGGTGGCCGCGGCCGGCACGTGCAGGCTCGGCACGTGCACGGACGCGTCAGCCAATGACAGCGCGAAGGTGGCGTCGCCGCGGGACGCGAAGTGCCCGAAGACGACGATGTCGATGACGCCGAGCAGGGCGAACGTGCCCGCGGCGAGCAGCCGCCGGTTCGCTTCCAGCGGGGCGCGCACGGCGCCGGCCAGCGATGTCATCGGTGCCTCCCCGTGCGGTGGCCGGAACGTGTCGTCGGTGTCGCCTTCACCCGTTCCACCCCTTGGCCAGAACCTGGCCCTCGCCCGCCGCCCGGGCTTCACGCAGCCGGAACATGGCGCGGACCAGCGGGGGCGCGGCGATGAAGAGCACGATGAGCGCCTGGATGACCGAGACGATGTCCACCGGGATCTGGGTGACCCCCTGCATGGCGATGCCCCCCGCGTCCAGGGCGCCGAAGAGCAGCGCCGCCAGCACGGTACCCAGCGGCCTGGCCCGGCCCAGCAGGGCCACGGTGATCGCGTCGATGCCGTACGTGCCGTAGCTCTGGAAGTTCAGTGAGTGGTCGGTGCCCTGGATGACCGCGGACGCGGCCAGCCCGGCGAGCCCGCCCGCGATGAGCATGACCACGATCCATGTTCGCGGCACGTTCATGCCCGCGCTGCGGGCCGCGCGCGGGTTCGCGCCGACGGTGCGGAACTCGAAGCCGAGCGTGCTGCGGCTCAGCAGCCACCACACGGCGGCCGCCGCCGCGAGTGCGATGAGAAAGCTCGCGTTGAGCCGCAAGTTGGGGCCCGCGATGTGCGGCAGTTGCGCGTTGGGATCGATGAACGGGCTGATCAGGTCGTTGCGCCCAGGACGCTGCATGGCTTTCGTGCCGAGCAGGTAGGAGAGCAGGTAGATCATCACGTAGTTGAGCATGATCGTGACGATGACCTCGTGCGCCCCGGTCCACGCCTTGAGCGCACCCACGATCCAGCCGAGGGCGGCCCCGCCGGCGAACGCGCCGATCAGGACCACGACGGCGTGGATGACCAGCGGCAGGTGAACCCCGAAACCGAGCCAGGTCGCGACCAGGGCGCCCCCGATGAACTGGCCGGTGCCGCCGATGTTGAACAGCCCGGCCCGGAACGCCAGGGCCACCGAGAGGCCGGCGAAGATGAGTGGTGTCGCGTTGACCGCGGTCTCCGACAGCGGGTTGAAGACGGCGGCGACGGAGCCGCCGTGGAAGGCCGCCGCGACGGTGTGCGGGTTGAGGATCGCGCCCTCGAACATGTTCGAGTAAGCCGCCGCGACGCTGTGCCACGCCGCGGCGATCGCGCTGCCTGGCGCCGAGAAGAGCGCCCCCCAGGCCGTGAGCACCACCGGGTCGGTGAAGGCGATGAGCAGCCCGCCGATCACCATGGCCGCCACGATGGCGAGCACCGTGACGACCACCGAGTTGCCGTGGATGATCGCGTCCAGCACCGCCCGGCCCAGGGTCAGCGGTGGATGATCGCTGTCAGTCTGGGGCTCGGGCCCGGTGGGTGTCTGGGGCTCGGCCGGTGTCTGGGGCTCGGCCGCTGGTTCCGGCTCGGCGGGTGGGCCGGGCTCAGTCATCGGTGTTCCCGTCCGTGGGCGTTTCCGCGGAAACGCCGTGCCCGGGAGTGCCGTCGCCGCCCGCGGGCGTTTGCGCGGAAACGCCGCCCGCGCCGGCCATGAGCAGGCCCAGTTCCTCCACCGGCACCGTCGGCGGGCGGATGCCGGTGATCCGCCCTTCATACATGACCACGATGCGGTCGGCCAGCGCGTAGATCTCGTCGAGTTCGGAGGAGATGATCAGCACGGCCACCCCCCGGTCCCGCTCGGCTACGATGCGGCCGTGCACGAACTCGATGGAGCCCACATCCAGGCCGCGGGTCGGCTGGCTGGCCACCAGCAGCCGCAGTTCCCGGCCGATCTCACGGGCCAGGATGACCTTCTGCTGGTTGCCGCCGGACAGCGTGCCGGTGGGTGTGGCGATCGAGGTGGTGCGGATGTCGAACTGGTCGACCCGGCTCAGCGCGGCCGTCCGGATCGCATCGAGATTGAGGGCGACACCGTCGGCGTAGGGCGGCTGGTTGTAGACGTCCAGGACGAGGTTGTCGGCCACGGAGAAGTCGGCGACCAGCCCATCTTCCGTGCGGTCCTCGGGGATGTAGCCGACTCCGGCGCGCAGCCGCTGCCTGGGCGTGGCGTGGGTGATGTCGCGGCCGGCCAGGTGCACCGAGCCGCCGGACGCCGGGCGCAGGCCAAGCAGCGCCTCGCAGAACTCATTCTGCCCGTTGCCGACGACGCCGGCCACGCCGACGATCTCGCCTGCCCGCACCTGCAATGACACGCTGTTCACGGCCACCTGCCCGTGCTCGCCGCCGACGATCAGATCCGCGGTGTCCAGCACGACGTCCCCGGGTGTCGCTGGGGCCTTGCGGACCGTGAGTTCCACGGCCCGGCCGACCATCAGCGAGGCAAGCTCGGCGTCGCTCGCGGTCGGCGGGAGCTCACCCACCACCCGGCCCCGCCGGATGATCGTGATCGTGTCGGCGATCGCCTGGACCTCTTTGAGCTTGTGCGAGATGAAGACGATCGACCGGCCGCCGGCCCGGAGTTCGCGCATAACGCGGAACAGGTCTTGCGTCTCACTGGGCGTGAGTACCGAGGTTGGCTCGTCCAGGATGAGCACGCTCGCCTCGCGGAGCAGGGCCTTGACGATCTCCACTCGCTGCTGGACGCCGACGGGAAGGTTCTCCACGTAGGCGTCGGGATCGACCTCCAGGCCGAACCGGGCCGACAGCTCGCGCACTTCCCGGCGGGTACGGCGCCGGTCGAGCAGGCCGAAGAGGTGGGTGCGCTCGACACCGAGGGTCACATTCTCCGCCACGGTGAACACCGGCACCAGCATGAAGTGCTGATGCACCATGCCGATGCCAGCGTTGATGGCGTCCTTGGGCGAGCGGAACGTGAGAGGCTGGCCGTCGATCACGATCTCGCCCTCGTCGGGCTCCTGGAGCCCATAGAGGATGTTCATGAGCGTGGTCTTGCCCGCGCCGTTCTCGCCCAGCAGCGCGTGGATCTGGCCCGGCTGCACCGCCAGGTCGATGTGGTCGTTGGCTACTAGGCTGCCGTAGCGCTTCGTGACCCCCTTGAGCTCGAGCTTCACCGGCGGCTTCTCCTGTGGTGCCAGCCGGTGTCCCGGGCTGCGCCCGGGACACCGGCTGGTCGCTTACACCGGGCTCTTGGTCGGCGTCTGGATGGTGCCGCTGATGATGCCCGCCTTGATCTGGGCCAGTTCCGACTGCAGCGCGGCCGGGACCTTGCTGGCGAAGTCATGGTAAGGGGCGAGTTGCACCCCGCCATTAGCCAGGGTGCCGATGTAGTTGCCGCCCTTGAACGAGCCACCGGCGGCTGAGGTCACCGCGCCCTTGACCGCGGTCTGGATGCCCTTCTCCACGCTGGTAATGAAGTACTTGCAGTACTGGGCGGCGCTGATGCAGCCGTCGGTGTCCACCCATTCCATGTTCACGTTCTGGCCGTTCGCGTCGGCCTGCTGGACGGCCTTGGCCCCGCCGAGGCCCACGTTGCCGGCCACCGGGAAGATGATGTCCGCACCTTCGGAGATGAAGGTCTGGGTGAGCTGCTGCCCCTTGGTCTGGTTGGTGAAGTCGCCGGTGAAGTTGCCGTTCTGGGTCGGCTCGCTCCAGCCGAGGACCTTCACGCTCGTGTGGTGCTTGGAGTTGTAGTACTGGACGCCGTCGTAGAACCCGTCCATGTAGATGGTGACGGTGGGCAGCTTCTGGCCGCCGAAGGTCGCCACCTTGTGCGTCTTCGACATGCCAGCGGCCAGGTAGCCACCGAGGAAGCCGTCCTGCACCGTGTTGAACAGCAGCGCGTCCACGTTCTTCAGCGGCGGCGTGTAGTTGTAGTCCACGATCGCGAACTTCTGGCTCGCATTCTTCTTCGCCGCCGCCTGGGTGGCGTCGCCCATCAGGAACCCGACGGTGACGATGATCCCGCATTTCTGGCTGACGAACTGGTTGATGTTCGGCACATAGCTGCTCGCCGACGTGGACGACAGGTACTGGCCGGAGACTCCGCTGCCCTCAGCCTGCTGAACGCCCTGCCACGACGACGCGTTGAAGGACCGGTCGTCGATGCCGCCGGTGTCGGTGACCATGCATGCCTTGAATTTGGCCGCCGATCCGCCGCTCGAAGCGCTGCTCGACGCGCCTCCCGAGGGCTTACTGCTGCCGCAGCCGGCGGCGAGCAGCGCCAGCACGCTGAGTGCCGCGGCTGCCCGGACGGTCTGTCTCACGGTTACCTCCTTTTCTGAGCGGCCTGCGCCGCCCCCACGGGCCAAGGCCCCGGCCATCCGCCCCAGCCAGCGAGGGCACCGAGATCCCAAACGCCCCACTCTGGGATGCCCGCAGGCTAGACCTGGCCGGGCGTCCGGGGAAGTCAGCGGGCCGCACGGCGGCCTGGCCGTTGCCAAATCGAAACGCGGTCGACCCCAGCCGTGATCCGCGATTACCGCAGGCGCGGAGATAACGTCACAGGCGTGGAGATCGACTGGTCCCGGTTGCGCGCGGCCGCTACGGAGGTGGCGGGACGCGCCTATGCGCCGTACTCACGGCTGCGGGTGGGCGCGGCCGGCCAGACCCCTGACGGCCGGGTCGTCCTGGGGTGCAATGTGGAGAATGCCTCCTATGGGCTGACCCTGTGCGCCGAATGCGGGCTGGTCTGCGCGCTGCACGCGAGTGGCGGCGGAACGTTCGTCGCGGTGAGCGTGGTGGCGGCCGATGGCGATCCGCTGCTGCCGTGTGGCCGCTGCCGCCAGCTTCTCCTCGAAACGGCGGGACCCGGGCTGCTCGTCGACACCAGTTCCGGCCCCCGTGCGCTGGCCGAACTGCTGCCTAGTGCGTTCTCCGGGGACGACCTTGATACCCGGCGAAGCCGCGATGTATGACCCCGTGCCGCATGACCCCGTGCCGCATGACCCCGTGCTGCATGACCCCGTGCTGCATGAGCCCGTGCTGCATGACACCGTCGAGCTGATCCGGGCCAAGCGGGACGGCCGTCCGCTCACCGAGGCGCAGATCCGCTGGCTGATCGGCGCTTATCTGCGCGGTGAGGTGGCCGACGAGCAGATGTCCGCACTGCTGATGGCCATCTATTTCCGTGGGCTGGATCAGGCGGAACTGCGCACGTGGACCGCGGCCATGGTGGACTCCGGGGAGCGCCTCGACCTCAGCGCGGCAGGGCGGCCGACCGTGGACAAGCATTCCACTGGCGGAGTCGGCGACAAGGTCTCGTTGATTCTCGCGCCGTTGGTGGCGAGTTGTGGCGCGGCTGTCCCGCAGTTGTCCGGGCGGGGCCTCGGTCATACCGGTGGCACTCTGGACAAGCTGGAGTCCATTCCTGGCTGGCGGGCCGCGCTTCCGCCCGCCGAGATGCTCGCCGTGCTGCGGGAGACCGGCTGCGTGATCTGCGCCGCCGGGCCCGGGCTGGCCCCCGCTGACCGGCGGCTGTACGCGCTGCGCGACGTCACCGGGACGGTTGAGTCGATCCCGCTCATCGCCAGTTCCATCATGTCCAAGAAGATCGCCGAGGGCACGGCGGCGCTGGTGCTCGACGTGAAGGTCGGCAGCGGAGCGTTCATGCGTGAAGTGGCTGATGCCCGGCTGCTCGCGCAGACCATGGTGACCCTCGGCGAGGAGCACGGGGTGCGGACCTCGGCGCTGCTTACCAGCATGGACACGCCGCTCGGGCGCTGCGTCGGCAACGCCCTCGAGGTCGAGGAGGCCGTGGCCACGCTGGCCGGCGATGGGCCGCCGGACCTGGTCGAGGTGGTGCTCGCGCTGGCCACCGAGATGCTCCGGCTGGCCGGGATCGACGCGGATCCCGTGGCTGCGCTGGCCGACGGCCGGGCCCTGGCCACTTACCGGGCGATGATCGCCGCCCAGGGCGGCGATCCCGACGCGCCGCTGCGCCGCGCCGCGGCGCGGCGGCTGGTGCCTGCCCCGGAGACTGGCTGGCTGGGCCAGCTGGACGCGCGGGCGGTCGGGGTCGCCGCCTGGCGGCTCGGGGCGGGGCGGGCCCGCAAGGAGGATCCGGTCAGCGCCGTGGCGGGCGTGCGCTGCCTGGCCAGGCCGGGGGAGCGGGTCAGCCGCGGTCAGCCCGTCCTGGAACTGCTGGCGGACGACGAGGCCCGGTTCGAGCGGGCCCTGGACGCCCTGGCCGACGGGATCGAGATCGTTCCCGATCGGCCGCCCAGGCCCGGCGCCCTCGTCATCGAGCGCCTCTAGCCGCCGCCGGCCTGTGGCCGGGTCCCTCGTCATCGAGCGCCTCGTCGCCGTCGGGACGCGACCTCCCTCGTCATCGAGCGCCCCTGATCGCCGCCGGCCCGCCGCCTCCCTCGTCATCGGCCGCCCCATCTGTGACAATGGGTAGCGTGGCCCCCACTGTCGAGGAGATCCGGGCGGTTCCCAAGGTCCTTCTGCATGATCACCTTGATGGTGGCCTGCGGCCGGGCACCGTTGTCGAACTGGCCCGCGACATCGGTTATGACCGGCTTCCCTCGGCGGATGTTGACGAGGTCGCCCGGTGGCTGCGGCGTGGTGCCAATCGCGGTCATCTCAAGTACTACCTGGATGCGTTCCAGCACACGGTGGCGGTCATGCAGACCCCCGAGGCGCTGACCCGCGTGGCGGCCGAATGCGCCGAGGACCTCGCCGACGACGGCGTGGTCTACGCGGAGGTGCGGTTCGCGCCCGAACTGCACGTGGCCGGGGGACTCACCCTGGAGCAGGTGGTCGCTGCAGTGCTCGACGGATTCCGGATCGGCAGCGTCGGGCGGGGTATAACGGTATATGCCCTGCTCACGGCGATGCGCACCGCGGCGCGCTCGCTGGAGATCGCTGAGCTCTCGGTGCGGCACCGGGACGAGGGCGTGGTGGGGTTCGACATCGCCGGAGCCGAGGCGGGCAGCCCGCCGACCCGGCACCTCGACGCCTTCCAGTACGTGGAACGGGAGAACTTCCACATCACCATCCATGCGGGGGAGGGGTTCGGGCTCCCGTCCATCTGGGAGGCGCTGCAGTGGTGCGGCGCGGAGCGCCTCGGCCACGGGGTACGCATCGTGGACGACATCCGGATCACGCCGGACGGCACCGCCGCGCTGGGCCGGCTGGCCAGCTTTGTCAGGGACCGGCGGACCCCACTGGAGATGTGCCCCACGTCGAACGTGCAGACCGGTGCCGCGACGTCGATGGAGGCCCACCCGATCCGGCTGCTGCGCCAGCTGTCGTTCCGGGTGACGGTGAACACCGACAACAGGCTGATGAGCGGGGTGACCCTATCCTCGGAGTTCGCGCGGCTGGCGGAGGCGTTCGGCTACGGCTGGTCGGACATCGAGTGGCTGACGATCAACGCGATGAAGAGCGCGTTCGCCCACTTCGATCAGCGGCTCCGGATCATCAACACGGTCATCAAACCGGGGTTCGCCACCGCCCGGGCGGCCAGCGATGCGGTGGTCCGGCTCGAAGGGCGGGGAAAGTGAGCGCGGCGTGGATACGGAGTCCATGGATGTGGATACGGGCCCATGGATACAGAGCCCATGGATACAGAGCCCATGGAAACAGAGCCCGTCGTACCGCTAACCGGCTGCCGCGGGGCCACCGTGCCAGCCGGAGCCACCGTGCCAGCCGGAGCCACGACGCCGGCCGCAGGCACCGTGCCGGCCGGAGGCACCGTGCCAGCCGGAGCCACCGTGCCGGCCGGAGCCACCGTGCCGGCCGGAGCCACGGCGCCGGCCGGGCGGCCCTGGTCGGAGATTGTGGCCTCGGACGCCGCGCTCCGCCAGGTCCTGCACGGGCTGCCGGGAGTGGATCAGGTGGGAGTGCAGGAGAGGGCGGCCGCCCTGGCGACCAGGTCGATCAAGCGGGACGCCAAGATGTGGGCCCTTGACATGGCGGTCCGCATGGTTGACCTCACCACGCTGGAGGGCGCGGACACCCCCGGCAAGGTCCGCGGGCTGTGCGCGAAGGCCCGGCAGCCGGATCCCGCTGACGCCACGGTCCCGCCGGTCGCCGCAGTCTGCGTGTATCCGGACCTGGTGGCCGTGGCCAAGGGTGAACTGGCCGGTGGCCGGGTCCTGGTGGCGTCCGTGGCCACAGCGTTCCCGTCAGGCCGCGCCTCGCTGGCGGTCAAGCTGGCCGACGTCGCGGATGCGGTGGCCGCCGGCGCCGACGAGGTCGACATGGTCATCGACCGCGGCGCGTTCCTTTCCGGGCGGTACGGGCAGGTATGCGAGGAGATCCGCGCGGTCCGCGAGGCATCCGGTCCGGCCCATCTCAAGGTGATCCTGGAGACCGGTGAGCTGGCCACGCTCGACAATGTCGCCCGCGCGTCGTGGCTGGCCATGCTGTCAGGCGCTGATTTCATCAAGACCTCCACGGGCAAGGTGTCTCCGGCCGCCACGCCCCCGGTGGCGCTGGTGATGCTGGCCGCCGTCCGCGACTTTGCCGAGGCGACTGGCCGCCGGGTTGGCGTCAAGGTGGCCGGTGGTGTGCGAACTGCCAAAGACGCCATCCGCTATCTGGTGCTCGTACGCGAGATCGCCGGCCCGGAGTGGCTCAGCCCGGAACTGTTTCGCATCGGTGCATCCAGCCTGCTTAACGACCTGCTCATGCAGCGCAGCAAGCAACTCACCGGCGCCTACGCCGGAGCCGATTACTTCACCATGGATTGACGGGCTCTGTGCGCTGACGGGCTCTGTGCCGGTGCCGCCCGCCCTCGCTCCGCCCGCTATCTCTCGGCCCGCCCGTCGCGACGGGCGGGCCGCCACCTCGTTCCCCTCGCTCTCCACCCACCTCGCCGCGATGATCGCTCGTGTTTGAGTTCGGAGGATCTTGACCGGATTTGGGTATCCGGCGTAAGAAGTCATCGGGGGGGTTCTGCGATGGAGGAGGACTCTCGATGAGCAGACTGGCCCGCGGGCTGGTAGCGGTCCTAATCGCCGCCCCTCTAGTGAGCGTGGCCTCCCTGTCGGCCGCGCCGGCCGCCAGGGCGGAGGACAACGGCATCGGGCAGACGCCCGCCCTTGGCTGGAGCAGTTGGAGTTTCATCCGGTCGAATCCCACGGCCGCAAAGATCGAAGCCCAGGCCGACGCGATGAAGAGCAGCGGCCTGGCCCGCGCCGGATTCCAGTACGTCAACCTGGACGACTTCTGGTACGAGTGCCCGGGCGGCCAGGGCCCGAACGTGGATCAGTACGGCCGGTGGGTCATTGATCCCACCAAGTTTCCGCCGAGCGGGTCGGAGAACGGCATCCAGGCGGTCGCCGACCATGTGCACAAGCTCGGGCTGAAATTCGGCCTGTACGTGACGCCCGGCATCTCCAAACAGGCGGTCGCGGCGAACACGCCGATCGAGGGAACGAGTTACACGGCCGACGAGATCGCCACGACCACCGGCGAGAGCAACTACAACTGTGGCGGCATGGTCGGCATCGACTACACCAAGCCGGGCGCACAGGCGTTCATCAACTCCTGGGCCGATCAGTTCGCCTCTTGGGGTGCGGATTACCTCAAGCTCGACGGCGTCGGCTCGTTTGACATCCCCGACGTGCAAGCGTGGTCGCAGGCACTGAGTCAGACCGGCCGACCCATTCACCTGGAGCTGTCCAACAGTCTCAGTATCGCCGACGCGGCCACCTGGAAGCAGTACTCCAACGGCTGGCGGACGGGCGGCGACATCGAGTGTTATGGCTGCGAAACGAGCAATTACCCGTACCCGCTGACAGATTGGGCCAACGTGGCGTCCCGGTTCGACCAAGTCGCGGCCTGGCAGCCGTATGGTGGCCCCGGCGCGTTCAACGACTACGACTCCCTGGAGATCGGCAACGGCAGCAACAACGGCCTGACCCCAGACGAACGGCAGACTCAGATGAGCCTGTGGGCGCTGGGAGCGTCGCCGCTCATTCTCGGCACCGACCTGACCAATCTCGACGCCACCGATCTGGGCTACCTGAAGAACAGGGCCGTCCTGTCAGTCGACCAGGACGCGATCGACGCATCGCGGATCGTCAACACCGCCGGCACGCAGGTGTTCGCCAAGACCGAGCGCCACGGCGACGTAGTTGTGGGGCTGTTCAACACGAGCAGCCAGGCCGGGGTGGTCTCGACAACGGCATCCGCGGCCGGCCTGCCGGCCAGCGGCGCCTACGTCCTTGACGACCTCTGGGCGCATCGGCTCACCGAATCCGGCGGCACTATCGCGGCGGACGTGCCGCCACATGGCGTCGCCCTGTTCCGGGTGCGGGCCGCCCAGCAAGCCAGCGTGGCGCCGCCGAGTGCGACGGTCGCGGTGACCGGGCTGAACGCGGTGACAGGCGGTGTGCCCGCTACGGCCACCGAGACATTCGCGGACAACGGTGCCCAGCCGGCGCGGCATGTCACGCTGAGCCTTACGGCGCCGGCGGGCTGGACCGTGACACCCACGTCGCCCACCTCGTTCGCAAGCGTGGCAGGCGGCCAGACCGCGCAGGCCACCTTCCAGGTTGTGGCCCCGGTACCGACGGTGCTGTTCGGGTCGGACACCTTGAGCGCGACCGCTGATTACAGCTGGCGAGGCCCGTTCCGGCTGCACGTGTCGGAGAACCCGACAGTAACGACGAGCCCTCCGGTGCAGCCGCCGTACGTCACGTACTCGTCCGCGACCGACGCCACGGCGGTATTCGGCCAGCTCGGTCAGGAGTTCGGCATCGTGGGAGCGGGCGCGGACCTGTACTCCGGCACCGATGCTTACAGCAGCATCTACCTCAAGGGGGCGGTCGGCGTTTCCTCGACGATCGAAACCAAGGTCGTGTCGCAGCAGAACATGACGGGATACGCCAAGGCCGGGATCATGGTGCGCAACGACATCAGCGGATCCGGCACCACCCCTGAGGGCGTGGTCCTGTTTGAATCCCCATCGGGCGGCATCCAGCTTGAATGGGACAGCGGCGGCGGCGCCTACCTGGACTCGGTGACGCCGCCCAACGGACGTATCCCCGATTACCTGCCGATCTGGCTGGAGCTCCAGCGGAGCGGCAGCACATACACGGGCTACTACTCCTACGACGGGAATACCTGGCTCAGCGTGGGCAGCGCCGTGCTGCCTGGTCAGGCCGCCGCGCAGGACGCCGGGATGTTCCTGACCTCGCACGCCACCGGCTCACCGGGACAGGCTGTATTCGACGGCTTCAGCGCTACGACCGGCGCTACCCCGCCGCCCGTGGCCACCTCCTACGAGGCGGAGTCGCCTGCGAACACGATCGCCGGCGGTGCGGTGGTAGCAAATTGCTCGGCGTGCTCAAGTGGGGAAAAGGTCGGATACGTCGGCGTAGGCGGTACGTTGACTGTCAATGGAGTTAACGTCGCAAGTTCCGGCACCTACCAGGTGACCATCGCCTACCTGGACGGGGCAGGCCGCCAAGCCACGATCAGCGTGAACGGCGGTGCGCCGCAGACGGTTTCGTTCACCCCGACGGGAAGCTTTGACACCGTCGGGACGGTAACTCTGCCCCTGCAGTTGACCGCAGGGAGCAACACGATCGAGTTCGCGAATCCGACCGCATACGCTCCGGACTTCGACCGGATCATCGTCCCCGCAGGACCCAGCTAGCTGGCCGCGGGACACATACCCCGCCGCCCGTCCAGCCATCCCCCCGGCCGGGCGGGCGGCGGCATTCAGGGTCTTTTTCCGTTGCGGCTGTGCTCGGCTGGAGCCGCAGCCTGCGGATACGCTCGGGTGCAGACGTATAACGGAATGCACTACCCAGGGGCCTGTGATGATCGACAGGAATCTGACGTGGGATGGCTGCTTCAACGTCCGGGACCTGGGCGGCCTGCCCGCGTCGGATGGCCGGGAGGTCCGCTGGGGCGCGCTGGTGCGCTCGGACGGGATTGACCGCCTGACTGCAGCCGGCTGGGCCGCGCTGCAGCGCCATGGCGTCCGCACTGTCGTGGACCTGCGCGACGAGGAGGAGATCGGGCCCGATGCCGCGCCCCGCCCATCCGGACTGGTGACCGTGCGGGTGCCGCTCGATGACGTTGCCGACACCGCATTCCGGGAGTACCGCCGGGCCAATGAGCTGGAAGGCAACCCGCTGTATTACGCACCGTTCCTAGACAAGCATCCGGGCCGGTGCGCGGCGGCGATCGCTGCGGTGGCACGTGCCGACGCGGGTGGCGTCCTGGTCCACTGCGCCGTCGGGCGCGATCGCACCGGTCTCATCACCCTGCTGCTGCTCGCCCTCGTGGGCGTCCGGCCCGAGAACATCGCCGCGGACTACGAACTGAGCACCGAGCGGCTGCGCTCGCATTACGCCGCGGCGGGCATTGAGGACCGGGGTCCGCAGATTCAGCGGGTGCTGGCCCGCAAGGGCACCACCGCGCGAGACGTGCTCCTGAGGACACTGGCCGGGCTGGACGTTGTCGCATATCTGCGCTCGGCGGGCCTGCGGGACGTGGAGCTAGCGGCCCTCCGTGACCGGCTTCTCGAACCGGCGAGCTGACCGAATCCCCAAGTTCCCCCGCCTGCTGGCCACCACAGCCCTGGCACTGCCAGGTAGGTCAGGAAGTACGCAGCCTGCGGCCTGGATCTTCACTTCATCCGGGTGGATGCGGGTCACGCAGCAGCCGTACGGTCAACCGCCTGGAGACTCCGGCTGGTGCCAGTGGTCAGTCGGGGTAGCTGGTGGGTCCGGTGGTGTAGCTGCGTCCGCTGGGGACGGTCCATGTCATGTGACCGGGCTGGGTCTGCGTGAGGGACCAGCCCGGGGCTTGCTTGGTTTTGTGGTCGTGCCTGCATACGGGTCCGAGGCCGCATTCGCAGGTCCGCCCGCCGAGGTGGTACGGGATCGAATGATCGAGGTCGCATGCTG